>NZ_JAYERP010000001.1:0-322187 GCF_034718895.1 Paenibacillus phoenicis | reverse complement strand
TGCTGATCAACTTCGGTAAAGCCCGTATTTTCAAAGCATTTCGGGTCATTTTCTATATGCCGTCGGTTACCAACGTCGTGGCGGTAGCCGTCGTATGGAGCTACCTGTACAACCCGTCGCTGGGACTGCTCAACTATATTTTGAACTCGCTGGGGTTCGGGTCTGTCCCTTGGCTGCAAGATCCGGTCATGGCGAAAATCTCGCTGATTATCCTGGCCGTATGGCGGGCGATTGGCTTAAATATGATTATTTTCATCGCTGCGATCAAAGGCATCTCGAAAACGTATTATGAAGCGGCGCAAATCGACGGAGCCAGCAACTGGCGGCAAACCTGGTCGATTACGATTCCGCTGCTGCGCTTCGCCATCTTCTTTGTCTCCATCACCACGATGATCGGCTGGCTGCAGTTCTTCGAGGAACCTTTTGTCATGACCAAAGGCGGTCCGCTGGATGGCACGATCTCCGTAGCTTTGTTTATTTATAACAACGGCTTTCAATTCAGCAAATTCGGATATGCTGCGGCAGGCTCCTTTATTCTGTTCTTCGCCATTATCCTGATCACGTTGATCCAATTCAGATTTCAAAACAAGGAAGCGGATGTCTGATGTCATCCCGGGAGGTGTACACACATGCAAACCAGAACCTCGGGCGATAAAGCGCTGCAATGGCTGGTCGGAATTCTGCTCGGCGTGATGGGCCTGCTGATGCTGCTGCCATTCGTCTGGATGATCCTGTCGTCGTTTAAACCGGAAAGCGAAGTGGCGCAGATCCCGCCGACCCTGTGGCCCCACCAGTTCACCCTGGAGAACTTCCAAGAACTGTTTGAGAATATGCGGTTTGGCGTTTATTTGCGAAATACGTTGATCATCGTTGTCTTTTCCTTCCTGGGTCTGTTCCTGAACGCCCTGGCCGGCTTTGCTTTCGCGAAGTACAAGTTTAAGGGACGGGATGGTCTGTTCTATCTCGTTTTGGCCACCATGATGATTCCCGGGCAGGTCACGATGATTCCGGTCTATCTGATCCTGAACATGATGGGCCTAACCAACACGATGATTGGGATTGTACTTCCAGGCTTAGTAGGGGCCTTCGGCATTTTCTTGTTCCGCCAATTCATGTCGACGATTCCCGACGAGTTGTTGGAAGCCACCCGTCTGGACGGGGCCGGCGAATTCCGTATCTTCGTACAGATCGCCTTGCCGATCTCCAAGTCGATCCTCGCGGTACAAGGCATCCTGACCTTTATCGCGGGCTGGAACAGCTTCCTGTGGCCGCTGATCATTGCAAACGACGAGAGTCTATATACCCTGTCGGTTGGCCTGCAGCTGCTTAAAGGCCAGTACGGCGGAGACTACGCCTTGCAGATGGCAGGCTCGGCATTTATGGTTGTTCCGATCATCATCATCTTCATCATCTTCCAAAAACATATTATCGAAAACTATTCGATTTCCGGTATGAAATAACAACTAAAGGGCTGTATCAAGGAAAGCGTAAACGGCTTTCCACGATACAGCCCTTTAGATTTAAATGATCACGCTGAGCGGTTCACGCTTCAGCGGATTCTCAAGAATCCAGCTTCGTTCGTCGTCAAAGAGATAAGCGCGGTGCACCAGCACGCGCACTTCCTGTCCTGCCTTCAACGTTTCCTTCTCCAGGGAGCGGAAGGTTGTCAGCGTATGTCCGCCGACCTCGACCTCCACCAGCCATTCGCTGCCGCGGAAGTGGAGATGCTTCACCACACCTGGAGCGGTTGCGGATAACAGCGTAAACTCGTGCTCAGTGCCCACTTCAATATACTCCGGACGGATCAAGGCTTTCGTCGCCATCCCTCCGCATTCTTCCTCGAAGCCCTTCAGATCGGTGGCGCGCTCCACCAGCGTCGATTGGCCGATAAACGAGGCGACAAACGGGGTCTGCGGCTCCTTATAAATATCCCATGGCGTCCCTTTCTGCTCCAGCCGGCCTTGATTAATGATCATAATCTCATCGGCAACTTCAATTGCTTCATCCTGGTCATGGGTGACGAAGATGGAGGTGATGCCCACCTGCTCGATCAACTCGCGCAGCCACGACCGCAGCTCCTGGCGGATCTTTGCGTCGATCGCCGCAAACGGCTCATCCAGCAGCAAGAGCTGCGGCTGCGGAGCCAAGGCCCGGGCAAAAGCGACCCGCTGTCGCTGCCCGCCGGACAGCTGATGCGGGTAGCGGTGCTCGAATCCGCTCAGCCCGGTCAGCTCAACCAGCTCCATCACCCGCTTCCGTATTTCTGCCTTCGGTACTTTCTTCACTTGCAACCCAAAAGCAATATTATCGAATACGGTCATATGCTTGAAGAGGGCATAACTCTGGAATACGAAGCCGATTCCGCGATCCTGCGGCTTTAATTCATTGACCCGCTGTCCATGGAACAGAATCTCCCCTTCATCCGGCTGCTCCAAACCTGCGAGCATACGAAGAATCGACGTTTTACCGCCGCCGCTCGGCCCCAGCAAGCCGATTAATTGCCCCTTTTCGATGCCAAAACTAACATCTCGAACGGCATGGAAGCTGCCAAAATGCTTATTTAAGTTCCGCACTTCTACATGCATGCCAAACCCCACATCCTTTCCAGTTTCGAAAGCCCAAGTCAAGTTGCTGCCGTTCCTCTCAATGCTGCCCGAATCCGTTCAATCATTCGTTGAATTCTGATAAATTTACTTGGATTAATGTTAAGAATAGATTACCAAACCCTAGGCATTCCGTCAATCTGAAAAAAAGTAGCAACCAAGCGGGGAGTACGGCTTTTTTTCGCCAAAACCCAAACGAAAACCGGCACTTCCCGATGAACTTCAGCTCGGAATGGCCGGTTTTGTCAATTAGTGTTATAAAGTATTGATGCTATACTGGTGTAATTGGATAAAGTGCAAAGTGAAAACAAAAACGCCTTATGACGTTATACGGTAAACGCTGTGGCTTAACAACTTTACGTGGGCGACAGCAGCCGGCTTAATCTCTTCAAAGGTCAGCCGATCTTGGATGTAGTAAGAGATAAATCCATGCATACCCAAAAACATACTGAGCGGAAGAGACGGATGCTTCTCCAGCGGATGCTTCTCTTCCTGCAGAAAACTGCGAATGAGCGACTCGAACATATTAAAACATTTAGCTTGTTCGTTGCGACAGTATGCTAGGATCTCCTCATCCCTGAGCATAAACATGATTTCGTATTGGTGCGGATGCTCCAAGCCGAATTTGATAAACTCCAGCATCAGCTGTTCCGCTTTGGTGAGCCCGTCGGCTGGCGGTCGTTTTGTCACTTGCTCGCACAGGTGGGTAAGCGACTCGAAATCTTTTACCACGATGGCGTAAAACAATTCGGCCTTTTCCTTGAAGTGATAATATAGCGAGCCGTGGCTGTATCCCAAATGCTGACCGATGCTCCTCATGGATATTCCGCGGTACCCTTTGGTAATGAACAAATGACGGGCCGCTTCCATAATTCTTTCTCTCGACAACTCCTGATCAACTGCTCTTCTTGCCATAGGCCTTATTCCCCTTCAATAAAATAAACCTTGTCACCTTCCGTCATCACGGCCTGACCCCCCGTCAAATCGGTCATCCAATCCATGAAGGCGCTTGCCTCCGGATGAAGCGGCAGACAGCATAATGTCACCTTATCCGCAAACACCGTCTCTCCCTTACGGATGCCACGGTTCCGCAGTTCATTCTCCACTTTGCCCAGCCAGGTGTAATCCAGTTCAACAAACACTTCTTGATGCAATACGCGGGTGATCACTTCTCCTGCTTCGAGCGCTGCGACAGCTCCGTCGGTGTACGCACGGATGAGGCCGCCCGCCCCCAGCATAATCCCGCCAAAATACCGGGTTACGACGATTGCCACGTTCTTGAGGCCCTGATTTTTGATCACCTCCAAAATCGGCTTCCCGGCCGTACCGCTTGGCTCTCCGTCGTCTGATTGCTTCTGGATTTCGTCCCGTTCCCCGATCATATAAGCGGAACAGTTGTGCGTAGCGTTCCAATGCTTCTTCTTGATTTCCTCGATAAACTGGAGCGCCTCAGCTTCGGTTTCCACCGGCTTCACGTGCCCGATAAACCTTGATTTCTTGATGACGATTTCCTTTTCTCCGGATTGCCTGACCGTCTTGTACTTTTCTAGCATATGAGACCATCCTTATGAATGTGCCAAGAAGCAGCTCCTCCGGAACTTGCCGGTGAACTGCTTCTGGCGCTGATAAACATTTAATAGAAATTACCTATATTACTTGGAAAGACGCGCTTCGAGTTCGGCCTTTTCCTTCTCGTACCCCGGTTTGCCAAGGAGCGCAAACATGTTCTTCTTGTACGCTTCTACACCCGGTTGGTCGAACGGATTTACGCCCAGCAGATATCCGCTGATACCGCAGGCTTTTTCAAAGAAATACACCAGGTAACCAAAGGAGTACGGTGTCAAATCCGGCACATTGACAACCAAGTTAGGTACTTGACCATCCGTATGCGCCAACAGCGTACCTTGGAACGCCTTCTTGTTCACGAAGTCCAGCGTTTTGCCGGCCAGGAAGTTCAAGCCGTCCAAGTCCGCCGGATCGGATTCGATCGTGATGTGGCTAGGCACCTCTGTTACTTGAATGACTGTTTCAAAGATGTTCCGGTTGCCCTCTTGGATAAATTGGCCCATGGAGTGCAAATCGGTGGAGAAATCAACCGATGCCGGATAGATACCTTTGTAATCCTTACCTTCACTTTCACCGTACAGCTGCTTCCACCATTCCGATACGTAGTGGAGGGAAGGCTCGTAGTTCACGAGAATTTCCGTGACTTTCCCTTTCCGGTACAAAGCGTTCCGGACAGCCGCATATTGGTAGCTTGCGTTCTCTGCCAAGTTCGGGTTGCTGAATTCCTTCGCCGCGTCGGCAGCGCCTTGCATCATTTCTTCAATATTAATACCTGCAGTCGCAATCGGCAACAGGCCAACCGCAGTTAATACGGAATAACGTCCACCAACGTCGTCCGGAATCACAAATGTTTCGTAGCCTTCTTCGGTAGCCAGCTTCTTCAAGGCACCTCTCGCTTTGTCGGTCGTCGCGTAAATGCGTTTGCGCGCTTCTTCCTTGCCGTACTTCTTCTCTAATGCCGCACGGAAAATACGGAAAGCGATCGCCGGCTCCGTGGTCGTCCCCGATTTGGAGATGACGTTCACGGAGAAGTCTTTGCCTTCGATCAGTTCAAGCAAGTGATTCACGTAAGTGGAGCTGATGTTGTTCCCGGCAAAATAAATTTCCGGCGTCTTACGCTTGTCCTTCGGCAAGAGGTTATAGAACGAATGGGACAGCGATTCGATTGCGGCGCGCGCACCCAGGTAGGAGCCGCCGATCCCGATGACGATCAGGACATCGGAATCGCTTTGGATTTTGGCCGCAGCCTTCTTAATGCGGGTGAACTCTTCTTTATCATAATCGGTCGGCAGGTTGATCCAACCCAGGAAGTCGGAACCTGCCCCGGTGCCATTATGTAATTGCTCATGAGCAACGCGAACAGGCTCGGCAAAATAATCGATTTCATGTTGTCCAACGAATTGCAGGGCGTTACTGTAGTCAAAAGTCACTTTTTTGGACATAGCTGATACTCTCCTCCGTCTAATATTTATCTTAACTGGCCCTATCCAAGAGGAAACGTTCAATACTGTCTGGTAAGAAAAACGTCTATCGACGTACATTCAAAGTAGACAGACCGCGTTTAGCGGAAGTTTTTCTTGCGATATCAGGATGCCAATGCCCCGAAGTTTATACTTTCTGATATCTTAAAAAACCCGGGCTGAACGCCGCCTCAAATAACTTAAACCTAGGATACTGTAATTTCCCAGCGATGACAAGGGCACAATATACAGGTTTCCACAACCCGTGCTAAAATAATTAAATGATGTTCAATTCTTATGGGAAGTTGGTGACGAACTTGAAAACAATCGGATTTATCGGCCTCGGGACGATGGGTGCACCGATGGCTTCGAACCTGCTTCGCGCAGGTTATCCTGTAACAGTATTTAACCGGACCGCCTCTAAAGCAGCGCCGTTAGCCGAATTGGGTGCCGCCGTAGCCCCTTCACCAAAGGAAGCCGCCGCCGGAGCGGACGTTGTCATCACCATGGTCAGCAACGATGATTCCATCGCTGAAGTATACGAAGGGGAAAACGGCGTCTTAGCCGGAATCCGGCCCGGAACGACCGTCATCGACTGCTCCACCATCTCACCGGCGCTCGTGCAACGTCTGGCTAAACAGGTAGCCGCACTTGGCGGCGCGTTCCTTGACGCCCCGGTCACCGGGAGCTCGCCGGCAGCGATCGACGGCACGCTCGTCTTTATGGTCGGCGGCTCGGCGGAGACGCTGGCGCAAGTAACGGATCTGTTTGACACGATGGGCAAAAAAGTGCTGCACATGGGTGACAACGGCAGCGGCGCCGTCGCCAAGCTGGCCCACAACACCATCGTTGGCATCAACAACCTGGCGCTGGCCGAAGGCTTTGCGATCGCCGCCAAGTCGGGTCTGCCGGCCGACCGCTTCCTGGAGCTCGTGCAGCTGGGCTCCGCCGGCAGTAAAGCCGCAGAGCTCAAAGGCCGCAAAATCATAGAGCATGATTTTACGAATCAATTCTCGCTGGCGTTGATGCTCAAAGACTTGAAGCTCGCGTCTGCGCTAACCGACGGCTCCGGCATCCCGGCCCCGATGCTGAACCTGGCCAAGAGCCTGTTCCAAGCGGGGCAAACCCAAGGCTTCGGCGATGAGGACCTCTCCTCCATCGTCAAAGTGTATGAAGCCTGGATTGGCAAGCAAATCGGCGAATAATCAGAAAGCCGCTCCAACAGGAGAGGAACATAAAGGCAGGTTCAGCGTTGTCGTTCATTCGCTGATACCTGCCTTTTTGGTTATCCCGCCAGGAGGCTGCTACGCCTCGGCTCCTGCCCCGTAGGAGCAGCAGTAATCGGTGACGCTGCGCACCTCCAGCTTGAAGGAAGACTTGGCGGGAACGGTGAACGTTCCACGCCCGCTAATTTCGCGCCACAGCGTTTCGCCCGGAAGCAGCACCTTCAGGTCCCCGGACAAGATGTCCATCACTTCCAGCGAATCCGTGCCGAATTCGTACTCCCCGGGGAGCATGATCCCCAGCGTCAGTTTGCTTCCGTCTGGAAGCCATACGGTCCGGCTCGTGACTTTGCCGTCGAAATAGATGTTGGCTTGCTTATCTACAGTCACATTTTGCAGTTGCTGGGTCACGTTCCCCTCTCCCTTCCATCCCCTAACAAGAGGTTGTTCAACAAGTCGGCCTTAACCCGACTTGTTGAACTTACACTAAAATTATTTCAATTGAGCTTTCACGTGGCTAACGACGTTCTCAACCGTAAAGCCGTACTCTTCGATCACTCTGTCGCCAGGCGCGGATGCCCCGAACTTGTCGATGCCGATGACCGAGCCTTTCTCGCCGACAAAACGTTCCCAACCAAATGGATGCGCCATTTCTACGGCTACGCGGGCTTTGACATCCGGCAGGATGACGGAGTCCTTGTAAGCTTGATCTTGCTTGTCAAACAGATCCCAGCTTGGCAAGCTGATGACGCGTACATGGATGCCCTCTTCAGCCAATGCGGCTTGGGCTTTGATCGCCAGCTGAACTTCAGAGCCTGTAGCAATGATCTGAGCCACCGGCTTGCCGTCCTTCGCATCGGATACAACGTAACCGCCGCGCTTCACGCCTTCGCGTGCTTTTTCAGCCGTGTTTTCCAGGATCGGCAGGTTTTGACGCGTCAGCACCAGGGCCACCGGATTCGCTTTATTTTCTACTGCATAAGCCCATGCTGCGGATGTTTCGTTGGCGTCTGCCGGACGGATTACCGTCAAGCCTGGGATGATGCGCAGGGAAGCTAGTTGTTCAATCGGTTCATGCGTTGGGCCGTCTTCGCCAACCGCGATACTGTCATGTGTCAGCACGTAAGTCACCGGCAGCTTCATCAGAGCGGACAAGCGTACAGCTGGACGCAGGTAGTCGGTGAACACGAAGAACGTACCGCCGAATACTTTCAAGCCGCCGTGCAGCATGATGCCGTTCATCGCCGCAGCCATGCCGAACTCGCGCACGCCGAAGTACAGGTTGCGGCCATCGCGGGTTTCCGGCGTATACATGGCCAGGTCGTTCAGATGCGTCATCGTCGAGCTTTCCAGGTCAGCGGAGCCGCCCAGCAGCTGAGGCACGTTCGGAGCCAGTCCGTTCAGCGCGTTACCGGAAGCGACGCGAGTCGAAACGGCTTTGTCCGAAGGGCTGTATTTCGGAAGCTTCGCATCCCAACCGGAAGGCAGGTCACCAGCGATCGCACGCTCGAATTGAGCAGCCAGCTCCGGATATTGTGCTTTATATTGCTTGAACGTTTCTTGCCAAGCTTGATATGCCGCAATACCGCGTTCTTTGACTTTGGCAAAATGCTCGCGCACTTCTTGGGGAACATAGAAATCTTCTTCGTAAACCCATTTATAGTTCTCTTTCGTCAGCTTCGCTTCTTCAGGTCCCAGCGGGGAGCCGTGCGTACCGCCGTGCCCGCCTTTCCCTTGCTTGTTCGGGCTGCCGTAGCCGATAATCGTCTTCACTTCGATCAGCGTTGGGCGTTCGGTGTCGCGTTTCGCTTCTTCGATCGCCGCTTCGATCGCAGCCAGATCGTTGCCGTCTTCGACGCGCAGCGTTTGCCAGCCGTAAGCTTCAAAGCGTTGACGTACGTTTTCCGAGAAGCTGAGGTTCAGCTTACCGTCCAGCGAGATGTCGTTGGAGTCATACAGGAAGATCAATTTGCCCAGCTTCAGGTGGCCGGCAAGCGATGCGGCTTCGCTGGCTACGCCTTCCATCAGGTCGCCGTCGCCGCAGATGCCGTACGTATAGTGGTCGATTACTTTCAGATCGCCTTTATTATAGGTCGCAGCCAGTTGCGTTTCGGCAAGCGCCATCCCTACAGCCATCGCCAACCCTTGGCCCAGCGGACCGGTTGTTGCATCAACGCCTGCAGTGTGACCATACTCTGGATGGCCTGGCGTTTTACTGCCCCATTGACGGAATTGCTTGATTTCTTCCATTGGAAGGTCATAACCGCACAGGTGCAGCAAGCTGTACAGCAGCATGGAACCGTGGCCGGCGGACAAAACAAAACGGTCGCGGTTGATCCAGGTTGGTTCGTCTGGATTGTGGACCATCGTTTTGGCGAACAATTGATAACCCATCGGAGCAGAGCCCATCGGCATGCCCGGATGACCGGATTTCGCTTTTTCGATCGCGTCGATCGCCAGCGTACGAATTGTGGTGATCGAGAGGTTGTCGATCGAATTGTTGTCTGTAAGTGGCATTCGTATTTCCTCCTTAATGATGAAAAAATCTTGAAACTCATGAAACCTTAACGCTGCGGTTACAAAACAATCATTTTGAATAAATCATTTTGACTTTATCTATTGTAGCACTTCCTTCTCCCCTTTTCCATACCATTATTCCCAAACCTTCTCTCGCGAATGAAATATTTTGAGTTGATTTAGTTACTCATCCGCCGTTTATGCCGGTGACTATGTATTACGGGGAGCGTAATCATAGCAAAAAACCGGCACCCATGACAAGCCGTCTGGGATGCCGGTTTTCTTTGCTCGAATGGAAACTGCACGGCCGGTTAGTTAAACACAACCGTCTTGTTTTGATGCACCAAAATCCGATCTTCGATATGCCATTTCACTGCCCGGGCTAACACGACCCGTTCGATGGTGCGGCCGATGCGCTTCAGCTCGCTCACATCGTCACGGTGGCTGACACGCTGCACGTCTTGCTCAATGATTGGGCCGCCATCCAGCTCCTCCGTCACGTAATGCGCAGTGGCACCGATGATCTTTACCCCGCGGTTATACGCTTGGGCGTACGGTTTTCCCCCGACAAAAGCAGGCAGGAACGAATGGTGGATGTTGATCAAACGATTGCGGTACGGCTCGATCAAGGCCGGAGAGAGAATTTGCATGTATCTCGCCAGCACGATCAGGTCAACCTTGCCGCTAACGATCTCGAGTTGCTTTTGCTCCGCTTCGTGTTTGGTCTCCGGCGTCACAGGGATATGGTAATACGGAATCCCAAACGACTCGACGTACTCCTTCATATCCGGATGGTTGCTCACCACCATAGAGATTTCAGCGTCCAGGTCGCCGGCCTGCCACTGCCAGAGCAGCTCGACGAGGCAATGATCCTCCTTCGACACGAAGATGGCCAGCTTCTTTTTGCGGCTGAGCTGATAGATGTTCCACTGCATCCGGAACTGCGAAGCAATCGCTTCGAAATCGCTTTTGAGCGCGTCGATCCGCCCGTCCAATCCGTCCAAATCAAATTCGATCCGCATAAAAAACATCCCGCCCTCGGGGTCCATCGTATATTGGTCCGATTGCACGATATTCGCTCCATGCTCATACAGGAAGCGGGATACGGCCGCAACGATCCCCGGTCCGTCCGGACAGGAAATCAGCATGCGCGCACGATTGCTTTCATAAGGCTTTACGGGTTGTCCGCCCGTTTTGACATGTGTATCCATTGTTCTTCCGATCCCCTTGCTTCTTGTGTTATCTATATCTTATTTACCGCTGGCGAACCAGGCCACCAGGCGATGGTTGATCTGCTCTTCCGTCAGATCCGGGAATAAGCTTGCTTCCACGGTAAGGTCGTATAAGCGTTCCATCGGTTCACGCGGGTCCGCTTTTTTCGCTTTGGCGTCGTTTTTGAGCAGATTCCACGTGTCTAACACAAAGGAACGCGAATGGATGTCCTGCTTGGCGAAAAAGTCAGCCAAACGCTCCACATCGCTCAGGAAGGCATCGCCAAACCGTTCGGCAACGTTCCCCCGCAGCAGCGCGATTTCCACTTCGTACATCGGACGTTGCGTCTTCGCATCCTTCCCGACCCAAGGCGTCTCCAGAATGAACGGCCGGCCTTGCAGCGCATCGTGGTGCACAACGCGATTGATCGCTTCGAATCCGATCCAGCCGGAGCCAATCGGTGCATGGCGGTCTTTGGCCGCGCCTACCGGATTTTTGCTGTCATTGATATGAACGACTTCAATCCGCTTTAATCCGATCGTGTCATCGAACTTCTTCAGTACCCCGTCCAAATCGTTGACAATATCGTACCCCGCATCATGGATATGGCAGGTATCGAGGCAGATCGTTAACCGCTCGTTGTGTTGGACTTTGTCGATAATCTGCGCGATCTCCTCGAAGCTCCGCCCTACCTCTGTGCCTTTGCCGGCCATCGTTTCCAGGGCGATGCACACATCCGTTTCGTTGGTTCCGTTCAGGACTTCGTTTAGTCCCTCTGCAATGCGGTTCACCCCATATTCGGCATCCTTGTCCGTAAAAGCGCCGGGATGAAGCACGATGTTACGTACACCAAGCGCATGCGTGCGGCGGATTTCCTCCTGCAGGAAGTCAACTGCGAGCTGATAGGTGTTGGATTTATAAGAACCCAAATTGATAATATAAGGCGCATGGACCACGATTTCGCCGATCCCGGCTTGCTCCATCGCCGCTTTGCCTTCTTCAATATTCATCGATTCAATCGGTTTACGCCGCGTGTTTTGCGGTGCCCCGGTGTATATCATGAACGAGCTGGAGCCGTAGCTCACCGCCTCGGCCGTAGCGCTGGGCAGGCCCTTGTCCGAGAACGAAACATGGGAACCAATTTTCAGCAAAGTGTTTTCCCCCTTTTGGACATTAAATCGCTAAACAAACCTATTTTAGCTTGAATGCTGAAATAAATAAAGAAATAAGGTATAATTTTAGCTGATTATCTCTGATTTGAAAGATTTAATTTCTACTTTTCATAATAGCTGAATTTTTCGCGAAAAGCGAAATCCGTTCCGAGGTGATGAATGTGCTGCAAACGACCGTTTACATATTGACCGCCCAAGGCCCAAACCGCTGGTTTATGAACAGTATTGCGTTTTGGGGCTTCGTGCTGCTAGGCATGATGGCGATCGGCGGTTACTTTATGTTCCGCAAATTCCTGAAAGTGCTCCCGAAGGCGGACGGCATGTCGAAGCTGGATTGGCAGAACTATTGGGTTGAGAAGAGCCGCCATCTCTGGACCGACGAGGCCAAGGCATTCCTCGACCGGTTGGTTGAGCCGGTTCCGGGGCCGTTCCGGGATATCGCCAAGCATTCGATTGCCGCCGAGATCGGCAAAATCGCGGTGCAGGAGAACGCCTCCGAGGTTACGCAGGAGCACTGCATCCGAGGCTATATCATAGCCACGCCGAAACGCGACAACAAGTTCCTCGTCAAGTTTTTGGAGAAAAATCAGATCGATTATCGCCCTTACCAACATCTAATGAACAAATAAACATCTACCCGCGCAAAATCACATCCGGCACCTTGTCTTGCACTAGGTTGCTGGATGTTTTTGCATGAAGGAGGTTTTGCCGCATGAAAGCGGTCATTTTCGGGGGATCGGGGTTTATCGGCCGGGCTTTAGCCGAGTATTGGCTGGACCTTGGACATGAGGTTATGGTCGTCACGCGGAGGACGGCCAAGGGAAATCGCTGGCTGCGTGAGGCGACCTATAGGAATGAGAGGCTTACCTCGGTGACATGGGCGGAGGTTGAGCAGACCCCCTCGTTGCTGGATGGCGCCTCAACGATCGTCAACCTGGCCGGAGCTACGCTGAACCAGCGGTGGTCACAGCAGGCGAAACGGCGGATATTGGAATCCCGCCTGGAGTCCACCCGGGCGGCAGCACGCGCCGTGGAGCGAATGAAGCGAAAGCCCGAGGTTGTCGTGCAAGGCTCCGCTGTGGGGATCTACGGCCTCTCGTTCACCGAAGCGTTTGACGAGAGCACCGCGATCCCATCGCCGCCTCCCGATTTTCTCGCCGAGGTGACTGCGGCCTGGGAAGAGACGGCGGACCGGGAGTTCCGTGGAGTCCGCCTTGTTAAGCTGCGCACCGGAGTCGTGCTGGGGCGGGATGGCGGCGCTTACCCCTTGATGCGTCTGCCCTATTTGCTGGGCTTTGGAGGTAGCCTCGGCAGCGGCAAGCAATGGGTCCCATGGATTCACCTGCGAGACATGGTAAGGCTGATGGATTATTGTGCAACGCATCCGTCCATTCACGGGCCGGTGAACGCGGTAAGTCCACAGCCGGTGACGAACCGGGAATTCGGACGCACGGTCTGCCGCGTGCATCACCGTCCCTTCTGGCTGCCGCTCCCGGCACCAGTGCTCCGAACGGGTTTAGGCGAGATGTCCTTGCTGCTGCTCGAGGGGCAGAAGGTCATCCCCCAAGCTATGCTGGACGCAGGATTCACCTTCGCTTTCCCCGATCTGGAATCCGCCGTCGCCGATCTGAAGTAATCCAAATGAAAAAAAACGGCCCGGAGGACTGGAACATCCAGTTCTCCGGGCCTTTATCTTGCTTCTCTCTATCTATTACACTCGAGACTTCGTTAACAAGTACAAGAAATACGGTGCACCGATGATCGCCACCACAATCCCCGTTGGGATCTCGGCCGGCTGCAGGACCCATCGGCCCAGCGTGTCGCCCAGGATCACTAGCAAGCCGCCGGCCAGCGCGGAGGCCGGGAGCAAATACTCATGCTTGGGCCCGACCAATCGGCGGGCCAAGTGCGGCGCAATCAGCCCAACGAAGGAGATACCGCCGCCCACCGCAACGCAGGAGCCGGTCAAGCCAACCGCAGCCGCCAGGAGGCCCAATCGGGAGCGTTCCAGCGAAGTGCCGAGGCCTGTGGCAGTTTGATCCCCCAGGTTAAGCACATTCAGCGCGCGGGACTTCAAGAACACGTAGGGCAGCAACACGATCAGCCAAGGCAGCAGCGCCAGCACGTACTTCCAAGACGTCCCCCAGATGCTGCCAACCAACCAGATCTGCAGCATCTGGAAGTTCTCGGGACGCAGCCGCAGCTGCAGCACGATCATCGCCGCGTTGATGCCAGCGGCTACCGCGATCCCGACCAGCACCATCCGAATCGGGAGCAACCCGTAATTTTTTTTGAAAGAGAGCACGTAAATTAATGTTGCTGCCCCGGCCGATCCGAGGAAAGCCAAGACCGGCATCAAATAGACGGGCGCACTGGCCGTCGTCGGATAAAAAGAAATAAACAGCGTTACCGCCAGGCCGGCTCCGGCATTAATCCCCAGCACGCCGGGATCGGCCAGCGGGTTCCGGGAAATCCCTTGGAAGATACAGCCCGCAACCGCCATGCCCATCCCGATGAGCACGGAAATGACGATCCGCGGCAACCGGAATTCGTAGAGAATCAGCTCTTGTTTGTCCGTCCCCATTCCAAACAAAGTCTTAAATACATCCATTGGCGACAGCCGGATATACCCGGTGTTCATGCTAAAAATGAACACCGCAATGATCAGCATCGCAAATACGGTCATTACGATATAAGCTTTGCGGGCTTTTTGCCGCAAATGCAAAGGAGCTTCGATCCGGTTCATTCCAATCCCCCCTTCTGCTTCATCGCAAGGTAGAGGAAGAACGGTACCCCAATGACAGCGATGAGCGCGCCAATCGGCGTTTCATGCGGCGGATGAACCAGTCGTGCCAAAATATCCGCAAACACCATCAGCAAGCTGCCAAGCAGCGCTGAGGAAGGGATAACCCAGCGGTAATCCACGCCAACGAGAAAACGGGCGACGTGCGGAACCATCAGGCCCACAAAGCCGATCGCGCCAACGATTGAAACTGCGCTGCCGGCAAGGATCAAGACGATGATCATGCCAAGCACCTTGATTAAGCCGGTTCTTTGACCCAAACCGGTTGCCACCTCTTCGCCAAGGCTCAGCAGGGTAATGGATCTTGACAGCAGCAAGGCGCAAAGCAAACCTGCGAATACCCAGGGCGAAACCATCTTGATTTGCAACCAGTTGGCACCAGCAATCGCACCGGCGTACCAGAAGGCAAGATCCTGTCCAATCTTAAAATAGATGGCGATGCCTTCGCTGATCGCGGTCAGCAGCATGCTGACAGCCGCGCCTGCCAAGGTCAGCCGGACCGGGGACAGGCCTCCTTTGGTCAAAGAGCCGATGCCAAATACGAGCCCAGCGCCCAGACCAGCCCCGATAAACGAGTACAGCATGGTCAGCAGGAACGGGGTTCCCGGCATCAATGCGAAGCAAATAGCCAGCGCCAGGCCGGCCCCGGAGTTAAGCCCCAGCAAGCCCGAATCGGCCATCGGGTTGCGGGTCATCCCCTGCATAATCGCACCGGCTACCGCAAGCGCCGCACCGATCAAAGCAGCGGCTAAGGCGCGCGGGAGACGCAGCTCCATAATAATTTGATGCTGGGTTTGTTCCGCTTGAAAGTGGAACAACGCATCCCAGACGGTCGCGAGTTTAATATCCGCCGCCCCGACGGAAATCGAGAGGCTGATCGCAAATAGCAGCAACGCCGCGCCGCCGATCAGAATCAACGTTGCCGCCAAGGGACGGGAGCGCAAGCGAGGCTTAGAAGATTGGGTTAATGCAGACATGTCGAGAACCATCCTTTAATCAATTTTCCAGTAAGCCGTGTATGTAAGTTGTAATTGAGAATAATTCTCGTTCATTATACCTGCTTTTCCGGTGAGAATCTACGGTCATTTCAAATTTGAGTTCAGGCCGCTTCCACTCCAAACTTAAACCTCGTTTCCGCCAACACGAACACGTCATCAGCTTGCAAAGGATATTCTTTATAGGGTGCCACATTTTCCCCGTTGAGGTAGGTTCCATTGGTTGAACCGAGATCCTTTAAGGTACAGCCGTGCGAAGTCACCAAGATCTCCACATGGGCACGGGAGACACCAGAAGTATTCTCTACGTATTGCGCAATGTCTTCGGAGCGGCCAATCACAAAGCTGCCCGGCGTCAGTGGAATTCGCTCCGCCGCACCGCCGAAAGACTCGTACCGCTCCAAGTAATAGCGCGGAACGCGTTCACGGGCCGGGCTGTCCTGTCCTGCCAGGCCGGTCCGGCTCAGCAGAACCGTAGGCGGCGATAACCTCGCTTCGGATTCCGGCTCAGGCATGGCGGAACCGGAGGGCTCCATCATCATGTCCGGAAGGCCTAGCCGGGGCACAAACGACTCCATCGAGGCCTCCGCCGCAGAACCCGAACGTTCCGACATTGCGGCATTTCTGCCGAAGAATGATGAGCCAAAATGCCGTTCGTCCGTGAAGTCCAACGAATGCGAAGTTCCGAGCGGCCCGGAGGCCACCTCGTGATCAACTTCCGCCTCTTCTTCCTCCAAGCTGGCGGAACTGCTGCAAAATTTACGCCATAACACTACCCCCGCCGCCCCTAACAATACAGTAAGCATAGCGCCAAGCGCTAACCCCAATGTTCCGGGACGATCGAGATAGAGAAACTTCCAACCTAAAGCATCGACCAGAATGAGACCTAGTACAAGGTAGGTTGGTTTAATTCGCGTCTCTCCCGTTGCCTCCGCGTCATCGAGACCTGGCCAAGCTCCCCTTATTGAACTTACATCAGTTGCATCATGGGCATTCGATGCAGCGGCCCCGGCCCATTTTCCCGATTCGGCCTGATCCCCAATAGGAACATATTCCTTAACGACGGCAGAACGGGGGGACGAAAGTGGTGATGACGTTGCCAATCTTGGAGACGGATCGTTGAGAATAGATTTCCTCTCCCCAACCCGCTCACCGCCCATGGACTTGGCGTCCGGCTCCTCCGACAATAAATTGAGCAGCATTTTTTTTAGTTCTCCCAATGAAAAAAGCTCATCTCCGCATAATCGGACCAACTGCGGGATTCCATCCCCCTCGACCCGGGAGACACAGGTCAGCATCCGGGTTATCAGCGATAGCAGCGACTGAGACAGCGGGGGTTCGGGCGGCGCTTCCTTCCAAGGGATATATGTAAAATACATGGCCCCGCTGGACAACGGCTCCTCCACAAAAATATACGTCTCATCCAATAAAAAACCGGATGGCGACAGCATATACCTCTTGCTGTCCTCCAGTACAGCAACCACCTGGAGCAGCAAACCGTAAAACTCCGGCATACTGATCTTGTCGCTGCGAAGGCACTGGGAGAGCATTCTTTTTCCGGTGATATCATAATGCAGGCTGATTTGATAATCGATTTCACGGATATCAAGCCGCAGCAGATTTGGTACGGTTACCGCGGCCAGCATGGAGCGTTGAACGCGGTTCAAATCTTCCGGCCTCAGCCCCTCCTGCGTCTGCAGGATCATGTAGGTACCGCCGTCCCGGACAAAATCAGTAACCAGCTCCGGCATGTTCCATCCCTCCCCATACGTTACATATAGTAAATCGCCAGTAGTGCTCCCGGCACCACAGCCAGCATAAACGGAAACTGAAGTTGGTGTTTGGCGACTGCCTGGATGGGGGCTGGGCTGCGCAGCATCGCCGCTCCAAGGAGGCTGCCGGCAATCCGGCGCAGACGATGCCCGGTTTCCCGGCGCCAAATCAAGAGGATCAGACCGATGCACCCGGCGGCCAATATCGAATACATCATCGTCGATAAAGTTAAAGCGATGCCCGTCCAGGCCCCAATTCCTGCAAACAGCTTGACATCGCCGCCTCCGACCGCACGAAGCAAATACAGCGCAAACATCAGCCCAAACCCGGTGACCGCCCCGGCCGCTGAAAACCAGGCGCCTTTCCACCCGTCCGTTAACAGGTGATAAGACAGTCCGGTGAAAATGCCCGTAACCGTAATCACGTTAGGAATTTTCATCGTTCTTAAATCCGTTACGAAGGCTGCAAGCAACATCAGCAAACAACCCCAAATCTCAATCATCCGTTCCTCACTCCTTTTCCTATTGCGAACGCGGGCTTACCACCTCGAACGTGGCCGTCGTACGTATGCCTTCCTCCGTTTCAATCACGAAACTCCACGTCCCCGGCGTGGTGTTTCCTCCGACCAGCCAAGTCCAGCTGATTTGGCCTTGGTCATCCGCCGTCGCCTCACCCAAATATTTCGCTTGGCTGACCCCGCTTTTGTAATACACGGTCAGCTTGGCGGTTGACCCCGGGGCAACCTGAGCCAGAACCGTCGCTCGGTGTCCGGCGTACGCCGGGTCGGGCTTAGCGATCACGACCGCCGCTTGACCCGTTTGATCTTCACCGCTTCCAGCTCCGGGATCAAGCTCCCCGGTATCGCCGATCCACAACCGCTCCTCCGCCCTTGTCTGCAGCACCAGTTGCCGGCCGATAAGCGGAACCTTTAAAGGCAGCTCATAACTTAACTCGAGGCCAAAGTAAGGTTGCTTCCCCGTCTTCAAGTCCGGAACCGTAACGCGGGTGACATGCAGACGTTCTTCTTCCAGCAGGGTGCCGCGAAGAAAAGGGCGCAGCATCGGCTTGACCAACGGGTCCAATACGGCCTCGGACACTTTCGTTTTAAGCTCCTGCAGCGGTTCGTCACCTTTAAGTGCAGCATCCATTACCCATGTCGACAGCGGCTCCGGCAAGTTGGACGCATATTGCCTCGCCCATTCCTCCAGGGACAGGGACGGGATCTTCCAGGAAAACGGACCGCTTTCCGTTGTAATCTCTGGGACATCGGATCCCCCAGCCGAAGAAACTCCTGAGTTCTCATCACCCGGCTTTGCGGCTGGAGCTTGCACCTCTTGTCCCTCACTATGCTGAGCCTGGACTGCGAGCGCTACCGGATAAATATGAGCAGAGATCTGTTTCACAGCATTTGCTGCGGTCAGATGCAGTTGTCCGTAAAGCAGCGTCATATGGACGAGAAAAACAAACCAGAATACAACCAGCACAAACACCGGAGCGACTAGGGCGGCTTCCAGAGTGATGCTTCCTTCCGAAAATCTCTTCCGGAAGCGGCGCGACATCGTTCCCTTAATATGAAAAATCCGCTTGCTTGGCCACATAATACTGGCTTCCTTCCACATGACCTTTCAATATGCCGACTTTCCCCAGCGCTTTGCTTACTCCCGGCAAAAACCATAACGGCATCGCCACGGTTACCTTCCCTTGGACATATGTGGACCGTTCCGCCGGATCCACCCCGGTATTAAGCGCGATCACGGCCAGCATCCGCGACAATCGTTGTTCGCTCCGGCCATGGAGCAGCAGAAATAATCTGAGATAATCCCGGTAGGTCAGATCGACCTTCAGATAGTCGCTTAATTGAATCTTTCCGTCCCGGGTTAAAGAAATCATGTCCTGCAGCGCATGTTGCGCTCCGTACAGCAAGGCCGCAGCAAAAACCAGCAACGGATTGCCTTTTGCCGCATTTTTCACTAAGCCCTCCATCGTCCGAATGGCCAGCCGCATGGCAAAAATCTCCCCGAACGCAGCCGCGATATTCCCCGCCGGATTATGCACGCCGTACAGAATATACTCGACCTCTTGACTTTCCGGTGCCAGCTGTCTGCGGATCACTTCCAGCGGGTCCGTTTGGCCTTTGCCCTCAAACAGACCGTTTAAGACACTGACATCGAGGAAGTGAAAATAACTCGCAACGTATTCCATTTGATAAACGGAATCCGACATGCCGCCCATCAGGCCCGCCAACCCGCCATAGATGTTGTCCATGATCCCCATGGAGGTGCGTCCTGCCTCGCTCGGATCATCGTTTACGCTCGTAGACCCAGCCTCCTCGCCAGCCACGGAACGGTTCAACGAACGGTTCGCTTCCATCTTCGCCTTCAGCTGATCGAATTTCGCTTGATGTTCACTTAATCCGTTTTTGAACTGTTCGATCTTGCGGATCCAACTGGCTGCATCCTTCAGTGTTGCACTTGCCGCCTGCTCTGTGGCCTTCCGCTCCTTGTCAGAGGACCGATGGGCATCCAATCTCCATGCACTCGCTTCTAAAACATTGCTTGAGCCGGAAGTAACGAATTGACGCAGATAGGCATCACTTACTCTGACAGCACTATTCACGCTCGAAGAGAAAGAGCTGGGCGGAGTTGTGGCGGATAATACGGAGCCGCTTTGCGCCAGCAGCGCGCTTCCCACGCTCCGGAGTTCAGCGAATGCCGCGGTCTGCCGATCCATATCTGAGGCTAGGCCGGCGAATAACTCATCGGACAGCAGCAACGAATCGGCTTGAGCCCGGATCTCGGTGATTGCCGCTCCCTCGCCAACCGGATCCGAGCTGCCGCTGCGGGTGCTCGTTCCGACGGATACTTCGTTATAGGCCGCTTGTTCCGGGCGATTTTCCGCCTCCGCGATCGTTTGCCGCATCTGCTCATTGATCCGCCGCGCTTCATCGAGCAGCGACTTCGCCTGCGGCAGGTACGATGCATGCCTCTGCTCTGCAGTACGCAAAGCGCGATCCAATGCAGCAAACAACCCGCTGGTTGCAGAACGGTAGCGGCTGATTTCCGCTGTATACATCCGATCCTCCGGCTCCAGGCCCTCATCCGCCTCAACTTGGCTCACAAATTCAGGATATTCGGCTGTGGCATCGGCCAACGTGGAGAGACTGCCGCTCCCGCCGCCTCCCGACAGCACCTTCGCATAAGACTCCACCGTCTTGGCGGCTTGGCGCTGCAGCTCCAAGAGCTCATCAAGCTTGGCCTCCCGCTGGTCGTAAAGCTTCTGCAACTTCCCCAGCAAATCTACCGTATTAGAGGCTTCCTTCATCACTCCGGCCATCGGTTTAAAGCGATTAAGCAGCTCGATGGTAACGTCGATGGGCGCCCGATACTTCATTTGCTCGCGAATTTGCTGCTCGAACACCGGGTAAGTCCCGATTGGATGCATGAAGCTGGCGGTGGAGGAATCCAGCCTTGCGTTTAGCAAAGGGAACCCGTCCGTTTGCCGGACCAGCTCAAATTGGTCTTGAAGCACCTTCGACATGATGTAATTCCCGTCCGTTTGCCCGTATGCAAATATGCCGTACCGTTCAGCCAACTCGCGATCATATGCGGACAGGACGGATCTCGAAGCCGCATGCGCCAAGGTCTCCACCTGTGCTTGCAAAGCGAACATGCGGGCGAAATCGATAAACAGGGCGACAAACGCAAACACCGCGGCAAAAATTACGATAAAAAATACCGTAACCGCCCCTTGCTCCGAGCGATTCCGTGAAAACACCGACATCTCCGCCTCCTTCTCCTTCCGGTTATTTTCCAAACCGTATCAACGCTTCCTGCGCTTCCTGCTTGTCCATTCCTCCTGCACCTTTGCCGCTTCGGAACTTCTCGCCATAATATCGCGCAAGCTCAACGGTCCGAATCCATTCCGTCGGCTCGACCACATAAGACTCCGCGCGGCTGCGCTGATGGATATCGTCAATCCAAGCCTCCAACGGAGCCAGCGGGACGAACCGATCCAGCGCAACACTTACCTTGCGCAGCAGCAGCCGGTTGTCATAGCGCATCTCCCCGTCGATGCCTTCAGGCAGCCTGGCCCCTGTCCGATTCAGCTTCTTCAGCGGAAGCGACTGAGCCTCTCCATCACCTGCATCCGCAGGCAATGCCAGCTTCACTGCCCTGTCGCCGCCGTCCCCGCCAAAAATCGCCTGCAGCAACCCGTCATCCCCCAGGCGCCAGTAGAGGGAGTCGTACTTCCCATCGGCATAGGCTCCGGTTAAGCCGTCCCGGTAGCTGTTATCCCAGGTATAAGCGGTTCGCTCCGCCGCAACGATGGCAGCCTGCCCCAACAACGCCTGTTGGTAAAGGTAAAGACAGAAGAACAGAAGAATCAGCACCGTGTAAAAAATCAACGGAAGCACCAAAGAAGCTTCAACCGTAAAAACCCCGCGTTGATCCTGCCACAGCTTCATTCTTAAGTCTCGTCCATGAAGTTTTCCGTTTTCGTCTTGGCTTTATCGAGCAAGCTCTCAATGATCGCCTTCAACTGTTTGCGGAAGATCGCAGCGATAATAACGATCACCGCGATAATCAAGATCATTTCCAGCATTCCAAGCCCCTCTTCATTACGCCAAAAACTTCTCATCTCTTTGCGAATTGCCGTTAACATGTTTTCTCCTCCTCTGTGTGCATTACAAATTCATAATCATAAAGGCCGGTGCCCCAACCAAAATCAGTACTGCCATAAACAGCAGCACCATCGGAAACACCAGCTTGGACGAGGCTTGCTCGCCCAGCGTTCTGCCGACGGCTTTGCGTTTCTCCCACAATGAATGGGACAAGTCTCGCAGGGCCAGGGCAAAATCCTCTCCGCCGCGGCGGTAATTTAACAGAACTGCCGTCGTAAAAGCCGACACCTCCTGAATGCCGCAGCGTTTGCTGAATCCTTCCATCGCCTGCTGAAATGAATCCCCCCCTTCCCATTCCTTCTGCATCTGCAGCAGCTCCCGGTATAAGGGATGTCCGATTTGCTCCCGCTTGCGCTCAAGGCATAACTTCATCGCCTGCTGGACGGTTGACCCAGCACCTACCAGCAGCACGATTTTGTTCAGCAGCTCCGGCAGCTCCAGCAGGACAGCCTGTTCCCGCCGCTGAACCTTGCGATGAAGGTCATTGAGCAGCGCCATCGGCACCAACACAGCGAACAGGACGCCGATCCCTAAGCCGGCAGGGGCGTCGCTCAGCAACGTCATCAGACACCCGAACAGGAGACAAATGTAACTGTACGTGAGCGCCTCCGATAGCCAGAGCAGCGTCATTTCGCGGCTGCGCCGGCTGCCGCCGATTTTCTGCACGGCACGCTGAACTTTAAAGAAGAAGCCGGGAAATCGCTGAGATACCTTGATCCGCTCCAAAAGCAGCAACATTGGCGGCGAGAGGCGAACAAGCTTTAATCCTTCCAGATGCAAATCCAGATCTCCCCGGTAGAGGAAGCGAGATTTCTGGTAAGCATATAGCCAGCCTCCGCTTAATACGAACAGCAGCAATCCCGAAACCACAAGGTACAATCAGCCAACGCCCCTTTATACTCGAATATCGATGATCTTTAACATCAGCCAGGCGCAGATTGCATATAACAGCAACGCCACACCTGAGATCAGCAACCCAGCGCCATGATGCAGCGGGCGCATATAATCCGGGGAAGTGAATTGCATAAAGAGTAAGAACAAGACCGGTGCCGCCAGCATCGCTTTCGCTTCAAAACGTTTCTGGGCGATCATTACGCTGATTTCCTGTGTGATCTCCAGCTTCTCACCGATCAAGTTCGATGTCCGCCGGATCACTTCCACCAGATCTCCACCGGAACGCTTGCAGGTCGTAAACACATCGGCAAAGTTGTCGATATCCTCCATTGCCGCACGTCGGCTGAAATCCAGCAGCGCCTCCTCGATCGGCTGACCGTAATCCATCCGGGCGCAAATGATCGCAAGCTCTCGCATGACATCATTATCCCCGTCTGGATACAGCAGCCTTAGATCGTCGATCGCCTCGCGAAAACCGTTCTCCACCGAGCGGCCAGCGGCCAATGAGGAGGACAGCGAATACAACGCTTGCTTAAAATGCAGGCTCAGGTTCTCCCTTCTCCGGCGCAGCAGGTAACCGCTCCAATACTTCGGCGTGTATAAGCCGCCTAACGAAAGCAGCAATGCCAACGGGAGAGCATGGAAGAAAATATAGCCTAATGCAACGAAAGCTGCTCCTCCAACCAGCGTGCAGATGACCTTCTGTCGCGGAGACAAAGGATACACCCGATAGTCCGCAAGACTTGCTGGGTCTGCCGTCGGTTTCAGCCCGGACTTCCGACGCTGCAAACCGGATCCTGCTTTCAGCAACAAACCGCATCCTCTCCTTCCTGTGCATTAATCAACTGGTAATCCCGACATACGCAGCTTGTCCGTATGGATTAACTTTGCGCCGCTGCTTTGCAAGTGACCCACGATTCGGCCGTTCTGCTCCCCTTCTTCCTGGAACGTAAACAGCGGCTGAAGCACCACCTCCCCGTCCCTCAGACCAACAACCTCGGAGATTTCCGTCACTCGGCGTGAACGGTCGCGCAACCGCGACAAATGAACAAAAACATCGATCGACGAAGCGATCTGTTGACGAACAACCGGAAGCGGTAATTCGGCTCCGCTCAGCACCATCGTCTCCAGCCTGCTGATCATATCCGCTGTGCTGTTGGCATGCCCAGTCGAAAGAGAGCCATCATGGCCGGTATTCATCGCCTGCAGCATATCCAGCGCCTCCGCCCCGCGCACCTCCCCAACGATAATCCGGTTGGGCCGCATACGCAGCGAGGATCGGATCAGCTCGCGCACGGTAATTTCGCCTTTCCCTTCCGTATTCGCATTTCGGGTTTCGAGCGAGACGAGATTAGGGACCGTAACGATTTGCAGCTCGGCGGAATCCTCGATCGTAATCACCCGCTCATCGGATGGGATGAACTGGGACAGGGCGTTTAAAAACGTCGTTTTCCCCGAGCCTGTTCCGCCGCTGATAAAGATGTTGTATTTGCTTCGCACGAGCCGTTGCAGCAGCTCTGCCGCTTCCTCACTCAGGGAGCCAATCGCAACCAACTGCTCCATGGTCAACGGCCGTTCCGGGAATTTGCGAATCGTCATCGTTGGGCCCTTTAAAGCGATGGGTGGCAGCACGATATTTACCCGCGACCCGTCCCGCAGGCGTGCATCAACGATGGGCGACGATTCGTTCACTACCCGGTTAACGCCGGATACAATCATCTGGATAATGTCCTCCAAGCGCTCCCGAGACTCGAAGCGGACGGGAATCCGCTGGACCTGCCCCTCCCGTTCAACGAAGATTTCCTCATGGCTGTTGATCATTATTTCTGTGACGCTGCGATCCTCAACCAGGGGTTGAAGGACATCCAGCCCGCGAAACGAATCGTACAGTCTGCGCACCCATTTGCGCTTCTCAGCCGCCGTCGCCCCGCTTAATCTCCGCTCCTCCAACACGCGCCGCTCAATATAATCCATCAGCTGGTCATCGTTCAGAACGGAGGTGACATCCAGCCCCTGGCGAATTTCATTACGCAGGGCCGTGAAGTCCGCTTCCTCCATCATGGATCCCTCCCGCACCAGCGAATGACGGTTCCTCGCCCTGGAGCTCGCGGCAAAGCCGAATCATATCGCGTTGATACAGCGGCGAATGCAGCAATTCCCCTTGACGGCTGCCCTGACTCCAGGCCGGAATATACGATAACGTGGCCTTTAATTTCATCTCCGGCCGCGGCAAATCAGTCAACTGCTTGCCTGTATGCCGATTCAGCGTAAAGCGAGTTTTCTTCAGAAGCGACCGGTAAAAATCCGGCCGAGTGCGCTCCAGATGGGTCAGCCATCCCCCGGTTTTACGCATCACTCCCCAGTCATCCGTAACGATCCAAACGACGCGATCCGCCCGCTCCAGTACCGCTTCCGTACGGCCATCCGGAAAGGAGTCCATATCCACGATCACCGAATCGTACAAGCCGCTGCCGGCGATGTACTCGATTAACTCCATCGTATCTTTGCGCTCCATTTCCAGCAGCTCATTCAGATTATCCGGCGGAGCCAGCGTATCCCCTTGCAGTACGGGATGCCTGTAGGCATACGCAGAAATCGGGAAACGGGGCGGTTCCCGCCGATCCTCCGCGGCCTTCAAGTCGTACAGCAGCCGGGCCAATCCAGGCTTCCCCTCCTTTGAGCTCTGCCCGGCAAACGGCGGTTCGCTGCCAATCGTCTCCAGGTTCAGGTAAAACACCTTTCCCCCTTCAGTCGCCAGCTGTCGGGCTAAATGCAGGGCCACCGTTGTCTTGCCGCAGCCTCCTACGGTCGAATAAACCCCAATGACCAAAGGCTTCCCGCCGATGCGCACCTCCTTGCCCGAGCCTCCCTGAACGAGCTCGATCACCGCAGAAAGCAGCTGATGCAACGATTGATACTTGTCGACGCGTAAGCTACCGGAATGCTGTGATCCGCCGCCTTCACCCAGTTCAATGAAGTAAAGCCCGGGGCGCTTCATGGCTTCCGCCGCCTCAAGGAATGCCGGGTCACCCAACACCGCATCGATCTCTCCGCCGGATTCCAGCATATATTGGGCAAACGCCTCCTTCCGGCTAAACGCGATCACCACCAAACGCCGATCGAACTCGCTCGCATGTACATACTGTAAAAATGGTTCGATATACTCCTCCTCTTGCACGGCCAGCACCAATTTGATTGGAATCTTAATCCCCTCCTTCAAGGAAAACGAGAACAAAAAAAGCACCGCCCAATAACCCGATTCAACAATCGAGTAATGGACGGTGCTACCGTTCCGTTTCTATATTCCTAAATTTTACAGTAAGAATATCACAATTATGGATGATAGACAAGAGCTTTTTCATAGTTTCCGTTTAACCCTACCCATCCTCCAAAAACCGCTCCTTCAGCTCCCGGGTCGGCACGAGGCAGGTTTCGTCCTTTCCAAACCAACGGTAACGATGTTTGGCGATGAATTGATAGACTGCATCCCGAATCCCCTTCGGGACGACGATCAGCGCGTACAGCAGGGGCCAGAGGTACCGTAAGCCTCTAGCAATGCGCAGAGCCGCATCTGAGCGGATATAATAGGTTCCGCGTTCAATCAACACGACGCTGTCCAATGATTCCTCATGCGCTCCTGCAGCTTGCAGCAGCCGGCTCCCGGCCTGTGACTGCAAAGAGGCAAAGCGGAACCGCCCAGCCGGGTCACGCTTAATGATAAACTTGACCGCTCCTTGGCATAAATGGCAGACGCCGTCAAATAAGATCACATGCTCATTCCGTTCATCCGGTTGACCTGACATGCTCTTGGCCCCCTCTCCTGTTTGCGGGTAACGCAAATCTCATCTATAGAAGATATGAAAAAAGCACGGGACATTTCCCGTGCTTGCTGTCGCCAGCTGGCCATAGCGTTCTTACTAGGACGTAAGCTTGTCGAGCCACTGTCCCTCTACCATCTGACGGTTGATTTCATCCGTAAACTTCTCCATACATCCGCAAATGAAGTCTTTACGGCAGACCGGGCAAGGTGTCTTTTGCAGCCTGCTGACGTTGGTTAACCGCCATTCGGGATTACGGTGGTAAAACACGCGGCACGCCGTACCATCGGCCAGATTCACGATAAACTCGTACAATCCGTCATTTTCGTTGCTGCCGGCCTTGGTTACATTTACAACATTCGGTCTGTAAGCCATGTTATCACCCGTATTATCAAATTTCGTTCCAGAGCGCAGCTCTTTTAGTACTTAGACATATTAATGAATTTTTATCGGCGTGTCAACTTGAAAACCTGCCCAAACGGCCTGATTTGACGCACTTTGCGCAAGATTTTATTAGAATGTGCAAAAAATCACCATCCCATACGCCGCACGCCCACCCCAATCGATGAGAAGCAAAAAAAGAACTTCCCGGATCCCTCCGAGAAAGTTCTTCTGTAATGCGGTAGAGAGGACTCGAACCTCCACGGGCGTACGCCCACTACCCCCTCAAGATAGCGTGTCTGCCATTCCACCACTACCGCGCATGTTAAGTCTAGGTTCAGACGAACATGGTTATTATAGCTTCGCAGTAT
The DNA here is from genome assembly GCF_034718895.1 of Paenibacillus phoenicis. Lineage (NCBI taxonomy): Bacteria > Bacillati > Bacillota > Bacilli > Caryophanales > Paenibacillaceae > Paenibacillus > Paenibacillus phoenicis. Next base: position 294,718 of record NZ_JAYERP010000001.1, on the reverse strand, counting down.
TCAAAAGTAAAGTGGAATTATTTGTCCATCCGGCCGGACTTTCGCCTCCGGTAACGAACAAACTCGATATATTCCCGAACGAAAGCTCGCTCGGCTTCGGTTAACGTGCCGATGAACGAAATCCAGTCTTTATCGGTGGAGATATATTCCGTTCTTTGGTCCTGCACGTATTCCGCCTGTTTCTCTTTTCCAGTCATGAGCCAGTCCAGGCTGACATCGAAGAAAGCAGCGATCTCAATCAATTTATTTGTACTTGGCGTGGACTTTCCCCGCTTCCAATCCCCGAAGTTCCCGGTACTGATCCCCAATTCGAGGCAAAACGCCTTTTTCGTCATTCCGGCGTTTTTGATCAGCAGTTCAATACGTTCGTAGATTGACAACTTCTCTCCAACCTTCCTCAACAGCTTTGATGACGTTTTTAAGTAATTTAAAAGTTGTGAAACAACTTAAATACGTTTATAATAAAGTGAAATGCTGGAACTATGTCTATATCTTAACACAGCGCCGGCAAGTACTTAATAGGTCGGAAGACTGCCCTCAGTTTCATGACAGGAGCGTACCCGCCATGAATGACAATCCCCAATGGAAGGCACCCTATCATTCTTTGAATCAGAGCGTTGCAATCATAGAACCAAATGGAACGATCATCTCTGTCAACCGAACTTGGGCCAACCGAGCCGCCTTTTTGGGCGTTGCTCCGGGCTGGGCACGGCCCGGATTAAATGTTTTTCAGTTTTTTCAGCATGGGCCGCATGATCATACTTATTTTAACCCCCATCTGCTGTTGGAGCAATTTTCGAAAATCTTAAGCGGGGAAACCGAGAGGTTTGAATTTGAATTCAAGGCCCCTACCAAAGATGCTGAGTTATGGTTTCTTGCCGAATTAACCCCATATGCGGAAGAAAACCCCTTTTCGCCTCAAGGCATCGTGATCACCTGTACCAACATCACCCGGCTGAAGCGTCTGCAACTTCAAATCCAGCATGAACTCGCACATATCCGCACGCTCCGGGGACTGCTTCCCATTTGTGCCGTATGTAAGAAGATCAAGGATGAAGACAACATGTGGTGCACCACCGAAGCTTACTTGATCAAGCATACGCACGCGGAATTTACGCACGACATTTGTCCTGATTGCATCCGGGCATTATATCCCAAATATTCCTCAAATCTGGACTTGCCGCCCAAGCAAGAATAATTACACAAAACGCTTAGCATTAGCGAATCGCACGTTCAGCTTTGTCCCGGGCGGCCTTCGAACGCCGTGATAGGATTCGGCTGAGCTGCTGCCCAAGTGTAGCGCCGGCCAAACCTCCGGCGATCAGGCCGATCCCCCCAAGCTGAAGCATCCCTGCCAAAGTGGCGAGCACTGCCCCGCAGCCGGCTGCGGCCAGGAATGGCAAAGTACGCTCGCCCCCGGCAAGCAAGGCGATAAAGAGCGCCGGCAGCGCAAAAGTTAAGACTTCAGCCAGCTCTGCGGTGACGAAACTCCCCAATCCGGTGCCTGCCGCTGTACCGGCAATCCACGATCCATAAATCGCCAGCGCAAAAGTTATATAATAAGAAGGCGAAATGGGCTCCCCTTGGGCTGCCCGGCTGGAAGTGACCGCGAACCCTTCGTCGGTTAGGCCGATCGCTGCCAGCCATTTCGGGGACTCCCGCCATGTCGCCAGGTAAGGCCCCATCGTTGCCCCATAAAGGACATGACGCATGTTTAACAGCAGCAGTGTCGTTACGATCGTCACGGGAGCCGCAGCGGATGCTAACATGCCTAGCAGCATAAACTGGGCCCCTCCCGAGAAGATCCATACCGAACTGAATACGGCCATTCCCCCGGGCAATCCTCCCGCCGCAGCAAGCACACCATAAGTCATGGACAATGGAAAATAAGCCAGCATAATCGGAAACGCATCCCGCAGCGCCTTTTGAATCTCTTCACTTCGTTTCGACCGGTTCATGACTGCTTCCTCTCCCTCTATCTATCTTTCTATCCTGTTTAGCCAATCCAAGCGTGAAAACCAGCATAAAACAGCACGCCGGCGGTTACTGTTAACAGAAGACGGCGTGACCACCAGGCGATGATCATCGTAGGAATAGCGGCAAACAGCATCAGGTTATCCGAGAGCGGAATCCACTTTCCATCTTCGAGCAGCAGCAGCGGCCCGATCAGCGCGCCAAGCACGGCAGGCGACACGTACGCCAGCCATTCCTTCGTAGAATCGGACCATCGGATCCGGCTGCCTAATACCAAGGAACCTGCCCGTAATAAATAGGTTCCTGCTCCAATCAGAACAATTATCCAAAGCTGAGTTGCCACGTTTTGATCTCTCCTTGACCTGAAATGCATTTCATAATTTATACTCATAACCAAAAGATAACCCTCACCAATGATGGAAGGATAGGAGGAAACAAACAATGAAACTGATCGCTGTAGATCTGGACGGAACGCTGCTTACCTCGAACAGCCGCCCGAGCTCCCAAGGCTTGGACGCCATTTCACATGCCGTGGACCAGGGGCATACCGTAACGCTTTGTACCGGTAGAGCAAGCTTTGACGCCAGACATTTAACCGGGGAGCTGTCCATCCCCATTATCGCATCCAATGGCGCGGAGGTTTTCGACCGGGAAGGAAAGCTGCTGCGGGAAACGCCAATTCACCCGGACGCTGCCGCGGAAGCCGTTCGTTATTTGCTGAAACAGGACGTCTATTTCGAAATCTTTTGTCCGGAAGCCATCTATTCCCCTTCAAACGGCGAGCAAAAGCTGCTGGCTGAAATGGATATGCTGGTCAGCGCAAATCCAGAGGTCGATCGGGACCGGTTGTGGGAGAGCGCCAAAATCCAATTCGTTCAATTTGGTTTCAAGGGAATCGACCATCCGCTGCAGCTAATAGAGCAAGAGCGGCCTGTGTATAAGCTTTTGGTGTTTACCTATAACGAAGACAAACTCGACGAAATCACGCAGCATTTTAACGGCCAGCCGCAGGTGCAAACGACCTCCTCTGCCAAGCATATCGTAGAGGTCATCGCGAAGGAAACCGACAAAGGTAACGCTTTGCAATTTCTCGCCGGTCATTTGGGAGTGGATTTGACCAATACCGTCGTGATTGGCGACAGCTACAATGATATATCCATGTTTCAAGTCGCAGGAACCAAAATTGCCATGGGAAATGCCGTAGATGAAATCAAGCGCCTGGCCACATCGGTCACCCGAACCAATGACGAACATGGAGTGGCTTATGCGATTCGTACCTTACTCGAAATCTAGCCCTTGCCTATGCCTTCGGGCATATGAAGAAAGAACCTTGCTAAACGCAAGGTTCTTCACTTTCTTAGGATGCGGTAGAGAGGACTCGAACCTCCACGGGCGTACGCCCACTACCCCCTCAAGATAGCGTGTCTGCCATTCCACCACTACCGCATATGAAATTGATGAATCAAAGAAATAGGATGGTGACCCGTAGGGGATTCGAACCCCTGTTACCTCCGTGAAAGGGAGGTGTCTTAACCCCTTGACCAACGGGCCACAGCTTAATCACCACTAGAAGCGGCGACAAAATTGAGTATAGCAAAAAGATTTTCGGCTTGCAAGCCCTAATTTTACAAAATTTTTGTTTTCCTGCGATTCACCCGCGAAACACGAAAAAGCCCTCCGGAATCTGGACGGCTTTCGACGCCCCCTCCATTTGAGGGTTCTCATCCCTCTTACAACAAAGAGCCTCCGGATCGCCGGAGGCTCTTATCATGATGTATCTCAAAACGGAGAGAGAGGGATTCGAACCCTCGCACCGCTTACGCAGTCTAACCCCTTAGCAGAGGGTCCCCTTATAGCCACTTGGGTATCTCTCCATATAAATGGCTCCCCGAACAGGACTCGAACCTGTGACAACTCGATTAACAGTCGAGTGCTCTACCGACTGAGCTATCGGGGAACGAAATTAGTGAGAACACCATTTAATTTATCACGGTTACGCAGCAAAGTCAAGAATCAAAGCACTTTGTAAGCCCTTCCTTCTTTCTCCTGCCTGGTTTCGCACCGGAACAACGGGTAGAGGAATTTGCCGCCGCTTCCCGTCGGACAAGCCCGCCAAAAAAAGATTTGCATTCCATCAAAAAAACGATAAAATAAACTTTACGTAAAAATATTTTTAACGTATTAACATTTTTATTGTGTAGGAGGAGTGTTCATGTCTCAAGAAGTGCGCGTCAAAAGCCAGCCGTTGATCCGGTTCGGTGAGCTGGCAGCTTATAAACCGTTTATGTACCTTTTGCTCGCTCGTGTAATTTCCCGTTTTGGCGATTCCATTGACTCGATTGCTTACAGCTGGATGGTATACAGACTGACCGGCTCCACACTGATGATGGGCACCTTGTTCGCACTCAATTTCATCCCTAACATCGCCTTCAGCTTTTTCGCGGGAACACTGGTGGATCGCTGGTCCAAGAAAAAGGTCGCGGCGTTCACCTATCTGGGACGCGGCCTCATCGTCTGCTTCACGGCCTTCCTCTATTGGCAAGGCTGGCTCGCCCCCTGGCATCTCTATATGCTGACCTTTCTGACCTCCACGCTGGAATGCTTTGCCTCTCCTGCCGAGCTGGCTTTGGTTCCCCAACTGCTGCCCAAGGAAAAGCTGCTCAGCGGCAATTCCTTCAGCACCTCCGCTTCGCGGGCGGCTGAATTAGCGGGCATGGCCACCGTCGGCGGCATTATTGCAACTTTGGGCATCTCCGCTGCAATTTTGATTGACGGAATTACGTTCACCCTTGCGGCCGGCTTCATCCTGCTGATCCGTAACACCAGCCCAAACGCCAACCCAACTTCGCCTGCACCTCACCTCAAAGCTGCACAACCAGATAACTCCTTTGTTCAAGAACTTAAAGCAGGGTTAAAATATCTCGTATCCAATAAGCTACTGATAACCATCGTGATGGCTGCGGCATTCGTGAACTTCTGCTTATCCCCGTTTAACGTCCTAAACGCCGTCTATGTTGATGAAATTTTAGGTTCAGGTCCTGCCGGCCTAAGCTTGATGGGGTTTAGCTTAATCTGCGGGACTATTGTCAGCGGATTATGGATTGGCAAGAAAGGCTCCGCCTACAAAAAAAGCCGGCTCATCCTCACCGGTTACCTGCTGCTTGGAGCCAACTATGCGCTGATGTACCTGCCTGCAGTCATTCCGGTTCAACCGCTTGTTTTGGCTGCGTTATTTTCCTTTGGCATGGGACTTTCCGTCTCATTGTGCAACACCCCATCCACGACCTACTTTATGGAAAGTGTCCCCAAGGAACTGCTTGGCCGCGTCGGAGCGTTATACTCGATGGTCTGCACCTGCGCGATCCCTGCGGGCAGTGCGCTGGCCGGGTTGATAGGGGAATGGATGCCCGTCCATCTCCTGTATGTGAGCTTTGGGTGCCTCCTGCTCATCCCGATACTGCTATTGTTGAAGCAGCGAAGCTTTATGGAAATTTGACGCCTTCCTCTGCTTTGCGCATTTGATAGACCCAGGCTATACTAAAAACAATGACGACAACCGTTTAAGGTTCGGGTGGGGGGCTTACTGGTGGACAATGTGAAGGAATTAAAAACCCTGGAGGACATTCGGATCTATTCTGACCCGTATCGCCTTCAAATCCTGGATACATTTAAGCAATTAAATCGTCCGGCAACGATGAAGGAAGTGGCAGATAAGATGGGGGAAGTTCCAGCCAAGGTCTATTATCACGCCAAAAAACTGGAGAGCATCGGCCTGCTGCAGCTCGTGGACACGAAGATCATCAACGGCATTACGGCGAAGTACTATGAGCCCTATGAGGGGGCTATTCAGATTAAGAAGAGTTATTTTGATGATTCCATGAGGCAGGTTGCTTTGACAGAAACCGAGAAGCTGCTAAGCAATTTATATGATGAAAGCAAAAAGCGGTTTTTGAAAGCATCCCGCTCGCAAACGTCTTCCGGGCAATTGACCACCGATCACGTGTATCTGACCCCGCAGGAGGCGAAGGAATTTCAGGACTGGGTCACGGCGTTTCTCAAGCAGCACCAGACCAAAACGTCGGAGGAAAGTACGATGTACGAGATCTTTTTAACCGTATCGAAAAGCATAGATTCAGAGGATTAAAATAATAAGAACCATCGTCTCCATACATGGAAGCGTGGTTCTTATATTTTTGCCGATGAAGTTGTTCCTGCTTTGTTTTCGTCTTGCGGGTTCGCAGATCTTGGAACGCAAATGGACTGCGGCTGAGCTCCGGGCTACGTTTGCCTTCTCGGATGAGCTTTTGCCGATGCTTCTTGGCTTGAGATTGGGCCATCTGACATCACTCCTTAGGTTGTTTGATTTAAGTATAGCACACCTTAACCGCCGGATAATGCATAGAGCTGCAGTTTCCCCGCACATCGGCCGCAGCGGTAGCGGCTTGGGTCTACTCGACGTTTACGCAGATACGTCATCCCGCAATCGGCGCATACCAGCTTATAGCGTTGCGGCAAGGTTTTGCGCTGTTTTGCCCCGGGCAAGGCGTTGCAGTAACGGCTGCCGCCAACTTTTTGGAGCAGGGCCTTAAAGTCCGCGTCGCGATGCCGGTATCCTCGTCCCGCCAGATGAAGATGATAGTGACACAATTCATGTTTGATGATACGCTCGACTTCCTCTTCCCCATAGGCGGCCAGTTGGGCGGGATTGATCTCGATATGATGGGTTTTCATAAAATAACGCCCTCCGGTTGTTCTTAACCTGCTGTTAAAACGGGCCTTATGCCGGAAAGGCACGCCGAAGGAACGCAGCGAGATTTGCTCGATCCAGGCTTGCAGCTGCTCATCCGTCATCGTCCTCTCCCCTTCCTGTTCGTAGAAGCGCATGAAAATCTGCTAGATTCGTTACTTGAATTTTAACTTCTCCTTACGCTACACTGTCAAGTAGGATCGATAGAAAAGGAGAATCGTTAAGCATGTCCCTAATGAGATACGTCATTTTACAGCAGGACCAGGATCTGATCTTCGTTGAAATGCCCCGTGACTACGCCTACCAGCTTAGCGCTTTGAATTTGCGGCTGAACAAGGAAATCGATAAACTGACGGCTGCCGAGGTTCCGACCTTGCCGCGTGCGATTGCCGAATGCGACCAGCTCGAGCTCTTGCAGGAATCGCTGCAGATCACGAGCGGGCTGGATTATATTAACGGACTGGAGTCCGCTTTCTCCGCGATCCGTGAGGAAAATTATCCCCTGATTTCACTGCTCACCGAAATCCGTGCCCTCCAGGCTCAGCTGGAGCAATGGTACGAAGAAGAAGGCGCGTAACTCTAAGGCTGCTGCCAAGGAAGCAATGAAGCCGGCCAGGATTATCCCTTTCCGTAAGGTAGAGGGAATTGGTCGGCTTTTTCACTTTGGTCGGAGGAGCCTAGTACACCCCGCAGCGGCGCTCTTCCGGGTATAGCTCGTCGTCACACCCCCGCCGTGCTGCTCTAACGGAACGTAGAGACCTTATTTGCCTATTTCCCGGCTATTTCCCGCTGTAACGGAACTGAAAGACCTTATTGCACGGTTTTTGCGGCCATTTCGCTGTCCACGCTCCAATTAAGGTCTCCTGGTTCCGTTAGAAACGGATCATGCCCGTTTTCGAGCAAATAACGTCTCTGAGTTCCGTTAGAATAGACCCAACAGCGCAGAGGCAGCACCAACCTTTTCTGACTTCCATTGGAGTGGCGTCAGCCCCGGCAGACCCCACCCGGTCAGTTAAGGCCAAACCGCACCCCTGCCTCTCCATTCCCCCACCGTGTTCAAAATCCAGAATTTACCGGCGATTTGCAGGGGACTTGCACGGATTGGGGGAATTCCCCATACCCTAACCATACCAATGGGTTTCCGGAGGAGGGGATACGCTTGCCAAACTGGCTTAGCAATCAGATCATGCATGCCTTTAACAAGAGAGATCGCCGTCAAATTCGGCTGTTAAACGATTGTTGGTTTTTTTATTATAGCCGCCAAAAAAAACAGACCGAAACCACCAACCACATGCAATAGCACTTGATCAAAAAAAGGGGCCGGCTCCACAGCAGCAAATCTGCTTGGAGAACGGCCCTCGCTCTCGTAAAAAAGAGCCGGGTTACACGGCCCACCCGTATCACCGGCTCTCTATGAGTTTTACTGTGCCTTTACCTCAGAAGGCCCCCGCATCGTCAAACCAACCCGGCCTTTCTTCACGTCCACGTTCAGCACCCAGACGGTGACATTGTCGCCGACCGAGACGACGTCCATCGGATGCTTGACGTACCCGTTGCTCAGTTGGGAGATGTGTACGAGCCCGTCGTTTTTGATGCCAATATCAACAAAAGCCCCAAAATCGATGACGTTGCGCACCGTCCCCTGCAGTTCCATGCCGGGCACCAAGTCCTCGATCTTCAGTACATCGGTGCGGAAGATTGGCGGCGGCAGCTCCTCGCGAGGGTCACGCCCCGGGCGCTGCAGACTTTCGAGAATGTCGCGCAGCGTTGGAACGCCCACCTCGAGGCGAGGCGCCAGTTCGTCCGGATTCAACGCAGCCAGCTTCTCATTCAGCTCTTTGGAGCCCAGCTGATCCATCGATACCCCCAGCTCGGCAAACAATCGGTGCACCACGTCATAAGATTCCGGGTGGATCGGCGTCTTGTCCAGCGGATTCTCGCCGCCGTCGATCCGCAGGAAGCCTACGCACTGCTCGAAAGTTTTGGCGCCAAGTCGCGGTACTTTTTGCAGCTGCTTGCGGCTCTTGAAGCGTCCGTTCTCCTCGCGGAACTTAACGATATTCTTCGCAATCGTCGCATTAACCCCAGATACGTAGGACAAGAGCGCCGGCGAAGCGGTATTGACGTCCACACCAACATGGTTTACCGCCGACTCTACCACGTTCTTTAAACTTTCGTCGAGATGCTTCTGCGACACGTCGTGCTGGTATTGACCAACGCCAATCGCCTTCGGCTCGATTTTAACCAGCTCCGCCAACGGGTCCTGCACCCGCCGTGCAATGGATACGGCGCTTCGCTCCGCCACGTCCAAATCCGGAAATTCCTCCTGCGCCAGCTTGGAGGCCGAATACACGCTGGCGCCCGCCTCGTTGACGATCAGATACGCCAGCTCGCGGTCCTTGCCCTTGCGCTCGGCGATGACCTCGGCGACAAATTGCTCCGTCTCCCGCGAGGCCGTACCGTTGCCGATCACGATCAGCTCGATCCCGTATTTGTCGATCAGCTCGTGGAACTTGATTGCCGCTTCCTTTTTCTTGTTGTTTGGCGGCGTCGGGTAGGTGACCGCCACCTCCAGCAGCTTGCCGGTGTCGTCAACAACGGCGAGCTTGCAGCCGGTGCGGTAGGCCGGGTCAACGCCAAGCACCGTTTTGCCGCGTACCGGCGGCTGCAGCAGCAAGCTGCGCAAATTGCCGGCGAAGATCGAAATCGCCTGGGCTTCGGCTTTTTCCGTCAACTCGCCGCGCACCTCCCGCTCGATCGACGGGGCGATCAAGCGTTTATAAGCATCCTCGATCGCCGCGCACAGCACGTCCTCCGTTGCGGAACGTCCGCGGATCACCTGGCCGGCGATGTGGCGGCAGATCGCCTCGGCGTCCACCTCCAGCGACACCTTCAGCACGTTCTCCCGCTCGCCGCGGTTCATGGCGAGGATGCGGTGGGGCGGCATTTTTTTGGCCGGTTCCCGATAGTTGTAGTACATTTCGTAGACGGATTCCTCTTCCGGTGACTTCGCTTCGGACACCATCATTCCGTGGTCCATCGTATATTTCCGGACCCAAGCCCGGGTCGGCGCTTCATCCGCCACCTGCTCGGCGACGATATCCATCGCCCCTTGCAGCGCCTCCTCGGCCGTTTCTACGCCTCCTTCCATCCCGGCAGCCTGGGTGAACTTCACGGCTTCCGTGAGTGGATCGCCTTGCTTCGGCTGCGACAACAGCCACTCCGCCAGCGGCTCCAGACCCTTTTCCTTCGCTACGCTCGCGCGGGTTTTGCGTTTTTGCCGGAAGGGTCGATACAAGTCCTCTACTTCCTGCAGCTTCACCGCCTTCGCGATCGCGGCCGCCAACTCGTCCGTCAGCTTGCCCTGCTCGTCGATGATCCGGACGACTTCCCGTTTCCGTTCCTCCAGGTTGCGGAGGTATTGCGTCCGCTCTTCAATATTGCGCAGCTGGTTTTCATCCAGCTCCCCGGTCATTTCCTTCCGGTAACGGGCGATAAACGGAATTGTATTGCCCTCATCCAGCAGCCCGATCGTTGTTCGCACCTGCTTCAGGGAGAGTCCCAGCTCCTTCGCGATCTGGGCGAAGATCCGCTCCTGTTCCCCCGCATCGGCCATACTTTGCACCTCTGTTCCGTTCGTCTCCGTTTGCGTCATGGCCAAATCCCTCTTTCATTCTAAAAATTGCGATTGTTTCTATTATCACAAACTTTGCGCGCCTTTTCCAGCATGTCCAAACCCATCGAAGTCAGAGTTGACGAAAAAAAAACACCGCGCCCAAGGCAACGGTGCTTTCATTCAGTTCTTTAAAACGTGCCGTAGATGTCTGGCGATGAAGCAAAGACCAATACCGCAATAATGGCAATCACAATAATGATACCGTACAGTGCCGTACCGATGATACCGCAAACGAGACCCGCGATGCTAAGTCCCTTGCCCTGCTCGCCCTTCCGTTTGATCTCCTTAAACGACAAGCTGGCGAACACAATCGCAACGATCCCCAAAATAAAGCCGACATACGGAATGACGATCGAGAGAATGCCCAGCACCAACGATGCGATGGATTTGCCGTTTGTTTTGGGCGGCGTCGGCGGTGGTGGCGGCGGAAATTGGTTAAACGTGGAATACGAATAAGATGTTTCAGACGGACGTTGATCCATGAAAAAAAAGTCCTCCCCAAAATATGTTACATCCATTGTACTTGATCGTTGTGAATGGCGCCATGGCTATTTCCCGTGAATTGGTCTTTTTATGAAAAATCATTCAGAAAACTTTCAGCTTCACTTAAGGTTCGCCTCATCTTCATCTTCTAAAATGGTTTTGATTTGCAGAGAACCGGTACAAGCACTGCCGTCTGCCGGTAGAATACATCATCGTTGGAGGGATTCGATGAAGAAGAAATGGTTGTGGATTGGGGGCGGAGCCTTGGTTCTGATCGCCATTGCCCTCATCCTTGTTCTAAAGCTGCCGGACAAGCAGAATCAGACGGCGGCGCCCGTTCAGAATACGACCCGGGTCAGCAAGGGCGACATTACCGTTAGCGTGTCCGGATCAGGTACGATCGTCTCAACCGAGAGCGAAAGCGTACGTACGAAGGACGAGGGGAAAGTAAGCGAAGTTCTTGTAAAGACGGGAGACGTCGTGGAAGAAGGCCAGGTGCTGCTGACATTTGAGGGCACGGATAATACCGACAACATCAAGGAACAGCAATCCTCCCTGGAAATGCAGAAACTGGACCTGGTTGATTTGCAAAATCAGTTTAAACGTCAAGTGCAAGAAGGCGCCGACGAGCAAACACTAAACGCCACGAAAAAATCAATTGCCAAGCAAGAGCTAAACATCAGCAATACGGAAGCGGAAATCGCTAAGCTGCAGGAGGCAATGGTTCCTCCCGATCCGTTAACCTCCCCGATTGACGGCACGGTCACCGCAGTCAACATCACCGCCGGGGAACAGGCTAAAAGCGGAAGCGAGCTGTTTGTCATTAACGATTACCAGAAGCTCAGCGTCAAAATTCAGGTTGACGAGCTGGATATCCCCAGCGTCACAAAGGGCATGAAGGCGAACGTTCAAGTTGACGCTTTTCCGGATCAGACTTTTGAAGGTGTTGTCTCTGACATCGCGAATGAAGGGGTTGCCTCGGGCGGTGTGTCGTTATTTGATGTCACGATCGCCCTGAACAATTCTGAAGGCGTGCGGGTAGGCATGTCAGCGGAAGCAACGATCATCACCGAGGAGAAAAAGGATATCTTAACCCTGCCGATCGAGGCGGTTCAGCAGCGGGCCGGCCGGTATTTCGTCATGCTGCCCGAAACGGGGAGCGACGGAACAAGTGCGGCAGGTGGCGCAGCCAGTCCGCAAGGGTCGGGCAGCGGGCCGGCTACAGGCAGCGCACCGGCCGCTGACAGTGCGCCGACCACGGGCAGCGCACCGGCCGAAGGCAGCACGCCCAGCACAGGCCGCACTGCACAGCCCGATGCCGCAGCTGGTGCTGCCGGAGGCACCAGCGGCATGAACGGCCGTATCCAGGTCGTTGAGGTTGGCGTGCATAACGAATCATATATCGAGATTGTCAGCGGACTAACCGAAGGCCAGGAGGTTGTGATCCCGACGATCATCAGCAACTTTTCGAGTTCCTCCACCCAACAGCAAATGAGAATGCAGGGAGGGTTCGGCGGAGGCAGTGCCGGATTTGGCGGAGCCGGAGGCGCCGCTCCTGGCGGGGGCGGTGCGGCTCCATCCGGAAGAGGCGGGTTCAGCGGCGGAGGTGGCCGATAATGGCGGCAATATCTCCCCCACTGATCGACGTGCAGAACCTCGGACACGGCTACCGTATGGCCGGAGAGATGATGACCGTGCTCAGCGATATCAGCTTTCAGGTCCGGCATGGCGAATTCGTCGCCATCATCGGCCCGTCCGGCTCCGGGAAGTCGACACTGATGAACATGCTGGGCTGTCTGGACGTCGCCAACGAAGGGACGTATTTGCTTGACGGGCAGGACATACGCAAGCTGTCCGATAACAAGCTGGCCACGATTCGCAATGAGAAGATTGGGTTTATTTTTCAACAGTTTAATCTGTTGCCCAAATTAACCGCCTACGAAAATGTTGAGCTGCCGCTCATCTACCGCAACGTCCCGCACAAGGAGCGAAAAAAATCAGTCGAAGAGTCGCTCCGTCTCGTTGGTTTGGAAGACCGGATGCACCATCGTCCTTCCGAGTTGTCAGGCGGGCAGCAGCAGCGGGTGGCCATCGCCCGTGCAATCGCCGGCTCCCCGCCGCTCCTGCTCGCGGACGAACCGACCGGCGCGCTGGACAGCAAGACCGGCATCGAAGTGATGGATAAGATGAAGGAACTGAATGCACTCGGCCACACGATCATTATTATCACCCACGATCTGTCCATCGCTGAGCAAGCCAAACGGGTCATCCGAATCCAGGACGGACGAATTGTTGAAGATCGGGGGAACCGGGCATGAATCTTCTGCAAAGCATCAAAATGGCCTGGAAAAGCATCGCCGGAGCGAAGATCCGCTCTTTTCTTACGATGCTAGGCATCATTATCGGCGTCTCCTCGGTGATTACGCTCGTATCTGTGGGGCAAGGCACCACATCGCAGATTACGGACCAACTCGAAGGCTTGGGAACCGACCTGCTTACGGTGAACATCATGGGCCGGGGCAGCTCCACCTCACTCTCCTTTGAGGAAGCGATGGCTCTGGGGAAGATCGAAGGGGTGAAGGCCGTATCCCCCGTGATCAACGGCTCTGTAACGGCCAAGAAAGGAACGGTAAATGACAGTCTTTCGGTAGAAGGCATCGCGCCTTCCTACGAGGAGGTCCAGGATTTCCACGTCCAAGCCGGACGTTACATCATCGACATGGACAATGAGTTCCGCATGAAGGTGACGTTGATCGGGACCGAAGCTGCCGAGACTTTTTTTGGCACAGATAACCCGATTGGACAAACGATTCAGCTTAACGGCAGCAGCTTCAAAATCGTTGGCTTGTTGGAATCGAAAGGTTCCAGCCTGACCGCCTCCAACGATAATAAGCTGCTGATCCCAATCGCTACGGCCGAGCGCTTTCTGCAAAGCCGCGGTGTGCGTTCGATTACGGTACAGGTTGAGGACACCAAGCAGATTGAAACCGTCAAAGCGTTGCTGGAAGCTACCTTGGATAAAAAGTTCCAAAATGCCGACAACGCCTACAGTATCTTTAACTCCCAGGAGATGCTGGACACGCTAAATTCGACAACCCAAATACTGTCGCTGGCGCTCGGCGGCATTGCCGGCATTTCGCTGCTCGTCGGCGGCATTGGGATCATGAACATCATGCTCGTCTCCGTCAGCGAGCGCACCCGGGAAATCGGCGTTCGCAAAGCGATCGGGGCCAAAAAGCGTGACATCCTGATGCAATTCATGGTCGAATCGACGGCACTTAGCGGCTTCGGCGGCTTGATTGGCATCGGGCTGGGCTACGGCGCCAGCGCGTTGATCGGCCACTATTCGTCGCTAACGACCACCGTATCGCTCCCGATCGTCCTGATCGCCTTTGGCTTCTCCTTGTTCATCGGCATCATCTTTGGGATGATTCCAGCGAACAAGGCAGCCAAGCTGCGCCCGATTTACGCGCTGCGGACCGATTAAGTCAACCATTGTGTTCGAAAAATCGAATACAATTCACCAGATTCACCGGTTTTAGCGAATTATATATGAAATTTCATACAGAATGTGCCCTGCGGGTGCCGGAATCCGTTTTTTTATATGAAAAATCGAATAGAATCCGCCCTAATCCCCGAAATCAACACAATTCTATATGAAAAATCGAATACATTCCGCCGAGCCGAGCCGCACCACCTTACCAGACTGCCCCCTACCACCCAACCGTCCAAGCAACAATAAAAAAGTGCAAGCCGCCAAGGAACTCCCTTGCGCTTGCACTTTTGCTCGTTTCGCTAGCCTAGCTCACTCCGTAAACCGATGCCATGCAATCGACGAACATCCGGTTGTATTCCTGGCGGGTCAGATCCTTATTGCAATGGATATCGCGTCCAAGGAACTGGTACCAGGTGATCTCGACCTGATCTTTTTTGTACAGGAACCGGCCGTTCGTCAGTGAAAATTTGTCGTTCTCGAAGGGCACGATGTTCTCGTAATCCAGCTCGCTGCCTTGCTGCTCGGCCACGAACGTCGCCAGCAAAATCAACATTTTGAAGGGATCGTCATAGATTTCATATTGAGCGCTCAAACGGCAACCTCTCCTTTATCCGTGATTACTCTCATCGTACTCGAATTGCCCTCGCGACAAATAGGAAAATTATAAGATCCTTTATGAATTTTATCGCATAATAAACAACGCCCCGGAACAACGTCCGGAGCGTAAAAAGTCATTCTAAAAACGCACACATGAGTGATAAATGTTCAAAAATCAATTAAACCGAGACTGATGAGCAGCGAATCGTTCACTTTCTTCATCGTCTCCTCATCCAAATGCGTAATTTTATCCGTTAGTCTTTGTTTATCGATCGTTCGAATTTGCTCCAGCAAGATGACGGAATCCCGGTCAAATCCGTGAGTTGCCGCGTCAATCTCAACATGGGTCGGCAATTTCGCCTTTTGGATTTGTGCCGTAATAGCAGCAACAATGGCCGTTGGGCTAAATCGGTTTCCGATATCATTCTGGATGATAAGCACCGGTCTGACCCCGCCCTGCTCAGAACCTACCACAGGGGAGAGATCTGCAAAAAAAACGTCGCCGCGCTTTACGATCAATGTTTACACCCCGCTTACTAGGCGGTCCAGAGTGATGTCTGCATCTTCTTCCGCATGGAACGCTTCGGAGGCCATGGACAAATTAATTTTGGCCATCTCCATATAGCCGCGCTGCATCGATTCGCGGATGAAACGTTTCTTCCGCTCGTTCAGATACAGCTTCATGGCCTGCCTGATCAACTCGCTGCGATTGGAGTTCTCCATCGCCACGATTCCATCAACTTCCTGCAATAGCTGATCCGGCAAACTGATCATGATTCTTTTGGTGTTGTGCATATTAGCCATCTTAAAACTTCCACCCCCAAAACCTACTCGCCCCTGTTTCCTGATAATCAGTATAGCATTATTCAAGGAAATTTATACAAAAGAAATATATGCCGAGCGTATATCAAGTATGCTGCATTTCATTATAAACAAAAACAGTGGTGCCGTACATACCTGATCATTTCCATGTTTAGTATTCGATAGACCTGGCATAAATTCCTTCACGCAGGGACAGTTTTGTTGAATTTTGTCTGCTGCGCCAATTCCGTCACAGCAGCGGGTTCAGCAATAAGACCGATTCGCCCTTTCGTTTGTATACCCGGGGCACTCGGTGGGCCAGCATGCAAATCAACTCGTAATGGATCGTTCCCATGGCGGAAGCCAGCTCCCCGGCGGTAATTTCCTCGCCGGCTTGCCGGCCGATGAGCACAACCTCTTCGCCGGCTTGAATTTCTTCGGCTTCCTCAGCCAAAGCTTGAAGCGATACCATACATTGGTCCATGCATATGACGCCTGTTACAGGGACACGGCGGCCGCGTATTAGTACCTGCGCCTTGCCGTTTAACATCCGTGAATATCCGTCGGCATACCCGATCGGAAGCGTGGCAATCCGCTCTTCCTGCTCGGTGATGTATCTCGCTCCATAACTAATGGCGGAATGGGCAGGCAACGTCTTCACCCGTACCGTTTCCGTTTTCAGCGAGAGAACCGGGGTGAGCTTCACTTGATCGCGTCTCACCTCGTCGGATGGATACAAGCCGTACAGTGCGATGCCAATGCGGACCATTTGCACCGACAGTTCCGGCATATCAATGGCGATTGCGCTATTTCCCGTATGTATGATCGGGATGCGAATATTATGCTCCCGCAGCGCTTCCACCACGCCCTGAAACCGGCGATATTGTTCCAATGTATAGCTTTTGTCTTCCTCGTCCGCCGTGGCATAGTGGGTGAACAAGCCTTCTACTTCCACATGCGGCACTTGCATAGCCTTGCGTACGAAGGCGACCGCCTCATCTCCAGGCAGCAGTCCGACGCGGCCCATGCCGGAATCGATCTTGATATGGACTTTCAGCTTATGCGGGAATTCAGCAGGATTCAGCGCTTCAATCGCCTCCAGCACTTCGTTGCTGAAGACATTTAGCGTGACATCATGCTCCCAAGCGGTGCGAACCCCGTGTGGCGGCGTATATCCTAGCACGAGAATCGGCAGCTGAATGCCGGCTTTCCGAAGCTCCAGCGCTTCGTCCAGAAAGGCGACGCTGAGATAATCCGCGCCGATCTGTTCCAACTCCTTCGCCACAGGTACAGCACCATGCCCATACGCGTTAGCTTTTACACATGCCAGCATTTTCATGTCCTTCGGTTGTCTTCTCCGCAATTCTTCGAAATTGCTGCGCAGCGCGTCCAAATCAATTTCCGCATGGGTTGGTCGATACATCACTTGCACTTTCGGGTCACCTTCTCCAAAGATTGAGAGTTCAAATATCTGAGCAATATCCTAATGGTAATGTTCATGAATGCGGCTGTCAATTCTGCAAAAGAACCCAATTCCTGAGGAGGCGCTTAATACACCCTTATAGAAGAAAGAGGCGAATCCACGGGGCCTGGGGAACGCTCCTCCCCTCCGGCACAGCCGCAATCCGCCTGTTCCTTGTGTTACTTACCGGTTTGGTCCTGCATCGAAGCGGCAATTTTGACCATTTCGGTCACCGGCAGATTCTCGCTCGTAATCCGGAATTCCAATCCGTCCACTGTCCAGGTGAGTGTCCGCAGAGTATCGCCGGTCAGCAGCCCCCACGTAAAGCCCATATCGATGAATTCACCCGGTACGAGCGATGCAGTGCGGTCCGGCGAACGCGTCTCCGTCAGCGTAAATTGATATGTACCGTCATACCGCAGCAGTACAGTCGTACGATCGGTACCTTCCACGGCTTTGTCATCCTGGTACAAGACCCCATCCGGCAAATATGTTGGGATAATTACGCCAAAGGGTTCCGTCAACGCCGGTGCAGCCGAAGATGTGTTGCCACTGGCTTCATCGGTTGCTGCATCGCCGTTTGCGCCCGCTGCCTCATCGGTTGGCGTCTTCTCCACAAGCATGCCGTTCTCGTCAACTTCCAGCAACGTGCCTTGGGAATTCTGGGCAGCTGTATCGAGGTTATGCTGCATGTCAAACGAGTTCTTGTCGAACTTGGTGCCAAAGTCGAATTTATCGAATTTCACTTCGACAACAACTTTCGCTTCGGCATCGGATACCTGAACTTGCTTCGGCGCATAGTTGTCCTTGGCCAGCCAGATTTTTTGCCGGACTAAGGCATGGGTGTTGTAATTAGCCGCAACATCGAAGATGTAGCTATCCTTGTCGCTTTCAAATTGCCGCGAGCTGTCGCTTAAGATACTGCGAGCCAGCGTTTGATACAGATACACTTGACCTTGGTTCTCCGGCCAGTCGCTTTGGAAGCGGAAGCTCTTGTTCAGGCTTGGCGTCAGTACGAATACGCCTTGTTCGTTGCGGAGCACGATTTGCGTAACGTCCTTTTGAGCATTGGTGAGCGCGATCCGGTAGAACGACGGATTTTGGTACCAGACCTCCACCTTGTACTCCTGAGGCTTGTCACCCGTATAAAGCGTCATCGTGCCGGAGCCCTGATAACTCTCCAACTGGGCAACCAATTTGTCCAAATCCTTGACGACGCCGTCGGCGTCCTTTTTCCCGCATGCAGCCAGCACGAAGCTTAAGGCTATCACGATGGTCAGCATCCACGTGAAACGGCGCATGAGATCATCCCCTCTGCAGTTTGATTTCCTAAACTGATACATGTCTATGAGGGAACTTGGCCGATTATGCAGACTAGCCCTGCTCGGGAAAAGACAAGTTACCGGATTCGGGGCAACCCGTTGCGGTTGTAGGCTATTGCAGGCTATTCATCCTTGGCTGCATTCGTAATCGAGTCTAGATGAGCCTTCAGAACGCGGTTGATTTTGTCTGGATCCACCCGTAAGGGATCAAGCAAGGCATGTAAGGTGATGCCGTCGATCAACGCGTGCAGCCGCACCGTTTCCATCTCCCGATCCAGCCCGGCTTGCAGCAAACCATGCTGATCCATGGTGGTGATCAACCGCTGCATCAAGTCGTACAACCCGTCATGGCGCGCATCAAATTTCCCCGGCTTATGCCTGAAATAGGCTGTGAACGCCATCCACACCTCCGCTTCCGCCCGGGTCTCCTCACGGGTCGGCACGACCTCCTGCAAAATCCTCAGCACCTTCTCCAGCGGCGGCAGATCCAACGCGGAGATTTCGATAATTCGTTCCGTCGCTCTCTCCTTCACCAGGTTCATCGCATAGCACAGCAGCTCCTCCTGCGAGTTGAAATCATGGCGCAACGCCCCCGGTGAAAGCCCCGCCTCCTTAGCGATATTGCGAACGGTGGCCCCTTCCATCCCCTGCTTCAAAATCACCCGCCAGGTTGCTTCGGCTATAATCTGTTTTCTTTGTTCATGATCTACTAGTTTTGGCATGCCTCTAGTTTAGCACCTCCAGGGCGGATCACACAATTTATTTAGTACAGTTGTATTAATTGAAACAGGATGTTACAATACACTCAACCTTTTTACATTTCATCTGTTACTGGAGGTCATTATGAACTTTATCGCCTGGATGATTGTGGCCTGTGAGATCGCCTTTTGGATCGTGATTCTTGCAGGATTATCCGTTCGTTATGGACTAAAGCGACCAAAGCTGGGGATGGCTTTGCTGGCCTTAACGCCGGTGATCGATCTGCTGCTGTTCGTCCTCACCGGGGTGGACCTGTATAACGGTGCCGTAGCAACGACAGCCCATGGAATCGCCGCCGTATATATCGGGGTCTCGATCGCTTTCGGCAAGAGCATGATCGATTGGGCCGATCGTTGGTACCGTTATCTGTTCGTCGGGGAGAAGGACGCTAGACCGCCCAAACGTTATGGCCTGGAGTATGCCAAGCACGAGCTGAAGGGATTTCTGCGCCATGCCCTCTCTTTCCTGATTGGCGGAGCACTGCTCTTTGGCATGATCACCTTCATCAACGATCCGAGTCGGACCGAAGCGCTGGGCGGGATCCTGCGAGTTTGGAGTATCGTGTTCGTCATCGATGGTCTCATTATGATCTCCGCGTTCATCTGGCCCAAGCAGCCGAAACATAAAACGGACCGGGCTTGAATCGCCCGATCCGTTTTGTCGTGGTATGTACTTGTCATCCCCATATCACGCTTACCTGTAAAAAGTACCGTTAATTTCTTTAAATACACCCGATGTGTTCAAATTAACTGGAAATCCTGACGTTAATTTTGCCCGAAACCGCCTGTAAGCGACGATTCCGGCAAATTAACAGTAGGATTTCCAGTTAAATTACTCCGCTCCCCCAAAATGCCCAAAAATAACGGTAGAAAATCCAGTTAGTCGATCCCGTCCGGCGATCCTGATCCTCTGCCAGACCCTCTGCCAGACTTCAAAAGGCAAGAGGCTCCCCTTATCAGCTGATCAGCTAGGCACTCCCGCCTGCGCCTCCGCCTTCCCAACCGCCGCTTCCTTTGCGGTCAAGTGACGCTTCGCCAGCAGCAGGAACGGCACGCCGCAAGCGGTCGTCAGCGCGATGATCCCAAAGATGAGCAGAGACTGCAGGGCGCCAAAGGCATCCAACAGGAAACCGCCCACCAGCGGTGCGAGCACGTTGCCTAATTGGTTGAAGCCAAACATGCCGAAATAGGTCCCGCGCAGCGAGGCAGGAGCAATCCGGTCAACCAGCACGTCCGTCATCGTAAACATCAGCACTTCGCCGATCGTAAAGATCACTACGCCCACCAGGAACGCCCAGACCGCATGCACCGAGCCGAACAGCAGCAGGCTGCCGGACACGAAGAGATTGCCCGCAACCAGCGGCACAATCGGCGAGAAGCGACCGGCAAACTTGACGATCGGGAACTGCACCGCCAACACAACAATGGCGTTCAGCGACAGCATGTAACCAAACAGCGTGGCCCCGTCCTGGATGCCCGGCGTCATCTCCAGGTACTGTGCCAGCGTTGAGCTGAAATGGCCGTACCCGAGCACGCAGAAAATCATGCCTATCAGCACGTACAAAAAGGTGCGGTCCCTGC
Source organism: Paenibacillus phoenicis (assembly GCF_034718895.1). Lineage (NCBI taxonomy): Bacteria > Bacillati > Bacillota > Bacilli > Caryophanales > Paenibacillaceae > Paenibacillus > Paenibacillus phoenicis. The sequence goes on along the minus strand of NZ_JAYERP010000001.1, from coordinate 273,821 downwards.
CGGTCACCTGCATGGCGCCCTTCAACGTCAAACGCTCGCCTGCTCCATGACCCGCGATCCCGATTTCCTTGTGCAGCATAAACTGGAAGACCAGAACCAACCCGTACACCAAATACACGAGACCCGCGAAATAGAAGGCCAGTCCCGTCTCGGAAGCACCCACTTGCAATCCAAGGATCGGCCCAATTACAACGCCGAGATTGATCGCGGCGTAACGCAAATTAAATACCAGCATTTTGCTTTCCTGCGGGGTGATATCGGCCAGCAGCGCCCGGGAGGTTGGCTCGAACAGCGCCCGGCATAATCCGTTTAGGGCGTTCATGATAAAGAAAAGCCACACTTGATTCGCCAGCCCAAAGCCGATAAACACCAGCACCCAACCGAAGATCGAAATGTACAGTACCCGCTTGCGTCCGATGACGTCCGAGATGTAGCCGCCATAGAAGCTGGCGAACACCCCAATCAGCGAACTGACCGCAATGACGATCCCGGTTTCGGAGGGAGATGCTCCCAGCGATTTGATCAAGTAAATAGATAAGAACGGAATACTCATGGACGAAGCCATACGTCCAAAAATCGTCCCAATAATAATGGTCCACGACAAGGGATGAATGCTCTTGAGTTGTGCGTTCATTTGGTTTCGCCTTCTTTGTTCACAAGATGTTCAAAACTATCTCCCTATTAAAACCGCGAATCCAATAGTTGTCAAGACTTGTCAGAAGGACTAATGCTTGACGTTTTGGCAGAGGTTCGGGAGGAGCCCGGCGTTTCTCCACCGGCAGGGACGGCCGGGAACCGGATCAGCACCGTCGTGCCGATGCCGGGGCGGCTATACAGCTTCACCCCGTACTCCGACCCAAAATGCAGTTGAATGCGGCTATGGACATTCCGAATGCCAAAGCCGCCATCTGCTCCGGGGGCCGGGTTGAACACTTGCCGCTGCCGTTCCTGCGTCATGCCAATCCCGTCGTCGATAATCTTGAAGCACACCTCCCGCCCTTCCGTATATCCTTGAATCCGAACGTGGATCGGGTCGCCAAACCAGGCATGCTCCAGCGCATTCTCGATAAACGGCTGCAACACAAGCTTCACCGTAGCCAAAGACAGGATGGCAGGATCAACCTCAAAGTCGAAGGACACCGCCTCTCCGAACTTCGTACGCTGAATGTTAATATAAGCTTCGGCCTGCGCCAGCTCGCTATGGATCGGGATGATCGTGCGTCCATCGCTGAGCGACAAGCGGTAAAACTTCGCCAAATCCAGCACCATGCGCTGCAGCTTGTCAATCTCCCCGAATTTGGCCAGCCGGCTGATCGAGGACAACGTATTATAGAGGAAATGCGGATTAATCTGCGCCTGCAGCGTCTCCAGCTCGGCCTCTTTTTTCTCAAGCCGGGTCAGATAGACCTGCTCAATCAACTGCTTGATATTGTGCCCCATCTCATTCAGGGCGGAAGCGATCTGCGAGAACTCGTCTTTCCCCCGATAGCGCATCCGTTTATGCAAATCCCCCTCACGGAAGGCGTTTAAGACCGAGACGATTTTCGTCACCCGGATCGAGAAATAACGGGAGATAAACATGCCGGCAAACGTAAACACAATCAGGCACAACAGGCAGATCAAGATCACAAACCAGCGCACCTTCGCCGAGTCCCGTTCCATGATCGTAAGCGGAACCCGGGCCGTCAGCACCCATCCTGGGCCTTCAAGCTCCTCTTGGATCGTCAAATACTCGGTTGTTCCAGAGGATGCTGCAAACCCACCGGACTCGTATAACGTCTCCCCCGTCCCATCCTGGATGAGCAACTGGCTGCCTTCGCCGATTTTGCGGTAATCCAGCGCCCCGAACAGCTCGCCGATCCGAACGCTGAGCCGCAAGAAGCCGATTTCCCGCAAATCCAGCGGCTTGTTGCTGTCGACCAACCGGCGCAGCAGCGAGATTCTGCCCTGTTCCCGGTCCTTCTCCACCTTTCGCCAAACGAGCGTCTCTCCGTATCGCTCCTCAGGAAAATCTATGTACCACGCTTTATCCTGAAGCCTGCTTAAATGATAGATATTATAGTTGCCTTCAAGCGCATCCGGATTCTCATTCACAAAGGAACCGTGATAAATCTCGGGCAGCGTATCATTCTCCAGAAAAACGTACATGGCGAGCTTCAGACCGGTCGCATTCATCGCAATATGCAGCTTGGGCTGAAGCACCATCGTCGTCCGTTCATAACTGCTCCAGCCCTCCTCATAGCTGCGCAGCTGCGTGATCAACATGTAATCGTGATAGAGCATCGAGGAGACGCGCTCGACATCCGCCAGTTTGTATTCGACGTTGTCCCGGATTTGCAGCAGCGTCCCCTGGATATTACTGCGGGTTTGATTGCGTATGGATTCCTGATAGAGAGAATGGGAAAAATAGCCGATCGCCAGCACCGGAATCAAAATAAATACGAGGTAGGTCAACATCAGCTTGTAGCCAAACGGAAGGTAACGCAGCGCTCGGGGCGGCGTCACGCGGTGGATTTTCATCAAGTCGGCCTCACTCCCGTTTGCGGAATTCCATCGGCGTCATCCCGAAGGTCTCCTTAAATTGCCGGCTAAAGTAAGGGATATAGCGGTAACCTACTTGACCGGCGACCTCGTAAATTTTCACCTTCGGGTCTTTGAGCAGCTTACGTGCCCGTTCCATTCGCAGTTCAGTCAGCATTTCGCTGAAGCCTTGGCCGGTTTCCTCCTTAAAAAGATGCCCTAGATAGTTCGGCGAAAAGGCGAATTGCTGAGCGATGTTCTTTAAGGTGAGATTCTCGTGGAGGCGCGCCTGCATCGTCGCGATGATTTCCCGGATCAGCCGGCTGCAACCCGGCGCAGGGCGCGCCTCGGTCAACCGCGCCGCAGCTTGCCGCTCCTGCTCGTCCTCCAGCTTCTCAACGCCTTGCGCTTGCAACGCCTGCATCATTTTCAGATACTGCTCCTCCGTCCGCTTCCGATTCGCTTCATGTTCCAGCTCCAGCGTAATTTGCCGGAGCGAGGCGACCAACTCGTCGTCGTCCATCGGCTTCAGCACATAGCTGCAGGCTTTGAGCGAGAGCGCCTGCTTCACATAATGAAAATCCTGGTGTCCGCTGACAAACACGACGCGGACGTCCGGCTTCCGGTCCATCGCCTGGCGTGCCAGCTCCAGCCCGGACATATGCGGCATATTGACGTCCGTGACCAGAATGTCGATCGCCTGCCGTTCCATCAGCTCGCAGGCCGAGAAGCCGTTGCTAACGGCGCCCACCACCTCCATCCCCAGCTCGGACCAGGGAATAAACGTCCTCATGCCCTCCAGGTCAAGATGCTCGTCATCAGCAAGCAGTACCTTGTACACGATCGTGTCAGCCCCCTTTTTTCCTTGCGGAAGTTCGGTTTCAGCTCCGTTTCCCCTAAGTATACCCGGCCTCCCTGTTCGTTGAGAACGGAGAAAATCCTCTAATCCTCCCCGCCCTGCGCTACAGGAAAAGGGAGCCTAATGAATCGGGCCCCCTTGCCAAATAGCTTGCCTGTCTCGGTTAATTGCCTTGGATCATCTTCAAATTCTCATGCCAGCGCTGAGTATAGTAATCCAGCAGCTTCTCGAACCCAATGGCCATCGTGTCCTCATGCGCTTTGTCGAGGATCGCCAACGCTTCCTCGTCCGTCTTCGCATACAGCGCTTGCGCTCTCGCTTTCTGCCAAATGTCCTTGCCGCTTTGGAAGGTGATGCCCTCCTCGGTATCCGGCAGCGGGAACAAATTGATGAATTCCGTAGCGTCGCCCTGCGTTTTCCATGTAATTTCGTACTGCCAATAGGTTGACCAGTTCCGTTCGCTCTCCGGCAGCGTTGCTTCGAATCTCCCTTTAATATCGTCAACGTACACGGTATTGCCAACCCACATCAACGGGTCCATCTTCGCTTGATAATCGGCGAGCTTTTCTTTTTCCTTCGTATATTTCTCCGTGAACTTCGGCGTGATGCCGTCCGCTTCCCGTCCTTGCCAGAACTCGCCTTCAACCCCCCACATCTGCAGGGTCATCCCCTCAGGACCGGTCCACCAATCCAAGAAAGCGAAGATCGCTTCCGGATTCTTGGCGCTGGTCGTAATGACCGCTGCGTTCCAACCGAGCATGTTATAAGTGCCGGGATAAATTTTGTTTTTGTCCAGCCCTTCCTTGTGAATCGGCCAGATCATGAAATATCCGGCGTCCGGATCCTTTTGGGTCAAGGCTGCGTGGGCCTGCATCGCATACAAGGTCGGATTGGAGGAAGTGTACACCGCCACCCGGCCGTTCATCAGCTTTTCCTGCACCTGGTCTCTGGTCTGCGTCATGGCGTCCTGCGTCATCAACTTCTCGCGGAACAGCTTCGCCGCGTAGACCACCGATTCCCGGAACGGTTCGTCCTTGTAAATCGAAGTCATTTTATCCCCGTTGGGTACGGCAAAATAACGCGGAAAACTTAAATTGTTCTCCTTAAACGCGGAGTAAATCTGATCAAGACCGTGACCTTCGCTGGCCAAATCCGTCTCCAGCGGGATGACGTCCGGATATTTCTCCTTCACCAGCTTCAGGTAAGCATACAAATCATCGGTTGTTTCCAGTTTAGGCGAACCGAGCTCTTTATAAATCTTCTTGTTGACCACCCATCCGGCATTGCCGTTCGGACGGTTCGTGTACCAGTTCGGGAATTGATACAGCTTGCCGTCAGGGGATCGCAGCATGTTCATTGCCTTCGGATCCAGCCATTTTTTCAAATTCGGATACTTCTCGATATAATCGTCCAATGGCACCAGCAAGCCTGCTTCGCGCAGCCGTTCGACGTCCGCACCCCGCTCCCCCCAAATGACGTCCGGCAGATCGCCGGAGGCAATCATCGTGTTTAGCTTTTGCACCGTATTTCCGCCGTTTGGAATTTCTGTGATGTTCACCTTCTTGTTCTCTTTCACCCAAGCTGTCGTTTCGTCGGCGCCCCATTTGGGCATGGTGTACCAGTCATAGTTGCCGTAAAGCGTGAATTCCAGCGGCTCCTTCCCCAGCTCGAAAAGCTGCGGTTCCGCAGACTCCGCCTGGTTCGTCTCCGCATTGCTGCCGTTCTCCTTCGGCGCTTCGGCAGGATTACCGCCACTCGCGCTGTTGCCCCCGCCGCCGGAGCATCCGGCCAGGATGACGGCAATCGCCATGATGATGATCAACAGTTGGCTTAACCGTGTTCCCCGCTTTTTCATACGACTGTTATCCCCTTTCGACTTTCATTTTTATGTTCAAAGCAGAGCCTTCTGCCTTAAACGCCGCCTGCAGTACTTTCGACTACTCCTTCAAAGACCCGACCAGCACCCCTTTGACAAAATACTTCTGCACAAACGGATACACCAGGACGATCGGGATCGTTGCGACCATCATGGTGGCCATCGACAGCGATTTGCTGGTGACGGTTTTGGCCTGCGCCATATGGGCTTGCGCCGCTGCATCCAGGTTAGCTGTCTGCTCGGAGACGATGTTGGACGCGAGAATCTGCTTCAGAATGGTCTGAATCGGCAGCAGCTCCTCCTTCGAAATGTAGATGCTGGCGATGAACCACTCGTTCCAATGCCCAACCGCGGTAAACAGCGACAACGTTGCGATAACCGGTCCCGACAGCGGCAGCACGATGCGGAACAAGGTGCCCCAATTGCCGCAGCCGTCGATTTTGGCCGATTCCTCCAGCCCTTGGGGCAGCCCCTGGAAGAAGGTACGGAAGATGATCATGTTCCAGACCCCGATAAGCGAAGGAATGATATAAACCCAGAAGGAGTTAAACATCCCCAGATTACGGATCAGCAGAAACGTTGGAATCAATCCGCCGGAAAAATACATCGTAAAAATACACATCAGCATGTAAACCTTACGCCCCATCAGCTCGCGCTTGGTCATCCCATAAGCGAAGATCGCCGTGGCCAAGATGGCGCTGACCGTTCCGACGACGGTCCGAAGGACGGAGATGATGAAGCCCGACATCAGCCGTTCATCCTGGAAGACGACCTCGTAATTTTCCAGGGTGAAGGCGCGCGGCCAGAGGGTAATTCCGCCTTTTGCGGTATCCAGCCCCTCGTTTAGCGAGATCGCAATGGCATTCAGGAACGGATATAACGTGGAGAGGGAAAAAATGGTTAAGAAGACGTAGATGAAAGCAACCATGACCCGGTCGCCTCTGCTGCTATACATCGCGAGCACCTCCTCCTGATTACCATAAGCTGTTGCCGGATCGGCGGGCTACATAGTTAGCGAGGGTCAACAGTCCGACACTTACAACCGCTTTAAACAACCCGACGGAGGTAGCGTAGGAATAGCGGTAATTGTTGATCCCGACCCGGATCACGTACGTATCGATGACGTCGGATACATCGCGCAGCGCCGGGTTCACGGCCAACACGAGGATATCCTCGAAGCCGGCGCTCAGCAAATTGCCGATGGCCAGAATCATAAAAATCGAAATCACCGGCATAATCGATGGAAGCGTTATCAAATAAATCTGCTTAAAACGGCTGGCCCCGTCAATCGAAGCGGCCTCATACGTATGGGGATCCACCCCGGCGATCGCCGCCAGGTAGACGATCGAGCCAAAGCCGATTTCCTTCCAGACGTTGGTCGTGATCAGAATGGTCCAGAAGTATTCCGGGAGCGACAGAAAATTAATCGGCTCCTGAATCAGATTCAGCCGTTCCAGCAGCATGTTTAAGCTGCCGTTATCCGTGGCGAGCAGCGAAGCGACCAAGCCGCCGAGAATGACCCAGGACATAAAATGCGGTAAATACGTAATCGTCTGAACGACTCGCTTGAACACCATTTTCCGCACTTCGTTGAGCATTAAAGCCAGCAGAATCGGCGCCGGAAACCCGATGACAAACTTCAGCAGGCTGATGACGATCGTATTACGCATAACCGTGTAAAAATCCGGGGAGTTAAAGAAGTAAGCAAAATGCTTCCAGCCCACCCACGGACTTCCCGTAAAGCTGTGCCCGATCTTGTAGTCCTGAAAGGCGATCAAGACACCATACATCGGGATATAACTAAACACGAAGATGAGGGCAAGCGCCGGGAGAACCATCAACTGCAGGTCGATTTGCCGAAAAAAACGCTCGATCCCGCTCTTCCTTCTTTTATAAGGCATGTGCGGCATGGCGGGTTCGGGTTGCATTTCCCGATCCGTGGATAATCGGGCCATAAACGCTTCTCCCCTTTACGCTTTTTTGATCTTGAAAGTTATTGTATATTGGCCGCCGGGCCCTTGCCTATCTGACCAATCAACGAAATGTGATACTAATCAACCGGGTATGATTTCATTTCCTCCCGCGGGCGAATTAGTGTAAGATAAAGTCCGTATTGCTTATCCAACTTCCAATGGATACAACTCAGATTTAGGGGGCTTTATTTACGTGAAATCCGATTCCTCAACTTTGCAGAAAAAATTGCTGCCCCGCCACATCAGCTTCATGGCCATGGGCGGCGTTATCGGCACCGGGATCTTCAAAGGGAGCTCCGAGACCGTCAGCCTGGCCGGGCCTGGCGTGATTTTTTCTTATGCCTTTGCCGGATTGCTGCTGCTGGTCGTCATGGGCGCTATTGCCGAGATGGCGACAGTGTATCCTGGCCGCAACATGAAGGACTTCATCCGGGAGGCGTTTGGCGAGCGCATCTCCTTCATTCTGGGGTGGATGTACTGCTTCATGTGGCTGGCCGTATGCGTCATTGAGGTGATTGCCGCCGGCAGTTTCCTGCAGTTCTGGTTGCCGGACGTGCCGCTCTGGGTGCTTAGCCTAGCCAGTGCCGCCTTTATCTTGGCCATCAATCGAATGAGCGTAGCCGGTTACGGCGAGTTTGAGTTTTGGCTGGCCGGGATTAAAATCGCGATGATCATTGTCTTTATTCTCCTGGGCGCGGCCATGCTGTTTGGCCTGATCCCTGGGGCGAGCGCTCCGTTCCCGCACAATTACCGGGATTACGGCGGCTTGTTCCCGAACGGATGGACGGCAATCTTCTCGGCGCTGCTGGTCGTCATGTTCTCCTACGGCGGCTCCGAGCTGATCGGACTGACCTTGTCGGAGGCCAAGGATGCGGAAAAAGTGTTGCCTCGGGTGGTCAAAAGCTTTATTTTGCGCGTGGTGCTGTTTTACACGTTACCGATTCTGATCATTTGCGGGCTGATACCGTGGAACAGTCTCAGTGAGCAGACCAGCCCGTTCGTGCAGGTGCTGTCCTCGGTTGGTTTGCAGGGGGCGGCGCATCTGATGAACTTCATTCTGATTACGGCGGTCTTGTCCGCTGCCAATTCCGGCATCTATGGCGCGACCCGGATGCTCCACTCGATGGCCGCCGGCGGGGAAGCCCCGGCGAAGCTGGCGCGGATCTCCGCCAAGGGCGTTCCGGTCAACAGCTTAATTCTTTGCGGGGTTGTTCTGATCCTCGGCTCCATGTTGGCCGTCTTTAATCAGGCAGGCTTGTTCCGTCTATTGATGGCGGTACCCGGCTTTGTCGTGCTGCTCGTCTGGATCACCATCTGCTTGTCCCAGTTAAAGCTGCGCCAGCGTTATCCGGCGGCACCTAGCTTTAAAGTCTGGGGCTTCCCGTATATTACGGTGCTGACCGTGATCAGCCTCGTTGTCATTGCGCTGCTGTTCTTGTTCGACGCGCAGAACCGCATCAGTATCGGGACCTGCCTGGCCGTGCTGCTCCTGCTGATCGTCTGGTCGTGGGTCCGTTTCCGCCCGCGCCCCGGCCAGAGTCGGTAGAGGTGTTGGAGCTGGCTTTTACGGGATTATCCCGCTGACTCAGCCGGCTGATGGTGCTGCAGCAGACGCTTTTACATGATTATCCCGTTCGGTCAGCTGGGTCGGCCCCTGTATTCCCCTGTTTCTCCCGGTCCTTGGCCCATGTTACAATAAGGGAAGAGGAGAGACTACGATTTTGGGGGAAGCCATGGAACTTCAGGTGGTTACTGAACTTTTGATGAGCAAGCCGACGCTGCGTTACCGGATCGCTCGCCGCATCCGGAATGCTTACCGATACGATACCGCCTTTTGGCGATCCGCCATTGCCGGCCCCTGGGGGGCCGGCATGTTCGCGTTTGGCCTGCTGGCGCTGGGCATGCCGACCGGGTTGGGGAGACCTGTCGACCTGCTGCTGTTCCTGCTCGCGGGAACGCTGGGCCTGTACCTGACCGCCCACACCGCCGCGCTGCTGCTGGCTTTGATCGGCGTGCCGATCCCCCGCCTGTTTACGGGGGCGGTCCTGTTCGATTTTGCCGCAGCCTTCGTTATTTTCTACTATAACGAAGTAGCGATGCCCGCGGCTGCGGTCGTGGCCGCGGTGATCAGCCTGGCGGGAATCGCCGCCGGGCTGCTTTATGGGGCGCTCGCCAGCCGGAGGCTGCGGCTGCGCCATAAAGCGGCAGCCGCCCTGATGGCGGCGCTGCTGGTGGCCGCCGCCGCGATCTGGCCGTTCGCGGCGGGACCAGGGGGCGGCTCCGCCGTACCGGCCTATCAAGGCGTGCAAAGCGCCGGGATATGGAAAGCCGGCGAAGCCGAAGATGACAAGGCGCGCGATGGCGCAAGCAGCGACGCCGCCGTCGGTTCAGCGGCCGTGCCAAGCTTGGCCGATCTGCTGGACAGCCCCGCCGAACCCGGGCCGTATGAGGTGTCGACCTTCACCTACGGCAGCGGGAACGACGCTTGGCAGCCCGAATACGGGGAAGCGGTCGACATCACCTCCGAAACGGTGGATGCCTCCGCCTATATTAAAAAGTGGTCCGTCTACCGGACCGCCTATTGGGGATTTAATCAGCGGGCACTTCCGCTGAACGGAAGAGTCTGGATGCCCGTCGCAGCGGAGGAGGAAAGTGCTGCCCCGGGGGACAGCACTGACGAAAGCCAAACCCGCTACCCGCTCGTGCTGATCGTTCACGGCAACCACCTGATGGAGGATTTCTCCGATGACGGATACGCTTATCTTGGAGAGCTGCTGGCCAGCCGTGGATTCACCGCCGTATCCGTCGATGAGAATTTCTTGAATTACTCTCTATGGACGGGAATTCCCGATAACGATATGAAGGTTCGAGCTTGGATTTTGCTGAAGCATTTGCAACAGATCGGCACATTTGCCGCAGAACCGGATAATCCGTTATACGAAAAAATCGACTTTACCCGCATCGGACTGGTTGGTCATTCCCGCGGCGGGCAAGCAGTAGCGATGGCCGCGGGTTACAAGGATTGGTTCGCGGACGACGCGGAGCTCATGTCGAGCTTAGAGGACTACAAGATCCAAGCCGTTGCCGCCATCGCCCCCACCGACAAAAAGGTGGACGGAAAATACACACAGCTTAAGGATGTCAGCTATTTGACACTGCAAGGCGCGCGGGATGGCGACGTCAGCGACTTCGAAGGCGACCGCCAGTACATGCGCACAAGTTTTTCGTCAGGCAAAGATCGGTTCAAAGCCTCGCTGTACATCGGAGACGCCAACCATAGCCAGTTCAATAGCAGCTGGGGCGGTCGGGACGTCAGTTATCCGAAGGGCATCCTGCTCAGCCGGAACGGGATGCTGTCGCCTTCCGAACAACGGAGCATCGCGAAGGTGTACATCTCGGCTTTCTTTGAGGAGACGCTGCATGGTGCGGGAGCGGGGAATAACGGAGCAACAACCACTCTCCACGCTGTGTCCGGCTCCGCTTCGGTAACGAACACCAGCGCCAAGCTCGGCCGCTATCTCCCGCTGCTGCAGGATTACCGCACGGGCTTAGCCTGGCTCCCGGACACCGCATATTACAACCGGTTCGAGCGCAGCACATTTACCGCTTGGGCCCGCTACGATGAAGATTTGAACCGGTTGAGTCTCCCCGGGGGAGGGAAAGCAGCGGGCAGCAACCTCACCTGGAAGGAGGAAGAGGCAAAGAACCGGCAAAACGGCACCAAGCCGTCCCGGGGAATCGTGCTGGAGCGTAAGCCTAGCGGCAATGAGCCGTCCACTTATACGTTAAGCTGGGAGCAAGGTGCTCCCCTCCCGTCCAGCGGCCAGCTGGAGGAGCTCGCCTTTTCGCTCACGGACCGCAGCTTCGAGCTGCAGGATGACAATACGCCCGATGCGGCTTTGGCTGCGGGTTCCGTCACAGTTGAGGTAGAGCTTACCGACGGCAACGGTACCTCCGTCCGTCTGCCGCTCACGAGGTTTATGGAGGTCGAACCGCTGCCCGTCACCTCGTTTACGATCCACCCCTGGCTGGAGCGCCACCTGTCGGGCGGCAAATACAAGCATCCGACGGAAGCGGTATATCAGACGTATCGTCTAGCTTTGGCAGACTTTGCGGCCGCCAACCCCAGCTTCAATCCGGACACCGGAATCCAGCGGCTGACCTTCCTTCTCAGCGGCGGCGCCGCCAAGCTGATGCTGGATGACATCGGAGTCTATTGATACGCCAAAAAAAACGCTTATTCCCCGCGCTGCGCAATGACAGCGTGATCGGGAATAAGCGTTATATTTTTTATACAAGAAAGTCAGGATTCGGTTTCCTTGGGGACCAGCTTATAGATCTCTCCGCTTTCCATCGCGTCGATCAGGCGGTCCAGCCATTCGTAATATTTCACCGATTCTTTCATCTTACGTACGTCTTCTTCCAATACCTTACGGAGCGGTCCTTCCTCCTCTACCACCATCGCTTTGGTTAATTCATCAATGGAGCGACGCAGCACCAGGATGTTGCTCTCCACCGCTTTTCTCCATTTAATTGCGAAGAAGTCCGTAAACGTCTGGTACCAGTCATATTCCACTTCATATAAGTCCTTGCGGGAGCCTTTCTCCCACACTTTATTGACCATTTTGAGATCCAGCAGGGTGCGGACGCCCGTACTCATGCTGGTTTTGCTCATCTTCATTTCCTTGCCCATCTCGTCCAAAGTCATCGGCTTGTCGGCAAAGAACAAAAGACCGTATAAGTGCCCTGTTGATAACGAGACCCCATACAAGTCCATATTTCTGCCGATGGCCTCGATCACGCGTTTACGTACCTTCATTAATAAAGCCTGTTGCTCATCGGTGAGCTGGTCCAAGCTCATGCTTGCAACCTCCTATTCATATGCAAAAAAACCTCCGCTGTAACGCGTCCACCCGCACGGCTTAAATCCCCATACGGCTCAACGCTTATTCTATCTTAAGTAAGTCAAGCCCAAAAGTAAAGACGCAGCCTAGGGAGCATTTGGGAGGATATCGGAGTTATCCGCCGATTCATTACGTTCAGTTTTTTCTGTACGTTCCTTACGTACAGTTTTCATCTTTGCGTTATTTTCATTCCATTTGTTACACTTACCTCACGGATTGATGCGATACTGCCTCGCTGGGCAATTTTGTTAGCGAAGCCGAGATCGAAGGGGGAACTTAAAGCTTTAGAAAAGGAGTGAATCTATGAATCAGCCAATATTACAAGTTCGTGAAGTCAGCAAGTTATTTGGCCCGCATGCCGAGCAGGCCATTCCATTGTTGAAGCAAGGCTACACCAAAGAGCGTCTGCTCAAGGAAAAAGGCATCACCATCGGCGTCGGCCAAGTCAGCTTGGACATCCGCGAAGGTGAAATTTTCGTCATTATGGGTTTGTCCGGGAGCGGCAAATCGACACTGGTTCGGATGCTGAATCGATTGATTGAACCAACTGCGGGGGAAATTCTGCTGCATGGACGGGATCTCCGCAAAATGAACAAAGCTGAGCTACGCGAGGTGCGGCGTAAATCGATCAGCATGGTGTTCCAGAAGTTTGCTTTATTCCCACACCGCACGGTCCTGCAGAACGTGGAATACGGACTGGAAATTCAGAAAGTAGCCAAAAAAGAGCGCCGCGACAAAGCGATGCAGGCCCTCGAGCTCGTCGGCTTGAAGGGCTGGGAGCATAAGATGCCGGAGCAGCTGAGCGGCGGTATGCAACAGCGGGTCGGCCTGGCCCGAGCGCTGGCCAATGACCCGGAAATCCTGTTGATGGACGAAGCGTTTAGCGCGCTCGACCCGCTCATTCGCCGTAACATGCAAGATGAGCTGCTGGAGCTGCAGGAGAAGATGAAGAAGACCATCGTCTTCATTACCCATGATTTGGATGAGGCCCTGCGTCTCGGCGACCGGATCGCCTTGATGAAGGATGGCGCACTCGTTCAAATCGGCACGCCGGAAGAAATGCTGATGAACCCGGCCAACCATTATGTGGAACGGTTCATCGAGGACGTGGACCTGTCCAAGGTGCTGACCGCAGCCCGCGTCATGCGCCGGCCGGAAACCGTTACGTTGGATAAGGGTCCTCGCGTCGCCCTCGAACTAATGCGTGAACGGGGCATCTCCAACCTGTTCGTCATCGGCCGGGGCAAACGCCTGCTGGGCGTCATTACAGCCGAAGACGCATCCCGTGCCGCCAAGTCCGGCATCGGCCTGGAGGAAATTCTGATTACGGACGGCCCTCGCGTGGCCCCGGATACCGTGCTGAGTGACCTATTTGAAGTCATGAGCTCATCCAAGGTTCCGCTGGCCGTCGTTGACCAGCAGGAGCGTTTGCTGGGCGTTATCGTACGCGGCGCCGTACTGGGAGCCCTCGCCGGAGAACATCATGAACTGAAGAAGGAGGTGAACCCAGATGGAATTCATCCCGAAATTGCCGCTGGCCGAGTGGATTGAATCGCTGGTTGACGCCATGGAGCGGTCGCTTGGAGGATTTTTCGACGGATTGTCCATGACGATTGAGACCATCGTTAACTTTTTCGCCGGATTGTTCCTGCTGCCGCATCCGCTGCTGTTTATTGCCATCGTCGGAATCATCGCTTATTTGATTGGAAAATGGCAGCTGACCTTGTTCACCGTAATCGGTTTTCTGCTGATCGATAACCTTGGCTATTGGACCGAGACCATGAACACCTTAGGCCTGGTCATTACCTCCGGCTTGATCTCGATCCTGTTCGGGATTCCGATCGGCATCTGGAGCGCCTACAGCAAAATGGTCCATCGGGTCATCTCGCCACTGCTTGATTTTATGCAGACGATGCCGGCATTCGTTTATCTGCTGCCGGCTGTAACCTTTTTTAGCCTGGGGGTGGTCCCTGGGGTTATCGCATCGGTGATCTTCGCGATCCCGCCGACGATCCGGCTCACCTATCTTGGGATCAAGCAGGTGAACGGCGAGTTGACGGAAGCGGCGAACGCCTTTGGCTCCACGGTCTGGCAGAAGCTGTTTAAAGTCGAGCTTCCGCTCGCCATGCCAACGTTGATGGCCGGGGTTAACCAAACGATCATGCTGTCGCTCTCGATGGTCGTCATCGCCTCCATGATCGGCGCGCAGGGCATCGGGGCCACCGTCTACCGGGCGGTCACCCAACTGAAGATCGGGCAAGGCTTTGAAGCCGGTTTGGCCGTGGTTGTCCTAGCCATCGTGCTCGACCGCTTTACGCAAAACCTGTTTAAATCCAAAACACAAAGGGGAGATTGAGATGAAATTGAAGAAGACGAGGAAGTTGATGGTACTGGCAGGATTAGTGAGCATGTTGGCGTTGTCCGCCTGCGGGCAAGCGAACAATCCTTCGGCCGGCGGTGCCAACAACACGCCGGATGCTTCGGCGAACGGGGGCAACACCTCAGCCGGAGCCGTCGGCGAGCAAGTCAACTACGAAATCATCGGGATTGACCCTGGTGCTGGAATTATGAAGGCGACAAGTCAAGCGATCGAAACCTACGGCTTGGACGGCTGGAAGCTGATTGAGGGCTCCGGCGCAGCCATGACGGCGATGCTGGACAAAGCGGTGAAATCCGAAAAACCGATCATTGTTACCGGCTGGACCCCGCACTGGATGTTCTCCAAATACGATCTGAAATATTTGGAGGATCCGCAGAAGGTTTACGGGGAAGCCGAAGAAATTCACACGCTGGCGCGGAAAGGCTTGAAGGAAGACCATCCGACCGCCTATGAGTTCCTCAACCGCTTCGAGTGGACTTCGGTTGAAATGGGCGAGATTATGACGGCGATTCAGGAAGGTCAGGACCCGGCGGAAGCCGCCAAAGCCTGGGCAGACAGCCATGCCGACCGCGTGGACAGCTGGACCGAAGGCTTGACACCGGTGAACGGCGACAAACTCAAGCTGAGCTATGTGGCATGGGATTCGGAAATCGCCAGCACCAACCTGCTGGAATATGTACTCGAAAGCAAGCTGGGTTATGACGTCGAGTCCCTCCAAGTCGAAGCGGGTCCAATGTGGACCGGTGTCGCCAGCGGTGACGTTGATGCAACTGCAGCAGCATGGCTGCCGCTCACCCATGCGGATTATTGGGATAAATACGGCGAACAAGTTGAGGATCTCGGCGCGAACATGACTGGCGTCAAAACCGGCCTGGTCGTTCCAGTTTACATGGACATTAACTCGATCGAGGATTTGAAGTAATCACCTTTACCCGTAACGGAACTCAGAGACCTTATTGTACTATTTCCCGGTGATTTCCCGCTGTAACGGAACTTAAAGACCTTATTTGATGCTAATACCAGCGAATTCGCTGCCTATAGCCCAAATAAGGTCATCTGGTTCCGTTACATCTGTTTTAACCCTGGTAGGAATAGAAATAAGGTCTCCTCGTTCCGTTAGCTTTTTTACACCTAAGGAAATGGAAGAAGCCACCCCTGGTACGGAGTGGCTTCTTCATATCTATATCAATTAAAGAAGAGGGAGTATCTAAAGAATAGCATCGGTTTCTTAAAGGAACATTACAGAAACCTGAAGATCAGCTTAAAAATTCTCCAGCTCCTCGTTTCCAACCGTTTGGCCCCAATCGCAATCAGCGTCGCCCATGATTGTCGTATCGGATGCAGCGCATGGAACTCCCCCATTTTTGTTCTTCTAAATCGGTCAAAACAAATATTCGGAATTCACCAGCTTCCTTCAGAGGAAATCCGGCTTCACCCGCTTCACCTCAGCCTTGAGCTCATCCATCATGCCCTCAGCCGCTTCCTCCCCTGCCTTGATGCAATCGGCCATTTTTGAAAAATCAAACGCGGACACATGACCGACATCCGGTCGGATGACGATATCCGCTAACCGCAGGCTGGTATGCTTCCGTTCGGCGGTCATCAAACTGTAAGAGCGGTAAACGACCTCAATCATATTGCGGGGCGGCTTCTTCTCATGCTCGCGCGTCACATCCACCGCAATTATCAGTCCCACATCCTTCCGCTTCAGCTCCTGGACCGGCAAGTTGTTTAGCACCCCGCCGTCGACCAGCACCTGATCGTCCCGTACCAGCGGAGCAAATACCCCCGGAAACGCCGTCGTTGCCCGCAGCGCCGTTCCCAAATCGCCCTTATCCAAAATCACCTGTTTGCCTTGCATCAAATCCACGGCAACCGCCTTAAACCGAATGGGGAAATCCTCAATCTTCAGCCCATCCTTCCCATGTTGCCTCAAGAGATCGTTGACGGTTTGGTAGATTTTGTTCCCGCCGATCAGCCCGCGTTGGCGAATTCCTAGATCCATCAGCCGGTATTTTGGCGTGTGATACAGCAAGTCCTCGATGTCCTCTGCCGGAATGCCTGCAGCATACAAGCCTCCGATCGCACCGCCCATGCTTGTACCAACGATCGCGTCCACCGGGATTCCGTGCCGTTCGAACGCCTTCAACACGCCCAAATGAGCGAGTCCCCGTACGGCCCCGCCGCCTAACACCAAACCTACTTGTTCCATGGATGATCTCCCCGCTTGTCGTCTTTTTACTAAAAATACATATTCTTTAGCTTAGGCGGAAGTTCCTTCCGGCTAAACAAAGCAGCCCCGAATCGATAGAGACATCGACCCGGGGCTGGCAGGCCTGTAAGCAAATCGATTACAATGGATACAACAAAATGTGAATCCACGAATCACGAATACCACGAATAGATCCATACAATGGAGGTCTCCCCATGTGCGGCCGTTTTACGATTACGCTTCCTCTGGACGAACTGATAGTCCGGTATCTCATCATGGAAAACCGGCTGGCGAAATTCGCCCCAAACTATAATGTAGCGCCGATGCAATTCATCCCCGCCGTCATTGCGGGCAAGCAGGGCAATCGGCTGGGCGAGCTGCGCTGGGGCCTGGTGCCGTTCTGGGCGAAGGAGGATAAGATCGGCGCCAGCATGATCAACGCCCGCGCCGAGTCGCTCCCGGACAAACCGGCGTTTCGGAAGCTGCTGACAACCCGGCGCTGCCTCATCCCCGCTGACGGATTCTACGAATGGCAACAGCGGGCCGGAGGCAAGCAGCCCTATCGGATCGTCATGAAGGACGGGAGCCCCTTCGCCTTTGCCGGCCTGTACGACATCTGGAGCGATCCGCAAGGAAACAAGCTGGCAACCTGCACGATCATCACCACGGAGCCCAACTCGCTGATGGCTGAGATCCATAACCGGATGCCCGTGATCCTGCAACCTGAACATGAAGCCGAGTGGCTGGCCCGGGACAACACGGATACGGGATCGCTGCTAAAGCTGCTTCAACCTTACGATGCCGCAAAAATGCGGGCTTACCCCGTATCCCCAGCCGTTGGGAACGTGCGCAACAATACGAAGGAACTGTTGGAGGAGGCGAAATAGCCTGACCTGAACTCCCCCATACCGAAATCTCTCCATCCGAAAAAAGGGCTTCGCCTTTACGCGCAAGCAAGGTTCTACCCTGCTGCCATAAAGTCGAAGCCTCTTTCATGTTATGCCTCGATGCTCGCCCACAATCCGCCGCCCGGCAGCGGGCAATGCCGCTCCTTCAGCCAGGCGACCACCGGGATGATACAACCGCAGACCGTGCAGGTCATCCCGTCCATCAGCTTTGGACACGCTTCGCAAACGCGCAGCCTATCCTGATACTGCTCCTCGCTTACCCTGCGCTCGGGCGCAAACGCCGTCGTCTTCAACAAACGTTGGATCTGCTCCTCCGTCACCCGGAAATCGTCCCGGCACACTCTGCATGACGTATCCGCCATCCGACGTTAATCCCTCGCCGCCAGTTCTAGCGTCGTCACCGATTTAGCCGGCAAATCAACCGTCAGCTTGCCGCCATCCAGTTGAAACGACTCAAACGGCTGCGGCTTTACGGCCTCCGGCTGCGCAAACGTATTATGGGCATCGATCGAATCGCCGGTCAACGTGGTGCCGGTCACCGCCAAGCTGCTGCCTGCCAAGCCCCGAATGTCGATCGTCACCTGTGTATTCGCATGAGGCTGCAGGTTACAGAAGCTGAGATGGATCTTCCCTTCGGCATCCCGCGACGCAGTGGCGGTCACCGCCGGAATCTCGCTGCCCTCCAGCTTGTAGCTGCCTGTTTCCAGCGACAGATCCAGCAGCTCGGCGTCCTGGTGAACCTTATACATATCGAATACATGGTACGTTGGGGTCAAGATCATTTTCTCGCCTTCCGTCAGGATGACGGCCTGAAGCACGTTGACGGTCTGGGCGATATTTGCCATCCGCACGCGCTCGTTATGTTTGTGGAAAATGTTCAGCGTAAGCCCGGCGACAAGCGCATCACGCATCGTATTTTGCTGATACAAAAATCCCGGATTGGTCCCCGGCTCCACATTGTACCAGGTGCCCCATTCATCCACAATCAATCCGACCCGGCCTTCCGGATCGTATTTATCCATGATCGTGCGGTGGCGGGTAATCAGCTCATCCATGCGAAGCGCTTTTTGCAGCGTGGCAAACCAGGCGGACTCGTCGAACCCGGTCGCCGGCCCTTTATCCTGCCAATTATCGGTTGGCAGCGTATAGTAGTGCAGCGTGATGGAATCCATAAACCGTCCGGCTTCCCGCATCAGCACGTCCATCCAGTTATAATCGTCTGAGTTTGGACCGCAAGCGATCCGGTGAATCCGGTTATCCCCATAGTTGCGGACGTACGTCTGATACCGGCGGTACTCGTCAGCATAATATTCCGGGCGCATATTGCCGCCGCAGCCCCAGTTCTCGTTGCCAACGCCAAAATAAGTCACCTTCCACGGCTCCTTGCGTCCGTTTTGCGCCCGCAGCTCCGCCATCGGCGATACGCCGTCAAAGGTCAGATATTCTACCCACTCCGACATTTCCTGGACCGTTCCGCTGCCAAGGTTGCCGTTGATGTAGGGCTCGCAGCTCAGCTGCCGGCAGAGCTCCATAAACTCGTGGGTCCCGAAATGGTTATTTTCCACCACACCGCCCCAATGGGTATTGACCATCCGCTTACGTGCTTCCTTCGGACCGATGCCGTCCTTCCAGTGATATTCATCGGCAAAGCAGCCGCCCGGCCAGCGCAACACCGGAATCCGGATTTGCTTAAGCGCTTCCACAACATCGTTGCGAATGCCATGGGTATTTGGAATCGGGGAATCCTCGCCAACCCAAATCCCTTCGTAAATACAGCGGCCTAAATGTTCAGAGAAATGACCGTAAATATTGCGGTTAATCGTTCCTTTGCCGGAATCGGCGTTTAACACTCCTTGCAGTGGCATCCGTCATTTCACTCCTTAGTTAATATAAATATTAATTAAATAACTATTCGACTAATATTATAGGCGTCTGACCGCAAACTCGTCAATGAAACTTCCAAATTAATCAAGGACATGGAAGATGCTTGTCAAACTTATAACTTTTCGTTAATATAATGATTAACTAAAATTCGGGTGAGGTGGAGGCATCATGAAACTTGATTTATCTGAACAATCGCTGCCCGTGTATGAGGCGCTGGCGAGCCCGGTTCGTCTGCACATTCTGCGTCTGTTAGCCAACCGCCCGATGAACATTAAGGAGTTAGCCGCTGCGGTCGGGCTGTCCAGCGCGATCATGACCATGCATGTGCGCAAGCTGTCTGAATGCGGACTAGTCGCCACCCATATGGCACCCGGCAAGAGCGGCCTGCAGAAGATTTGCTCGCTTGCTGTCTCCGGCGCAGAAATCCAGTTTCCGGCGCAGGCGGCAGCCGAGCGCAAGAGCTACCGGGTTGAAATTCCGGTAGGCCATTACTCCGATTTTCACATCGAGCCAACCTGTGGCATCGCAACGACCGACAAGATCATCGGAAGCTTTGACGATCCCCGGTACTTCTGGGACCCGGAACGGATTCATGCTGCGATTCTATGGTTTGGTACGGGATATATCGAATACAAAACCCCCAATTACTTGCTGTCCTCCCAGAAGCCCGAGGAGCTGGTCTTTACGATGGAAATCGCGTCCGAAGCCCCGGGAACGAAGGACGATTATCCATCGGATATTACGTTTACCTTAAACGGCAAGCTTTTGGGCACCTGGACGAGCCCTGGCGATTACGGGGAGCAGCCGGGAAAATATACCCCGGAGTGGTGGCCAAGACAAGCGAATCAATATGGGCTGCTGAAACGGCTGCGCATTACGGCAGACGGTACGTACATGGACGGCTTGAAGATGTCCGACGTCACCCTTCACGACATTGACATTCGGCAGAAGCAATGGACGCTCCGCTTATCCGTGGAGCCGGACGCCCGTTATCCGGGCGGCTTGACGTTGTTTGGCAAGGGCTTTGGCAATTATGGTGAGCATCCAAGCGCGGAAGTGTTTTATGTAGAGAAATAGGCATAGAAAAAAATAAACAGGGTTGCTCCAATCGCTATCAGATGCGATTGTATAGCAACCCTGTTTTCATATCTGCGTCCGCCTCATTCCCAATACGTCGGCCCGCCGCCCTTCAGCCGGGCGAGCCCTTCCACAAAGAAATAATCGCCGTAAATCAGCGGAACGTCGATGTTCGTCCCCTGCGGGTAGTTGCTCGTCCCGTGCAGGATCAGCCCCTCTTCCGCCGGGTCGTCCCACGCGCCGTAGTTGTCGTACAGCGACTCCAGAATGCGTTCGCCGGCTTCGCGGTACTTGGTAGCGGCCGTTCCTTCGCCGCCAAGCTTCTCCGCCAGCAGCAACAGCCCGCTGGCCGCGCAGGCACCGGCGGACGAGTCCCGCAGCTCGCGCAGCTCTTCCGGCGCGCGGAAATCCCAAGCCGGCACCTGATCGTCCGGCAGCTGGCTCAGGAAGAAATCCGCCGCCCGCTTCGCGGCGGACAGATACTCCGGCTTACCGGTGTGGTGGAAGCCCAGCGTCAAGCCGTAGATCGCCCAGGCAGCCCCGCGCGACCAGGCCGACTCCGGCGCGTAGCCTTGGCCGCCTTGCGGCCCAACCCGCTCGCCTGTGACCGGGTCAAAGACCACGATATGATAGACCGAGCCGTCGTCGCGAACAAAATGATGGAGCACGGTGTCCAAATGCGCTTCAGCGACATGCGCGAATCGGGGATCGCCGCTCTCCCGGGACGCCCAGAACAACAGCGGCAGGTTCATGCAGCAATCGATGATCGCCCAGCCTTCATTCCGCTCCCCTTCCTTCCACGGATTCCAGGCCCGAATATAGCGCCCCTTCAGATTAAAGCGGGCCGCCAAATAGTTCGCAGCCTTCAGCGCCCGAATGCGCGAGGTTTCACTCCCCGTCAGCTTATAGGAAGCGATGCTGGTCAGCGTCCACATAAACCCCAGATCGTGATCAAGCCGCACGTAGCCGTCCAGCACCTCATCCAGCTTGGTCTCGCATTCTTGTGCCAGCGCTTTCAATTCCTCCCGGCCGCTTCCCTCATACAGCAGCCACAGCAAACCCGGCCAGAAGCCCGCTGTCCACCAGGCCGGCTCAGCCAGATCATAAACCCCGCCTTTGCTGGCGTGCGGAAACCCGGAGCCAATTCTCGCCGTGTTCCGCAGCGTTTTGTCCAGCGACTTCGTCCAGGCCTCTTCCACCCATGCCCTTTCGTTTCCCATATGCATATGACCTCGTTCCTCCATTCTCCTTATTGCCGGGCGAATTTGAAAAGAAAGTCAACGCCAAATCCCGCTTCCGGCTGCTTAACCCGAAAATCCAACGCGTACCATATCGAATCCTTCCCATAATGATCCCGGTAGGTTCGTGCCTTAATCTCCGCCTCCAGCTGATTCGGGTCGTAATACAGCTCCAGCGCCAGCCGGCCTCGAACGAAACGAAGCAGCCCCGGGCTGGCCATCTCCGGCTGAATCGGGCTCACAAACCGCTCCGTCAGACTGTCCGGCGCTTCCGTAAACCGGAAGTCGTCCCGAAGCGCCAAGCTAGGCAGCTCCGTCTTGTTCCAAACCCAACTTCGGTTGAAGGACTGCAGATTTTCGTCCTCATAGGCGCCGGACAGCTCCAAGGTGAACTCGCACGCTTCCGCAGACGTGTCGCAGCGAATCATCGAAGCTGCCCTTTCCCGTCCCTCCTGCTGCATACGACCGTTGATGATCGGGACGGAATGCCCTTGCGAGCCGTTACAGTCATATCCATACCGGGCCTCGCCAAAATAATCCCGCGTATATTCCCCGCACCCGAGATCGGACAGAAAAAACGCGCCTCCGCCCGCCAACATGAAATGGCCCAAGTCGTTGTGATTATGCGATTCCCCGTTGTGCCCGCCTTTTGCGGCAAAACCAAACGTATCCCCTGCGGTTGTAAAGCGCGAGATCAACCAGCCGGCGTCCTCAAACACAAAGTCGCCGTCTCTCCACTCCGCCGTGCCTGCCGCCTTGCAGTCCCGCCAAATCAGGTTGCGCAGCGCCGGCGCCCAGCGGCTGCAGTGATCCTCGCGGTAATCCGCATGGAGCAAGGCAGGCGGAGCTTCCACCTCCGCGTACCGCTTCGCAAGGTAATGCGACAGCCCGGGCTGGACGCTCCCATATGGCTGCGCGTCGGAGAAGTTAGCGACCAGACGGCCGCCCAGAAAGCATTTTTGCTGGAACTCGGCAATTCGCCGTACCTTGTCCTCGTTGAACCAATCCCGCTGCCCCCGGCTTCGCTTAAGCAGCAGGTCGGCATAATACACAAAGTAGCCAAACCCGTAGTTCCAGTATCCCAGCCCTTCCGGACAACCCCCATCCTCGCCGAAGCCTTGCAAATAGAAGCTCATGCTGCGCTCGGTTTTCTCCAAAATCTGAGCCAGCCGGGCGTAGTCGCGCTGTTCTGTCATCAGCAGCAGCGCAGCCGAACCAATCGAGCCAGCGCAAACCGCCGACCAGTTGTTCGTCAGCTCCTCCCAATGGTAAGGGCCTTTCTCAAGGAATGGCCGGAACAACCGTTCATCCACCAGTTCGGCGATCCGCACCCGCAGCAGCTCCGGTAGACGCGTGCCTAGCAGCAAAGATAACTCGGCTAGCGCAAACCCCGTCTCCGCCGAGAACAGGTCGATGGTCTCCGAGACCGGACGCTTCGCATCCACATGCGCGGGCAAGCACCAGGTAAACTCGCTGCAGATCGCCCAGATGGCATCCCGCAGCGCCGCTTCGTACGCCGCCGACTCCGGTTCAAGCAGCGACAGAAAGGCGAAGGTGTTCAGCCGCCGCCGCTTCTCAAAATACACCCGCTCATACTCCAGCCGCGAACCCTGAACGGCAAATAAAGAAAACAACGAATAGGTCAGCTCTTCCGCTGGGGACTTCAGCAGCCGCTCCCCCTCGCTCCGGATCACTTCAAGCTCGGCCCGGGCCTCCGGCGCCTCGCGCAGCGATTCCCAAAACGCCAGCCCGCTGCCGTGCGGATAGTAATCATCAGCCTTCAAAGGGATCAGGCTTTCGGCCAGCTGCTCCCAGCCCTCGCGAACGTTCATCAGCATTCCTCCTTCCACCGCAGCCCAAAACAGCGGCGTTAACTAAGCCAGCTCAATACGGATTTCGTTCCCCGAGCAGGTCGTTATCACGATCTCCCGCTCTCCTATCGCGAGGTTTAACGCATCAAGCGTAATTGGTTGCCATGAGGCTCCCGGCGACGGATCGCCGTAAACCGCCGACGCGAGCAGGTGTACCCCCGGTTCCAGGGAAGCGAGGAGCGTGGGAAGAACAGTGCGAGGATACAGAACATTGGTATTGGCGTTCGGGCGAATCAGCTCGACCGATTCGAAGCCAAGCAAGCTTTGCACCCCGCTGGCTCCAAAGGGGCTTGCTGCTCCCGCAGCGATCCGGCCCTCTCCACTCTTCTCTTTTAGCTCCACCAGCCCTGTCCGTTCCGTCCCCTCGATCCACTCCGTCAACTCCGTTTCCACCCCCAGCGCGAATCCTCCCTCCGCGATGTCGAGCGGTCGTTTCGTCTCGATGTGATGAATCCGCACATGCCAGGGGAGTCCGGCAACGATCCAGGAGCGCACCTCTACGTCAGACCAAGGTTTCCATAACGCATACAGCACGTTATCCTGAATTGACGTGTCCAAGTTCCGGCGTCTTACCCGGTACAGGTTATCTCCCTTTTCGCTGAGCGCCAGCATGGAGTCAAACGCGCCTTGGGACAAGCCCCACTCCGCGCGCGGCACACTAAACCCGAACCCGGTGGAATACACAAGTTTCTCGTATTTGGCCGAGGTATGGGTGTGCTCGTTCGTGCCGCGATGGCCGGTGTTGAAGGCCGCTACATGACCGGTCGCAGGATCGCGGGCCAGCACAAGATGCGCCGGGCGCTGGACCTTCAGCGCCGGCAGCTCCGGCAGCGGCAGCTCCTCCGCCGTCCAGAACGGATGGTCCTCCGGCAATGCCAGCGGCAGAAACGCTTTCAGCGCCCAATACGGCGAACCGGGCGAATTGTAGTTCTCCGCCATCACCAGGTTTGGATAAGCGTAACCCACCGTAAGCAGCCCCTCGGAACTGCGAATGGGCCGGCTTAACCACCAGCGCAAATTGCGCAGCACCAGCCCCTTTAATACCCCCATTGGCAACACGTCCACACCGGCATAAGCCAGTGCGCTCCAGAAGGCGGATTGGGCGAAACGGTAGGTTAAGCTGCGTCCGTACGGCAGCGCTGC
Organism: Paenibacillus phoenicis; assembly: GCF_034718895.1. Classification (NCBI taxonomy): domain Bacteria; kingdom Bacillati; phylum Bacillota; class Bacilli; order Caryophanales; family Paenibacillaceae; genus Paenibacillus; species Paenibacillus phoenicis. Next base: position 248,976 of record NZ_JAYERP010000001.1, on the reverse strand, counting down.
CCCGTCTGGGGCGAACCAAGCGAGAAAATCGTCGGCGAACAACGCGGCCCGCTCTTTATACACTTGCGAACGCTGCGGATCTTCCTCTTCCATGATACGCGCATAGAGCAGCCCGTAATAGTGAAAGGCAAACGGGACGTAATAGTCGCTGTGTCCCCCGACACCGTCGCTGTACCAGCCGTCCTCCAGATAAAACGCGTCCAGCCGGTCCAAATTCCGCTCCAGCTGCTCCGTATCGTAAGGCAAGCCGGCTTTGCGGAAGCCCACATTCACCAGTACGTTAAAGAACAACCAATTGCAATCGTAACAAGGATGCTGGTTCATCTGATTCAGCCAGCGGTACAGCCGATCACGTTCCTCCGGGTGAAGCGGTTCCCAAATGTGTTCCGGGATCAATGCCAGCGCGTAGCCAAAAACCGCCATCTCCACGAGCCGTTGATCATAATCGCCGACCTCGCCCCAATACTCCGGATGATCCGGGTTCGTGCCGCAGCGGATTCCGTCCAGAACAACGTCCCATAACTCACTGCTGCCGCCGCCCGCAAGCAACGGTACTAATCCCCACAGCACCCGAGAGAACCCTTCCATTTCCGCTACAGCCGCCGGGTAGGATACCCCGCTCTTGCCAAGCCCAAGCCGGGCGCCGCCTTCACTATAGAACGGCCGTAGGGGATGCACCAGCTCTTCCAACACGTTCACCATGTCGCTGCGCGTTTGGAGCGGGGCATTAACGGTCAAACTATTCATTACTTCAGCTCCTTTCATCCGAGACTACCATTTATTACCCCTTGATGCCGGACGAGGCCACACCTTGGACAAAATATTTTTGCAGCGCGAGGAAGACGATCAGCACCGGAATGATCGAAATGACGCTGGCGGCCATAATTAACCCATATTCAGCGGAATATTGCGTAATGAACATCCGCAAGCCGATTTGGATCGTTTTGAGCTCCGTCTTGGTCAAGTAAATCATCGGCCCAAGGAAATCGTTCCACGTATTGACGAACGTGAAGATCGTCAGCGTGGACAGCGCCGGCTTTGAGAGCGGAAGCATGATTTTGGCCCAGATCCCATATTCATTAAGTCCGTCAATCCGTGCCGCTTCGCAGAGCTCATCCGGAATGCCTTGATAGAACTGACGCATCAAAAACACGCCAAACGCCGAAAACGCCTGTAGAAAAATAATCGCAAGATGAGTGTTGTTTAACCCCATGGAACGCATCATGATAAACTGCGGAACCATGTAGGCTTGCCACGGAATGGCAATAGTCGCAATATAGCCGAGAAACAACGCATGTCTCCCTTTGAACCGCAGCTTCGAGAACGCATATGCCGCAAAGCTGGAAGTCAGCAGTTGCAGCAAAGTAACGATCACCGAGAGCTTCGCCGTGTTGTATATAAACCGGCCGAGCGGGATCCGCGTCCAGATCTCCACGTAGTTCTGCCATCTTGGAGCATCCGGGATCCACTGCATCGGGAACGAGAATACATCCTTATTTAATTTCAGCGAGGACGACAGCATCCACGCGTAAGGAACAAGCATGCATAGCACAACGACCGCGAGCACCAGGTACGCAAAAATCTTGGCAACGGTTTTGACTTGTTTGTTAGCTCCTGTCATTTTTGCATCCTCCTATTGTCCGTACTTCTTCTCGCCCTGGAACTGAATCAGTGTAATCCCCAGAACGAGCAGGAACAGCACGATCGCCATGGCGCTGGCGTACCCGTAATCCAGCGAGCGGAACGCGGTATTGTAGATTTGATAAACAAGTACCCGGGTCGAATTGTTCAGTTGATTATCGGCACCGGCAAACAAGTTGATAAAGATGTCGTACACTTTAAACGAGTTGATGATCAGAATCATCAGGACAAAGAACGTAGTAGGTGCCAGCTGCGGGATTGTCACGTTGACAAATCTTTTCCATGGTCCCGCCCCGTCCAGCTCGGCAGCTTCATACAGCTCAGGATTTACTCCCTGCAAACCTGCCAAATAAATGACCATGTAGTAACCCATATTTTTCCACACTGTAAAAAGAATGACCGTAAACATCGCCCAATCTTTATCTGCCGCCCAACGGGGCAAATCCTCAATGGGGATGCCGGTGATCGCGTGCAGCAGATTGTTTACCGGCCCCATCGTGGGGCTGAACACGAAATTCCAAACGGCTGCCACGGCAACCAGTGAAGCGACATAGGGGAAGAAGAACACGGTCCGCATAAAGTTGCGGCCAAACAGCTTCTGATTAAGCAGGATCGCCAGTGCCAGCGCACACACCATCGTTAACGGCACCACGCCAATCGTATAAATAATGGTGTTCCAGAACGCCTTGTGAAAGGTGCTGTCCTGCAACAGCCGGGAGAAGTTACGCAATCCCACGTACTCCATCGGGTTAGCCCCGTCCCATTTCACAAAAGCGAGTACAAACGCATAAACCATCGGCACCAGCGTAAACACGGCAAAGCCAATGAAGTTGGGGGCAATGAAGCTGTACGCCACCAAATGATCTTTGACGTTCTTAGACAACGCGCTTCTTTTAACTGCTTTCGTTCCTAACACGGGTTCATTCTGCATGATTTCTCCTCCAAACCTACTTGTGCTAGAGCATTGGGAAAAAAAGGCGGGCTCATAAGGCCCGCCCCTGGCAGCATCGAAATCTCATGCGAGATCAGATTAGTTATTAAGTACCTCTTGCACCCGTTTCTCCATATCTGCCAATCCTTCGTCGATGGTCGCATTTTTCGTCATGATGTTGTCGTGTGCTTCGTTCAGAACGACCTCGATGTCCGCACTCTTCTCATGCAGCGGCATTTCCAGATAAGTTCTCTCGGTCGTGAGAGCTGCTTTGCTGTTCTCGTCCGTCGGGAAGCCGTCCATGGAAGCGATGGAGCTAACCACTTCATCGTTCTTGATCGCCGGAATCGTACCTGTGGATGCGATCACTGCTGCACCTTCTTCACCGGTAACGAATTTCAAGAAATCTAAAGCGGCATCTTTGTTAGCGGACTTTTGGTTTACAGCCAGGGAAGTAATGGTCCCCAGCGTTGTTCCGGCAGGTACGCCGTCCGGATGCGGATATTTCACGATCCCCCAGTTGGTAGCCTGGGATTCGCCGCTCTTCACTTTCTCAATTTGCGTAGCGATAAACCAGCTGCCCATGTTCATCATCGCAACGGAGTTATTGTAGAATACGCCGGAATAGTGAGTGCTGGAGGTTTTTAACGTAGCGTAGTCCATCACGATGCCGTCGTCTTGCTGTTTCAGAATTCGTTCGTAAATTGGTTTCAAAAATTGATAATTTCCATCCACGATGGTGTTCTTGCCGTCCAGGATGCCGAACAACTGTACTGCACTGCGCCAAGTGTGGTAGTGCGCGCCGTATACTTTTTCCGAGCCGCTGCCGGACGTCATTTTCCGGGCCAACTCGTCGTATTGATCCAGTGTCATATCGTTGGTAGGATAAGGAACTCCGGCTTTGTCAAACAGGTCCTTGTTATAGTAAACGACCCAGAAGTCACTGCGGAAAGGCAGTGCGAACACATCGCCGTTCATTTGAATTTGTTCTACCGTTCCGCCATAGAGGGAAGTATCAATGCCTTGAGTGTCAATGAAGCTCTTCAGCGGTTCCAGATGGTTCTGCTTCACCAGGTTGACGTAGCCCGGGATGTCCTTGATGGTCAGAATATCCAGGTCAGCCCCACCGGAGAGCTGCGTACTGAGCATCGTCATGTAGTCGGTAGAGCCAAGGTCAACATATTCGATCGTTACGTTCGGATGGTCTTTCTTATAAGCATCGATCAAAGGCTGGTAGTAAGCAGTGGCTTCCCAATCCCACAGCGCCCATTTCAGTGTGACCGGCTTATCGCTTGTCTCATTGGAAACGCTTGCAGAATTGTTCGTTTGAGGCTCTGTGGTATTCGCTTTGCCTGAGTTTCCGTTGTTGCCGGAACAACCTGCCAGCAGACCTATAAGAAGAACGGCCGCCAAGGTAATACCGAATACTTTCTTTCGTCTCATCTTCAAACCCCTTTTCCTCCTGTTTTGAACTTCCAGATCGGCAGCGCCGAATCCTTAGGTTCATGGTATCGAAATCTAAAATGAAAGGGCATACATTTTTACGTTCTTTTCCTACACTTTTCTATTTGGTTCTTCAAGAAATGGATGAAAAGCTGTAAAATCATACTCAAAAGATGTAAAAATGGTTGTTTATGAACCTTACCGCTACCGACGATGTCAACTCATGTTATTGTTATCTATATCGGTTAAAACTCGCATTGATCTTACTCCGGATGAGGTGATCGACACGCGCGCAAGAAAAGCCACTATCAAAAGCCGGATCATCCTGATCATGACCGTGTTTGCCTTGCTGATCGCAGGAATTCTGTCTTTTTTCAGCTACGAGCTGATCTCGTATTTTCAACGGAAAACCACCATTCAGGCGACAGAATTTAACCTGCAACTCGTCTCTCATATCATCGATCAAGATTTAAATAACTTGTATACTTTGGCTTTGACCAGCAGTACGAACTCGCCTACCAATCAGCTGATTCAGGACTATTTTATCTCACCGGACGCCAGCGCCAGAGACGGGCTGAACGCCTTCTTATCGATGCAGGAGGATTTCCGAGTGAATCGGTCCAACAGCTACGTGCGCCGCCTGATCATCACGGATCACCAAGATAAGTTCATTCAGGTCGACAATTCTGGAAGCGCTTCAGTTCCGTTGAATATTCATAATATAACCCAGCTTCCCGGTCTGGTTCCAGATGCGAAGGAAGCTTGGGAGCGCGTGATCCAGGACCCGTTCTCCCGCTCCAGCGGCATCCCCATCGTTCTGCCAATTTACGGTGAACGGGCTGCACGCATTGGGACGGTCTATCTTCTGGCGAACACCTCCGTGATCACCGATAAGCTTAAAGGCTACAGTCTGCCGGAGGGCTCGGAATTGCTGCTCTCCCTTGGCAGCCAAACGTACCGGATCGAAGGGGACAAAGTGCAGGAAATCGAAAGCCCTTACACATTGTTGCCGTATGATCAAAGTGAAGCCACCGGGGCGCTCACCAAGCTCGAGTGGATGGAGCAGGACGGGGAACGCCTCATCTCGGTGTCCTATCCGGTGCGGGAAGGCGTCAGACTCGCCCAAACGCTGGACAAGAAGCAATTTGCTCCACAGCTCAACGCTTGGCTACTGCTGATGATTGGCGTTTCTGTGCTGGTGCTGGCATTAAGCGGATTTATTATGTTGTATTTAACCCGCACCATCAGCCTGCCCGTGGAGAAGCTGCGCAAACGGATTGATAAGATCGCGCAAGGCAATTTCTTTATCGACCGGAATATTGAATGGAACAGCGAGCTCGGGGATGTGGGACGCGGCATCAATCGGTTGTCCCAGGATATTTTGACGCTGATGGAATCTCGTGTCGCGGACGAGAAGCAGAAGCAGGAACTGGAATATCGCATGCTGCAAAGCCAGATCAGTCCTCATTTTCTCTATAATACCCTGAACTCGATAAGATGGATGGCTACGATTCAGAACGCTACGGGTATCGCAGATATGGTCACCTCCTTATCGCGGCTGCTGCGCAGCATCGCCAAAGATCAACGCAAGCTGGTTCCGCTGCAGGAAGAGCTTAGCCTGATGAATGACTATTTCCTCATTCAGAAATATCGCTACGGCGGCACGATTACAATGGAACAAATCATTGATAACGAGGAGCTCCTTTCCAGTCTGGTTCCCCGCTTTACACTGCAGCCGCTGGTGGAGAATGCGATTTTTCATGGAATCGAACCGAAGGGGCGCGGCAACATCACGGTGTCTGTGGCCAAGAGCGGGTATGACATGCGGATTACGATTGAGGATAACGGCGTGGGAATGAGTGAAGCCCAAATTGAGGCGATTTTGTCCAAGCAAGAAGAACCCGGCTCCAAAGGCCTGTTCGAAAATATCGGGCTCCGCAGCGTACACGATCGGCTGCGTCTGACCTTTGGGGATCGATACGGCCTCTCGATCGAAAGCAAGTTGAACGAATTTACGAGAATGCATTTGCTGTTGCCCTGCCGGAAGTCTTGACCTCCAACTTTGACAACTTGTCGCTATCGTAAACCACGGGAGGAAGTGATCGTATGATTAAAATGCTGATTGCCGATGATGAGGCACTCGTCTGTATCGGCCTGCAGTCCATGCTCAAATGGGAAGATTATCAGATCGAAATCGTGGGCATTGCCCACAACGGTGCTCAGGCAGAGGAAATGATCGAATCGTTGCGTCCTGACCTGGTCATTTCCGACATTAAGATGCCGGTCAAAACCGGTCTGCAGGTCGCTGAATCCGTACGCGACAAATATGGCCGGATACCGCTCTTCATCTTCTTAACGAGCTATGAGGAATTTGAATACGCACGTCGCGCCATTCATCTTCAGGCAGCGGATTATTTAGTCAAGCTGGAGCTAACCCCGCAGATCCTGGCCGAATCCGTTCAGAAGGCCGTTGCCATGTTGGGGGAATACCAAACCGTGGAGAGTTACCCGAGTATGCTGTACCGCAGCAATTTGCATGCGCTGCGCGATAAATTTTTTATCCGCCTGTTTAATCAGCTGTTCGAGAACAAAAATCAGTTCCTGCTGCAACGAGACGATCTTGAGCTGGATTTATCCGCTCCTGCCCACCTCGTCTGCTCCTGCCGGATTCAGGGACCGGAGAGCGTCCCTCCGCGCGGGGATAAGCTGGTCGCTTTGTGCTCCAGCACGGTGCAGATGGCTAAGGATACACTCGCCTCGTCGCGGCCCTGCTTCGTAACCAGCCTGGATTTGCGGAACTTTGCAATTGTGCTGCCCCTGTCAGATCCAGATCCGAACCACTGGATGCCGGAAGTGGAGGAGCTCCTGCACCATATGGCAGAGGTGCTCCATTCCTATTTCAATGTAAAAATCATCGGCGCGGTTGGGAATGCCGTGGAGGACCCGTACCTGCTGCATGTAAGCTACCTGGCTGCCCGGCGGGCGTTGCCGTTTGCCCTCGATCAGCAATCGTTTGTCTTCTTCACCCAGAGCGAAGCGGAGAATCTCGCTTCCCCAGGAGTCGATGCCATCGTCTCCCGTTCGGAGATCCGCCGCGCCTTTGAAGAACTGGATACCCACGCATTGCACACCATGATCACGAATCTCATTGATCGGTTTAATGGCCGGCCGGAGTTACTTGTACCCGCTACCGATGCGGCTTGCAATATTTTATATATGGCCACCTCTTTGCTGGCAGACGGCGAGAACGTGGTTGAGCAAATTTTCGAGAATGAGCCGGAGGGGTACCGCGCGATCTATAAAAAGCAAACAACCCAAGGCGTGATCGATTGGCTCGTGCAATTTCGGGACGGTTGCTGCGAAATCCTGTCTTCCCGCAAACAAAGTTACAAGGAGCAAATCGTGCGGAACGTGCAGGACTATGTGAAACGGAACTTGAACAGTAAGCTGTCCTTAAATCAGGTGGCGGATGTTTTTAACTTCAGCCCCAATTACTTAAGCCATCTCTTCTCCAAAACGGCCAAAATCAATTTCGTGGAATACGTCACGGAGACTAAAATCGCAGCCGCTAAGGAAATGATGGTTCGCGGTGAAGGGCGCATTTATGAAATCTCGCAGAAGCTGGGGTATGAAAGTGCGTTTTATTTCAGCAAAGTGTTCAAAAAAGTAGAAGGCATATCGCCGCGGGAGTTCATGCAGCGCTTGAACAGCTCGTTGCCTTCCGGCTGATCATTGCCGCAGGATGCCCTTTCGATGGATCTTCACCCGAGGATCGACGATTGTATAGAGCAGGTCAGCCAGAAAGTTGGCAACCACTACAAATGCAGAGATGATTAAGATGATCATGAGCAACACGGGATAGTTCCGGGATTGCGCGGAAAATACCGCCAAGCTTCCTATACCTCCCCAGTTAAAAACATTCTCGACCACCGCGGCACCCGATATCAGGGTCGGCAAATCCAGCATGATGATGGTAATGACGGGGACTACAGCGACTCTTAATGCATGTCGATAGGTGACTCTTCGTTCCGAGACCCCTTTCGCGCGGGCCAGACTCAGAAATTCGGAAGGCAGCACCTCAATCATGCTGGTGCGAACCATTTTCATATAATAAGCAATCAGTCCGATCGTAACTGTGGCCACGGGAAGAACCATGTGGTAGATAAGATCAATCCAGTCCCCCTTTTTGTTTGGAGCATGCATGCTGCTTGGCGGGAACCAGAACAATTTGAAGGCAAAAATCTCCTGCAGCCAATGCCCCAGCACAAACGCGGGAATGCTGTACCCAACCAGGCTTAGGATCAGGCCAAGTTTATCCGATAGCCCATCCTGCCGTCTGCTGTTATAGATTCCCCACGGAATAGCGATCATCAAAGCAATGATCATGGACGTGCCTAACAAGGTGAAGCTGTTCCAGACATATCTCCAGATGTACAGATTAATTGGGATCTGGTTATAATCCAGACCAAAGTTCCCATGCAGCAGGTCATTGATCCACCGGAGATATTGCTGGTAAATGGGCAAGTCCAGACCATAGAGAGCTTTCTGTTCGTTTGCGAATTGGAGCTGCTCTTCGGTCATCCCAATGCTTAGGGACCAGATGTTCCCTGGCATAAAACGCATCGCACAAAAACATACGCTCATGACGATAAATAACACAATCACCGAATAAATGGCACGGCGAATCAGATAAGTCCACATCCGCATCCTCCTGAACCCCTAATTTGTCACTTATTCTAACATAGATGAAATGAAAGATGGCTTATATCATTGTAAATCGAATGTTAAATTTTCATAGTTTTCACGATATGTTAGATAAAAGATCGATTTGCAATCATATATATCCCTCCTTTTCCATAAAATCCCTTATATAGTTCTATAGTTCGACAAGAAGTCTCTTGAATCCTGCCTCCCCCCTCATTTCTGGGACATAACATAAACAGCCCCTGCCAAGAAGCGCAGGGACTGTTGAGATATGCTTTATATCGATGATAGATTAATCATTTCGCGGCAGTTCTACAGACACCTCGCGGCCCAATTCAGCGGAACGCAGCACGCCGTCGATAATCGCCTGTTGGATCAAAATTTGCTCGCCGGGGATCGGCGCAGGACGACCGTCGCGAACCGCTTCTGCGAAGTCTCGGACCTTCTCGTCGAACAGGTTCAATTTGTGCTCAATGAGTGGAATCGGGGTCTGGGTGTTACGGCCGTATTCGTCGTGGTACAGCGTAACTGAACCTACCGAGCCGTCCCATACGCCGGACCATGGACCGCTGCCTGCCGGCGTGATTTTGAGCCCCGCATCGGTACCAAGGAACATCGTTGCGCCTAACGTGTCCATGTGCATCGCCCAGGAGATTTTGAACTGCAACACAAGATCGTTCTCGAAGCGAACCATCGCCACGCCAAAGTCCTCTACCTCGAATCTGGACGCTTCAGGATGATAGAGCGGGTTACGGCCAAAATGGTTCGACGTAAAAGCAGATACCGAAAGCGGACGAGGATACCCCAGCGTATTCAGCGCCATGTCCAGCGAATAGCAGCCGATGTCTGCCATCGCCCCGGCTCCCGCCAGCTTCTTGCTGATAAACGTGCCTCCCGGCATGCCACGCCGACGGCCGCCGCCCGTCTCGGCGTAGTAGACCTTGCCCAAACGCCCGGATTGCACAATTTCCTGCAGCAGCTTCATATTCGGGTCATAGCGGGGCTGGAACCCGATGGACAACATGTTGCCGGTGTCGCGCGCAACCTGGGTCATTTCCAGCGCCTCCGCCAACGTGACGGACATCGGCTTCTCCAGCAGCACTTGCTTGCCCGCCTTCAGCGAATCGACCGTTGTCTCATGGTGCGAGACGTTTGGCGTACAGATGCTGACGGCATCCAACTCTTGCTCGAGCAGCTTGCGATGGCCGTCATAGGCTGCTGCGCCAACCAATTGCAGCGCCTCCACGAAATCCGCGGCTTTGCCCGGAATCACGTCGGCGACTGCCACGATCTCTACGAACGGAAGCTTCCGGTAAGCCGCTACGTGGGCTTTGGCAATTCCGCCACTTCCAATAATGCCGATACGCAATTGTTTACTCATATGCTCGCTTCCTTCTCTCGTTTGGAATGGGGCGCCGAATGCTCGCCCGCATGCATTTTGCGGTACGCGCTTGGCGTCACTTCGTACTTGCTCTTGAACACCGGATACAGATAATTGGGATTCGCGAAACCGTGGGCAATGGCGATCTCCTCAATCGCTTTGTCTGTCAGGAGCAGGTCCGAACAGATCGCGGTCAGCCGCGTATGCTCCAAATAATCGCGGAACGTCGTCCGCCCTTCACTGCGGAAGATCCGCTGAAGCTGCCGGGGACTGATCCCGATTGCCTCCGCAACCTGCTCCAGCGAGATCGGCATGCTCTCGTTGTCCTGAATGTATTGCGTGGCCAACTTGTAGCGATGGAAGCTCATATCCCGTTCTGGAATTCCCCTTCTGTCGTCGGCCCGGTCCAGCACGCGAACGGTGCGCAGCAAAATCTGCACGATTTCCTGCTTCAGCAGCGTGTAGAAGCCGATCGGCTGCTCCTCCAAAATACGGTACGCCTCCAGAAAACCGCTCATCGCATGGAACCGGTCAACGACCGGTGCGATGGGCAAACGATCCAACGAGGTGATGCACTCCTCCGCCTCCGCTGCCTCCAACTCGTCTCCCCAGCCGCCGGGCTGGGCGTCCGCCTCCAGCGGCTCGATCTCCAAATGAAGACAAAGCTCATACATCGGATCTTCCGGGTCCGATTCCTGGTAATGCACCAGATCCGGTCCGGTCAAATAGAATAGCCCCTCGTGGAGATCATAAGTCTGGTCAACGAGAATCACTTTGCCCTTGCCTTTCGGAATATAATGGAATTCATAGCCCGAGTGCTTATGAAATTGAATGATATGTCCAGGAGGAAACGAGGCCAGATGGCAGCGCAGCACGCGAATTCCGTAACCACCCCAGCGGAATTGCAGCTCCAGCCGGTCGAGTGCATCCTGCCTTTCCGCCATTCTGGCGTACGGAAAAGGACTTGCGCTCCCCGCCGCTTTACGGTCAACCGGCTTCTTCCCTGTCGATTCGCGATGATCTGCCCGCATCTTGATCCCTCTTTTCCTTCGATGATAATCCGTTATTATTCCGCCAGCTCGTCGATCCGGATCGGGCGGCCTTCCGCCACTGAGCGATTCGCAGCTTCCATGAGTTTGGTCAGATCGACAGCCGCTGCGATGTTTTCCGTCGCCTCGGTGCCTTGCTTGATATGTTCCACCCATTGGCTGAACGCATAAGGTAATCGGTCCTCCAGCGCCAGCTTCTCCCATTGTCCGCTCCCGCCGTTGTAACGAACGACAGGAACCTCATCCGGGAACCCGTACAGCAGCGTGCCTTCCGTTCCGTGAAGCTCGATGGAGAACGGCGAGTGGCTGTTCACGAAGCCCGCTTCGGCGATGCCAAGCGCGCCTTCCGCATAACGCAGGATGGCTACGGCATTGTCTTCGACTTCCTTGCCCGTCACATAACCGAAATTCGCACTTACACTTTCGGGCATACCCAAAAAACGCCGTACCAGGTACATCGGATGGCAACCCAAGTCAATGAGGGCGCCGCCGCCGCACTGCTCCTTCGAGAAGAAGTGCTCGGGCAGCCAGTTCGCGGTCGCGCCGTTATGCGACAGCCGCACCCGCGCCATGGTTAGCTTGCCGAGCTTGCCGCCTTGAAGCACGCGGTCAATCGTCTGCGTATAGCCGTCGTACAGGCGCGGCAGGGAAACCATCAGCTTCACCCCTGCTTTTCGAACCGCAGCAAGAATGTCCGATACTTCCTTCGCCGTAGGAGCGATCACTTTCTCCGTGAAAATATGCTTGCCCGCCTCCGCCGCCTTCACCATGACCTCACGATGCATATTCGTTGGTGCATCCACGATGACCGCATCGATGTCGTCCTGCGCGAGCATCTCATCCAGCGAGGCATAATACGGTACTCCGTACTGCGCCGCTTTGGCCTGCCCGCGTTCGGGAAGTTCATCCCAGATCGCGGCCAGCTCCGTCTCCGGATGCTCTAGTGCCTGCTTCGTGTAATCTTCTGCATGAACGTGCCAATAGCTGATTTTGCCAATGCGAATCATTCGTTAGTAATCCTCCTTGGTATTTGACTTAAAATATACGACAACATAGACAGATTACACAACTTTTATAGCCATTATAATGAGCTTTCGTGCCATTTGAACTACAAATTGACGACATGAGGATATTGGTGGATTCGCTCCTGCTCTAATCTACACTGAGTGTTCATTTGCATATAATAATGAAAAAAGAAAAGAGGCCTCCCAAAAGAGAGACCTCTATAGGTTAGGCTTTACAGCCTATCTTACATCATGCCGCCCATTCCGCCCATGTCTGGACCAGCTGGTTTTTCTGGTTCTGGTTTGTCAGCGATCACCGCTTCAGTTGTCAGGAACAGGCCTGCAACGGAAGCTGCGTGTTGCAATGCGGAACGAGTAACTTTCGCAGGGTCAACGATACCTGCTTCGATCATGTTCACCCATTCGCCAGTAGCCGCGTTGTAGCCGATGCCGACTGGTTCTTTCTTCAGGCGATCCACGATAACGGAGCCTTCTTCGCCAGCGTTTGCAGCGATCGTACGAACCGGCTCTTCCAGAGCGCGAAGCACGATGTTGACACCCGTTTTTTCGTCGCCAGTTGCTTCAACAGCAGCTACTGCGTTGTATACGTTCACGAGGGCAACGCCGCCACCGGATACGATACCTTCCTCAACGGCTGCACGCGTAGCGTTCAGCGCGTCTTCGATGCGCAGTTTGCGTTCTTTCAGTTCAGTTTCCGTAGCTGCGCCGACTTTGATGACTGCTACGCCGCCAGCCAGTTTAGCCAGACGTTCTTGCAGTTTTTCTTTGTCGAACTCGGAAGTGGTTTCTTCCAGTTGCGCACGGATTTGGTTGACGCGAGCTTGGATGTCGGCTTTGTCGCCGCTGCCGTCCACGATCGTCGTATTTTCTTTCGTAACGATAACTTGACGTGCGTTACCCAGTTGCTCAATCGTCGTGCTCTTCAGATCCAGACCCAGTTTCTCAGTGATCACTTGGGCACCAGTCAGAGCAGCGATATCTTGCAGCATCGCTTCGCGACGGTCGCCGAAGCCAGGAGCTTTAACAGCTACCGCGCTGAACGTACCGCGCAGTTTGTTCACGATCAGCATGGCTTGAGCTTCGCCTTCGATGTCCTCGGCAATGATGAGCAGCGGTCTGGATTGTTGTACGATTTTCTCCAGAATTGGCAAGATTTCTTGCGTGCTGCTGATCTTCTTGTCGGTGATCAGGATGTATGGATTTTCAAGTACGGCTTCCATTTTGTCCGTATCCGTAATCATGTAAGGAGATACATAACCGCGGTCAAATTGCATCCCTTCAACCACTTCAAGCTCGGTTGCGAACCCACGGGATTCTTCAACCGTGATTACGCCGTCTTTACCTACTTTCTCCATTGCTTCAGCGATCAGTTCGCCAACTTCTTCGTCAGCAGCGGAGATTGCAGCAACTTGAGCAATCGATTGTTTGCCTTCGATCGTTTTGGAGATCTTCTTCAGTTCTTCGACTGCAGCGCGAACCGCTTTGTCGATCCCTTTACGCAGGCCGATTGGGCTAGCGCCGGCAGTAACGTTCTTCAGACCTTCACGGATCAGCGCTTGCGCCAGAACCGTTGCCGTTGTCGTACCGTCACCGGCTACGTCATTTGTTTTCGTCGCAACTTCTTTGACGAGCTGAGCGCCCATGTTTTCGAAGGCGTTGTCCAGTTCGATTTCTTTTGCGATCGTTACGCCGTCATTGGTGATGAGCGGGCTGCCGAATTTCTTTTCCAGCACAACGTTGCGGCCTTTCGGACCGAGCGTTACTTTTACTGCGTTTGCCAAAGCGTCAACCCCACGGAGCATCGCGTGGCGGGCGTCTTCACTGAATTTAATCTCTTTTGCCATTGTTCAATTACCTCCCATATAGTTGTGTAGATATTCGTTCGGATACGAATCGGCGGATTAGCCGATGATCGCGTGGATGTCGCTTTCTTTCATAATCAAATATTCTTTGCCTTCATATTTCACTTCAGTGCCAGCATATTTGGAGAAAATAACGCGGTCACCTTCTTTAACTTCCAACGGAACGCGGACGCCATCTTTCAAAGTTCCGCTGCCAACGGCGATGACTTTACCTTCCTGCGGTTTTTCTTTGGCTGTGTCTGGAAGCACGATGCCAAATGCCGTTGTCTCCTCTTGCTCGATCGGTTGCACGAGAACGCGTTCACCTAAAGGTTTGATCATGAAAAAACAGCCTCCTTTTAAATATGTGGTGTTATGTGTAGATGTTGTTATATATGTTAGCACTCAATCATCCTAAGTGCTAACAACCACTTTTATATTACTCAAGTTGCGAATAGATTTCAAGTTCCTTTGTACAAATTTTTTTCTTTGTTTCATGGGATGAAGTGCGCGCCTTCCTCATTGTATCCTTGAGCTTGGATAAATATTCCGAAGGAATGGACGAGCATGGCCCGCAGGATTACGGCGGCCTGGTGCCGGGGCTTGGGGCCGCATAAAAAGTGGGGAAGTCGCCGAGCAGCGTTTACGTCCGCCTTTGGGAGTTTGGGCGGCGAAAAGGTCGAGTTTGTAGCCCCCATAAGCGTTAGATTCACAACGCCCCCGTTTTGGGCCCAATAGCGTTGCTGGCAAGCGTTAGAGCGCAGGTTCGCTGTTGCTGCAGGTGTCTCGGCTGTCGCTGCTGTTGTTGCCACAGTCACTACTGTCACTACTGCTGCAGTTCTACTGTTGTTGTTCCGCAAGTGACTCTGGGGTCGCTAATTTAGTTACTCCGCGAGTTCCCTGTTGCCAACTATTGACGCTGCCGTCGCGCAAGTTACTTTTAACTGTTCATAGTTACTCCTAACTACTTCTAACTGCTCTTAATACTACGTCTCCTCTTCATTGCGCCTAACTGCGCTCCTGCTCCTAACCCACCGGGCGACGTGAACAGTTCCGGCTAACGCTTGCCACAGCGCTTATTTGGACCAAATGAGGGGGATTTCAATTCTAACGCTTGTCAGCGAGCTTATTTGCACCAAAGGGCCCCGTTTCGAGGGCGAAACGGGCAAATAAGCTCTCTCATAAGCGTTAGATTCTCTACGCTGCCGTTTTGGGCCCAATAGCGTTGCTGGCAAGCGTTAGAGCGCAGGTTCGCCTCAACGGTGTTCGCCGGAGCCCATCAACGCACACAAGTTCCCTCACCGAGTCAGCGACCCCCTCACCGCGAGATCGACTCGCTCACATGGCAGTGGCTCGCTCAAGTTACAGTGGCTTGCTCACGTGACAGCACTCGCTCACCGCAACAGCAAACCCGCACCGGGACTGACATGACTTTGTAACGCGTTTTATTGCAACGCTAGTGCTTTGGGAGCCATTTGCTACCACCTTCTCTTCGCTCCAATCAGGGCAAAGAGCGGACAACAGCGGCTGAGCGGCGACTCCACCTCTACAACTGCGGTCCACACGAACCCCAGCGCCAAAGCCTCCAGCGGGCAAAAGAAAAACGCGCCCCGCTTACGCGAAGGCGCGTTCTCTCATTTATAGATTTCCGCCCGTACCGCATCCACCGCCTGCTGCTTCGCATAAACCCGCTTGGACAAGAGCACGCTCAGCTCGTAAAGCAGAATGAGCGGGATCAGCACCAGGAAGGCGGAGAACAAGTCCGCCGGCGTGATCATCACCGAGATGACCACCAGCGCGAAATACGCGACCCGGCGCATCTTCTTCAGCCGAAGCGGCGTTAAGATTCGCAGCTGCGTTAGAAACAAAATGATCAACGGCAGCTCGAACAACAACGAAATCGGCAACACGATGTTGGTCAGAAATTTGAAATAGTCAGCCATTCCGTAGGTCTCGACGAGTCCCAGCTCCTTGTTCAGCGAACCGGTAAACGTCATCGCCAGCGGGAACACCACGTAATAACCAAAGGCTAGGCCCGCCAGGAAAAAGACGAACACATAAGGGATGTACTTCGCGGTCGCTCTGCGTTCCTGGGGCTTCAGGCCAGGGCTGACAAACGCCCACACCTGGTATAACGTAAAGGGCAGCGTGATCCCAAATGCAACCAGCATCGCAATTTTCATATACACGCCAACGCCGTCCCAGAACGAAAAAGCGTTTAATTCGATGGTCACGCCGGATATGGCGTTTCTCGTCAAAAAGTGGTAGATCGGATCGACGACGAAAAATGCCGCCACCAGCACCACGACAAACACGATGCAAACCGCTACCAATCGCCGCCGCAGTTCTGTCAAATGATCTACGAGACTTTGCGCTTTGTCTTTCTCCGACATCTCAGGTTCTCCTTTCCCCGCCGGGCTTCCCGTCCCATCTCAAGCAAAATCCCTCCGCTAAGGAAGGGATCAAGGTTACGCCTATGCAACTGACTTGCTGCTCCCGGTTATTCGGGAAGACGGCGGTCGTCCGGTTTGGGGCCCTCTGCCTGCGGTTGCGGTGCGGGTTCCGCTCTTCTGGCTTCCGGCTGATCATCCACAATATCCCGGGTCGCCTCTTTGAATTCACGGAACGTGCGTCCAACCGCCCGCCCCAGATCAGGTAATTTATTTGGACCAAATAGCAGCAACGCCGCGATCACAATCAACAAAAATCCGCCTGCGCTCATGGGTAATTCTCCTTTCGTTACGGCATAGAAATCGACAAGGTCTTCCGATAAAATCACTCGCCCACATCATACCATAACGAATATCACAGTTACAGTCTATTTCTTTAACAACTTCGCGAAGTAGTAGAAAAATAAAGCCCGTAAATGTGTAAACGAAAATCGAATTATAAACGGAATTGCCCCGTCACCATCAGCAACGCTTCCGGCAGTTGATCCATGATCGCTGCCAAATTTTCGTGCACGCCTTTGGGCGTTCCCGGCAAATTCACGATCAGCGTCCGTCCGCGAATGCCGACGATTCCCCGAAACAGCATCGCCGCAGGGTTCTTCTGCATCAACCGGTACCTCATGGCCTCCGCCATCCCGGGCACTTCACGTTCGATCACCCGCCTTGTGGCTTCCGGCGTCACGTCCCGAATCGCCAGCTCCGTCCCCCCCGTTGTCAGCACCAAATCAGCGTGAAAATAATCGGTCATTTCAATCAGTGCGGCGATAATTTCATCCGGTTCATCGGGGACGATCCGATATTCCACGATCTCGCCGCCCAATTCCTCCTCCACCAGCTCACGGATTACTTGGGCGCTCGTATCTTCACGTTCTCCCCTTGCTCCTTTGTCGCTGGCGGTAAGGATCGCTGTTTTCCAAACCATGAAGTCACCCTCCTCATCCATATAGGAACTCCCTTTGAAGTCCAACGTAATGCCGGATCATGTCGATTCATGCTGATTTCCAACTGCAAACTATCTTCTTTATCTATATCAAAATCCAGCAGCCGCCGCAAATATTACGAACGCACGTAATCCCCGCTTTTGCCGCCTGACTTCGAGCGCAGCAGCGTCGGACCGATGACCATGTCCTTTTGCATCGCTTTGCACATGTCATACACGGTCAGCGCCGCGGCAGACACTGCGGTGAGCGCCTCCATCTCCACGCCGGTTTTACCTTCCGTCTTCACCGTGGCTTCAATATACAGCTCGTCCCGGCCGTTATCGTCAAACGTAATGTTGACGCCGGTGAGCGCAAGCGGGTGACACATCGGAATCCAATCGGACGTCCGCTTGGCCCCTTGAATCCCCGCGACCTGGGCTACGGCCAGCACATCCCCTTTGCCGATCCGCCCTTCCTTAATTGCCTCGAGGGTTGATGGAAGCATGGAGATTTTCGTCTCCGCCACGGCTTCGCGGACGGTCGCCGATTTCCCGGAAATGTCCACCATGCGGGCGCGTCCTTGTTCATTAAAATGCGTCATGCCTTGCCCTGATTCCGAGTTTGCCAAGCTTATCACTACTTTCCTTCATATATATCGTTCCTTTTGCCGTAAACAGCAGATCCAAACGGAAGTCATGCGATTCCATCGGAATCGCCTCCGGCAGGATCAGCTCCTCCAAGGCGAGGGCGCCTAGGACGACCTGACTTAAGCCGCCGCTGCGACGGGACAATTCGTCGATCAGGCGATCGTAATACCCGCCGCCAAATCCAATGCGCCCCCCCTTCGGGTCAAAAGCCAGCCCCGGAACCACAATGACGTCGATCTCGGGGTAGCGCTCGGGAGGCCAAATGGCCGTATGCGCTGCCGGCTCCGGAATTCCCCAGGTGCCAGGTACTAAGTCAGCCATCCCCGTCAACTCATGCAAGGTTAGGCTCCGCTGTGCACCAATCTTCGGCACAAGCAACCGGTCCCCTTGGGCCTGGCAGCTGGCCAGTAAAGGCCGAGTATCCGGCTCGTACCGGAAAGAAACATAGCAGAACACGTTCAGCTTCCCGCCGCGCCGTGCCCGCAAGGGCTTTAGCACCTCCAGCTCCGCGATCCGGCTGGCAGCCAGTGATTGTTCTGACCGGGAAGCGTCCGGGATTTGAGCGCGAACCGCCAGCATTTGCTGGCGCAGCTCCTTTTTGGCATCCGCTGGCTCCATGTGTAACCTCCCTTTCCGTTCCCGGCTCACGTTAGCCGGCCCTCGTTCAAGAGGCTTGGACGAACCCGGCTGATCTCTTCCTTAGTGTATCATTGTTATATCAAAATGAAAACTAAAGCATCCACTTTGCAAAAGCTGAACTTTCAAGCAATCAGCGATGCATTTCGCGTTGGTTTCATGTACACTGAAGGTACGTGTTTCACCGAATCTGTTCTATTTATCATGCACAGACTGCAAATCTTTTTTTGGAGGATCGAAACCGTTATGCTGCTTCAAGCTTCGAACATTACGAAATTGTACGGCGTGACCCCCGTGCTGGAAGGCATTAATCTGCAGGTGCTCGAACGGGACCGGATCGGTCTCGTAGGCGTCAACGGCGCGGGCAAATCGACGTTTCTGCAAATTTTGGCGGGCGAACTCTCTTATGACGGAGGACAAATTTTCAAAGCCAAAGAGACAACGATCGGGTACTTGGCGCAAAACAGCGGATTGCAATCGGACCGCACCATCTGGGAAGAGATGCTGGCCGTGTTCGCCCCGCTGATCGAAACGGAACGCGAGCTGCGCCGGATGGAGGAGCAGATTGCCGATCCGGAACTGGCCCGGGATGAGAAAGCGCACCAGGAATTGCTCGACCGCTATGCGCTGAAATCCGATTGGTTCAAAGACCACGGCGGCTATGAAATGGAAACCCGCATCCGGATGGTGCTGCACGGCATGGGATTTGGCGATTTTGCGCCGGACACCCCTATCGCAACGTTAAGCGGCGGGCAGAAGACCCGGCTCGCTCTTGCCCGGATTTTGCTCCAAGCTCCTGACCTGCTAATGCTGGACGAACCAACCAACCATCTCGATATCGAAACGTTAACCTGGCTCGAGGATTATTTGCGCAATTATTCCGGCGCCCTGCTGGTCGTTTCGCATGACCGCTATTTCTTAGACCGGCTTGTCACGGCTATCGTAGAGATTGAACGCCATCAATCGCGCCGCTACACGGGCAACTACAGCCGGTATATCGAGTTGAAGGCGGCGGAATACGAAAGCCAGCTGAAGCAATATGAGAAACAGCAGGATGAAATCGCCCGGATGGAGGCATTTATTCAGAAGAACATCGTTCGGGCTTCCACAACGAAGCGGGCGCAAAGCCGGCGCAAAGCGTTGGAGAAGATGGAAATCCTGGACCGACCGCTCGGCGATCCGAAACGCGCAAGCTTCTCCTTCGAGGCCGAAGTGATGACCGGCAAGGAAGTGCTGCACGTCAACGGCCTGTCCTACGCGTTTGCGGACAAATCCAAACCGTTATTCCAAAACGTTAACTTCGACCTGTACCGCGGTGAAACGGTTGCCTTGATCGGACCTAACGGGATCGGGAAGTCGACTTTACTGAAAATCCTGACCGGCGAGTTGCAGCCAACGGATGGGACCATCACCTGGGGAGCTAAGGTCAAGATCGGTTATTACGACCAAGAGCAAACGCATCTGAACCCGGCCAACACCGTGCTGGAGGAAGTGTGGGGCGCATTTCCCCACATCGAAGAAGCCCGGATTCGCAGCGTACTGGGCAATTTCCTGTTCAGCGGCGACGACGTGCTCAAGAAGGTAGCGGCGTTAAGCGGCGGTGAGAAAGCTCGGGTTGCGCTGGCCAAGCTGATGCTGTTAAAGGCCAACGTGCTGATCCTGGACGAACCGACCAACCATTTGGACCTATTCAGTAAGGAAGTGCTGGAGTCCGCATTAATCGAATACGACGGGACGCTGCTGTTCATTTCCCATGACCGTTACTTCCTGAACAAGATGGCCGAGCGGATTGTCGAACTGCATCCGAACGGTGCAGAACATTTCCTGGGTAATTATGATGATTATTTGGCAAAAAAACAGGAGCTTGCCGAACTCGCCGCCGATCAGACGAACGCCGGGACCGCGAAAGCATCCGTAAATTCCGCTCAAAAACAAGCCGAGCCGGAGGCACCTGCCGCCAAGTCCGGCGCCGCTTCCTATGAAGCCGATAAGCAGGCCAAACGGGAGGAGCGAAACCGCCAACGCCGCATCGAGCAGCTGGAGGCGCTGATCTCCAAGCTGGAGGAAGAAATCGCCGAGCTCGAAAACGAACTGGCCCTCCCCGAGGTGTATCAGGATTATACGGCGGTTCAAGAACGGCAAGACGGGATCGACCGTAGGAAAGAACAGCTCTCCTCCGCCTATGAAGAATGGGAAGCGCTGGCCGAGGGGTAAGGTCACAATTTTTTAAACAATTGTTCATTTTTTCTCGTTCAAGTTATTCACAACTTTATCCCCATTATGCAGAATCAACAAAACTTCAAGACGGCCCGCTGGGCCGTTTTTTCGCGGGGATATCGTCGTTTTTTGTCGCATGCTAGTTTTATCCACTAAATTATTCACAATATCCACAGTTTTCTGAAAACACAACAAATCATTTTCTGAAACCTGCTCAATTCACTGGTACACCAAGCTTTCATCCTTTTTTCACAAAGATAGCTAACAAGTTGTGGATAAGCTTGTCCACAACTTGACAAAACTTTCGTCTTAGGTCTATCTCCTCAACTTTCTCCAAGCTGATGTTTTGCTTCACAACCATCCCAAGCTTCTGATGCTTCCTTCCCATTTTTCTTCCATTTCGTGATGATCTCTCAGCTGCGCCTCTTGAAACCATTCGAAATGCCTATTGCCCTGCGTATTTTAAAATCTTTATGATCTCTAGTAGAGTTGCGGCCGAAAAAACACATTCGCCGTCAAATATTCACCGAAAAGGAGAGAATGGAATGAAATTTGTCAAATGCGCTTCAATCGCCGCACTGGGCGTCAGCCTCATCTTTGTGGGAGGATGCCAAATGCTTGGCACATCCAAAGGCGCTTCTTCCACGACTTCCCCTTTTACGGAATCCAAGCTGCCTGGCGGAGGTCTGGCCCTTCCGGAAAACGAACGGCTCCATCTGTCAACGAATAAGCAATGGATCGAAAGTGAAGGCCATCTGTCCGACCTGATCCGTCTGCAATGGACAGGAGACCGCGCCAAACCGGCAATCGCTTGGGCCGATGAGCAAGGCAAAGACAAAACGGCGATTATCTCGCATGATAAAGCGAACAATCCGGAACAACATGATCATAAGCATATTTCGATCGAAACCACGATGTCGCCGACTGGGGAATATAAGGATCAGCTGTTTACCCGCCTGGAAATCCCTTACGATACTGACGTCGCAGAGATTCGCACCCATTCGTCCAACTTCAACGTCATGGACGGCATTTTGCGGGTAGCCGGCGAAGGTAATCGGGATGTACAATTCGCCGTCACCGGCAAGGATAATGCCACGGCTCCGCTCTGGAGCCTGCGCGCCAACAGCGCTGAGCTCAGCGGCAACAACGCCGGAGCGGATTTTAACCTGATCCGTTATTCGGATAAAGGAGAAGCGATCGACAGCGCGCTTACGGTCAAACGCGAGAACGGCCAAGTTGGTATCGGCACAGAGGATCCGCAAAGCGCCCTGGACATCGAGGGGGACAGCATCCGTATCCGCGAGTCCCGCACGCCGGCTTCCTCCAAGGCTCCAGGGAACCCCGGAGATATCGCCTGGGATGAAAACTATATTTACGTCTGCGTTGCGAAAGACACCTGGAAACGGACCGCTTTATCCACTTGGTAACGCAAAGGTCTGAAAATCCAGCTCGATCCTATTCTGCCGGGCCCCACGCGTTGGGTTGCCCGGCTTTATTCTGCTCTCCAAGGGGCGCTTGCTTGAAACCATAAGAGGTTCCCGAGTAGAATAATAAAATAACTTTAAATTTAAGAGAGAGGGGCCACACCGCCATGAATCGTAAAACGGTCCGTAACGTCACCGACTTGATCGGCGAGACTCCGGTCGTCAAATTAAACCGGCTCGTCTCACCGCAGGATGCGGACGTATACGTCAAGCTGGAGTTTGCCAATCCAAGCGGAAGCGTCAAGGACCGGGCGGCTGCCCACATGCTCAGGACGGCCGAACAAGCAGGTCTGCTCACTCCCGGCGCCACGATCATCGAGCCGACCAGCGGGAATACAGGCATTGGGCTGGCTATGAACGCCGCAGCCAAAGGGTATCGGATCATTCTGGTCATGCCGGACAACATGACGAAGGAACGGATTCGCCTGCTGCAGGCTTACGGAGCTGAAGTCGTGTTGACGCCTGCAGCGCAGCGGATGCCCGGTGCGATCGCCAAAGCCAAAGAACTGCTGGCCCAAATCCCCGGCAGCTTTATGCCGCAGCAGTTCCAGAACCCTGCGAATCCGGAAATTCACCGGCTTACCACCGGGCCGGAGATCGTGCAGCAAATGGAAGGCCGGCTCGACGGGTTTGTCGCAACGGCTGGCACGGGCGGCACGATTACCGGGACCGGGGAATATTTGCGAAGTAAGATCCCAAACCTCCATATCACCGTTGTTGAGCCGCAAGGCTCGCCAGTGCTGTCCGGCGGAGAGCCGGGGCCGCACAAGCTGGTGGGAACCAGCCCCGGGTTTATCCCGCCGGTGCTGAATACCGCCATCTATGACGAGATCGTCCAAGTCAGCGATGAAGATGCACTGGAGACGACGCGGCGCTTGGCCGCTCGCGAGGGCATCTTAGTTGGGCCGTCGTCCGGAGCTTCGGTGTGGGCGGGGATCCAATTAGCCAGACGGTTAGGCCCTGGCAAACGCGTATTATGCATCGCACCGGATACCGGGGAGAGATACTTGAGCATGGGGATTTTTAACGAGCCGACAGGCGCCGAAGGTTAAACGAAAGAAGTAATCTACTATCCTACTCTATGGAAAAGAGGACTGATACCATGCCCCAAATGATCGGAGGCATCTCCCATATCGATAAGGACGAACTGCACGCCTTGCTTCAGGATCCCGCCAACGAAACGATCGTAATCGACGTGCGCGAGCCGTTTGAATACGAAGCCGGTCATATTCCCGGGATTCCATTAATCCCAATGGGTGAAATTCCGGACCGGCTGGATGAGCTCGATCCGAAGCAGGAATATGTGTTTGTGTGCCGCAGCGGTTCACGCAGCTACGAGGTAGCTCGTTACTTGCAGGCGCAGGGCTTTGAACGGGTTCACAATTTTCTGGGCGGGATGCTTGGTTGGGACCTTGAGGTCGAGTACGGATTCGACGAGGATGCATCACGTTAACCGCAGAATCCAGCGGAACATCATCATCGAGCAATACAATAGGGACAGTCCCGAGAGAGCTTCCAAGCTCTACGAGGCTGTCCCTTTATTTTAGAATCAATGGACGAGTACGGCTCTTGGCGACCGGATAAATTCCACATCCTTTTCTGCTTCATGTGCCAGATCCGCCTCACTCGCATGTTTGACACTGTAAGCAACGAAAGCCGAAAGTCAGGACATCGTCAAACCACTTCTTCAGCAGAGGTGGGCAGCTATACCAATAAAATGGGAACTGGAACACAATCCGGTATCCTATGAAACCCGGTGGCGCTCCAACCATCCTACCGCATAATCTACCAATTCCCGTTGGGGCATCAGCAGCGCGGTGGCCCCGGCTACTTGTCCCTGCTTCACCAACCCGGTGTCCCGCGCAAAGTCGGCGCCCAGCCGCTCAAAATCCTCTGAATCGTACTCCAGCTCGGTAAACTCTACCCAACGTCTTTCCCCATTCACCAGCAACGGCGCCTTGGCCGTGTAGGTCTGCTTCCCTGGATAGTTCGCCCGGCACTCCGCCAAATGGATCGACGTATTGTTCTCGTGCCCTACTCCAAGCAGCAAAACCTCTCCGCGCAGCTCGTAAATCCGCGCGAGCGGCGAGCGCTCACCCAGCCCGAACTCCAAGCCGTGATCTGCCGTGATCTTCAGGGCCTCTCGGCCTCTGGCTGCAAACGACACCTGCGGATGACCGCTGCGAATCGTGCCCTTCTGCCGGCGAAACGTGTCTGGGATGACGCCCATATACCATAGCGGGGTCAGGTCAGGATCGTAGGCCGGCATCTGCTCGCGAATCGTATCCCACCACGCCTGAGGCACCGGCGGATTCTGCCAGCGGGCCGGATCCCCAAGGTCGCTCGAATGGGTTGGCATCACCAAGGTGCCTTGCTCGCCCAGCGCCGCCTCCAAAGCAAGGACGACCGCCGCAGGACCGCCGCACACCCACTTTCCTAACGCTTTAAACGAGGAATGGACGAGCAGCGTAACTCCTTCCTTCACGCCTAGAGCCCTCAAATCCGCCTGCATCGTCTCCACCGTGTACAATTCCCCTTGAATTTCCTCCATCATGTTTCATCTCTCCTATATTGCTCTACTCAGCGAACGACGACGGCAAGCCGTCCAGGCTGACGGGCTGCCGTTTCGTTCGCGCTGCCTGTCAAATCCAAGTAAGCAACCTCGTTAGGCAACAGAATCCGAAGCGCATCTTCCCCTCTGGGCGACAGATTAACATGCCCCTCGGCACTTAGCGGTGCTGAGACCACAAAAAAGAGATGCTGCCGGCGAATAAAACGCTTCATGCTCCGGCAACAACGAATCAAACATTTTCCCCATTGTGATCCCTCCATCAGGACTCTTGTGTATATCCAAACCAGCTGGCAGCTCATATTGAATGAGATGGATGAGATGGGCTGGTTTCGCAGCTCTCGTCGACACCGGGACGATCCCGCGGTCCACGGGGCAATCAGCCGACACGCGAATAAAGGTATTTTAGTAGCTCACGGCTCCCAGCCTCCTTCGGTTTTTCCTTATTATACCTGAAGGATTAAATTTAAAGAATATCACCGGTTCCAGGAGCTTCAAAACCAAAAAAAATCCGGCGGTACACACACCGCCGGGACAATGACTAGGAGTTTTACGCCGGGTTAGGTTGTTGCCCTGCCTTGTTCTTGGCCAGCTTCAAGTAACCCTGCACGTTCAGAATCTCGCTATTCTCTTCAAACCGCAAACGCATCGGGCCAGCCGCTTCGATCAGGTACGATTTCAGCGCTGCCGCGCCGCCGCCAAGCACGTAGAAGCATTCGATATCGGGGTATTTCTTCCACCGCTTGCGGATCAGATCGACCAGCTTCTGGGCCGCCCGGCTAAAATACATGTCAACAATTGGCCGGATGTCCGCTTGTCCTTCCCCTACTCTTTGGATGATGAACTCACGGTTGCGGATGCGCCCGATCAGCTTCGTACGGCTCGGGAAGCGATAACCGAACTGATCCTCAACATCGCGGATAATCGAATCCAGATATGTAGCGAGGCCAAACTGCTCACCGGTACTGAACTGATTATCGATATTCATCCGCTTCACCACCGGGAAATCGGTGGTCAAGGCGCCGATCTCGCAAATCCCGATGCAGCCGTTATGCAGTTCTTCGTTCCGTACTTGTAGCGTATCGTTTGTGGCCAAATGGAACAGGGCAGCCGCCCCCTCGACCGAAACGATCGTACGGCGGATGTTAATGCGCACCGTACGCCCGCGCAGCTCCGGCGTAGACAGGAACGTCACTTCGTGCTCCCCGGTTAACCGCTCCTCGAACGCTTTGTGAAAGGCCACATAAGTGCGTACCGGCAACCCGGTACCAAGAATGTATTCCACCTCTTCGATCCCGGTTCCCGTGGTCGGATAGGTTTGTCCGGCAAGGGCCGCATAGGCTAACGCCGTCAGCGCCACGACCAGAGACTGATCGCTGGTCGCTTTGTTGTCCGTTTCCTCCAGTTCGGAGTTGTCCTGGTCCTCCATCGCTAATAGGCCTACGAAATACCGCTGGTTATTTCTCTTTAATTTAGGGCTATAGACTCGAACATCCAGCGCCTTCAGCGGAGAGTCCTCTTCTTGCAGCACATGTCTATCATATCCGGGAGAAACGATACTCGGAATAATGATCGGTCGTTGCGAACCGTCAACTACTACCTTAACGCTGTCATTGCCAACGTCGATTCCGGCAATTCTGATCATAATTACCTCCTCACATCTAGGAAATAAGACATTTCCAATCATTTCTCATTTCGCTTCCCTTCGACAAATTCCTGCTTTACCCGTGAAAATAGTTACAAAATTTTTTTAAATGAAAAAGGGATTTGCCACAATTTGCCGAAATAGTTGTATTGGCATTAGAAAGATATGATCTTGGTCCTACATAATGACAGGCTCAACTCAAGATGATCAGGAGGAAGAAATGAAGTTTCGATTCAAAAAAAACGTGAACCGGCGCTACACACTGCTCATTGTACCGGAAGGTACCAGCCCCGTGTTCCGTTTAAAATTTCGCTTTTTCTACTTATTGGCCATTCTGGTCGCTGCAGCTGCGCTGCTCACTTCGGTATTGGTCCTATATGCGATGAACCGCACCCACACGAACCGGATTGGGACGCTTGAAGCCCAGCTGTCGGATTCGTCGAACCAGTTCAGGAACACCGTCGTCAACAAGGAGCAGGAGATTGACCGGCTGTTAAATGAGCTGATGGAACTGTCGGAAAAATCGAAAACGATCGAATCGAAAATGAGCGAACTGGAGCAATTGGAAGCCGAGCTTCAATCGCTAACGAACGGTGGGGCCGGCAAAGCGAAGGACAAAACAGCAGCCGCTACCAGCACTCCGGCGAAGGCCTCCCTCGCTGACGAAGGCGGAGTTGGCGGAGAATCGATTCCGCTGACCGATCAGGACATCGCGAATTTGGTTCAGGAGACGAAGGAGAGCATTACTACCTCGCTGAAGGAGATGCCCGGTTTACAGCAGCGGCTGGAGCAGACCAAAGTGGCCGTCGAGGAATACAAGGCGCTGATGGCGATCTTGCCAACCTATTGGCCTACAGATTCCACCCGGGTCACTTCCGATTACGGTGAACGGGAAGATCCATTTACCGGGCGGTTAACGAAGCATGCCGGAATGGATATCGGGGGGAGCATCGGCGACCCCATTTATGCTGCAGCCAACGGCAAGGTCATCGAAACCGGACGCACCAGCGCTCGCGGCAACTATGTCACGATTTCCCATCCCTCGGGATTGAAAACGAACTATATGCATTTGAGCAAAATTTTGACCAAGGTTGGCGCCACCGTCAAACAAGGCGAGATCATTGCGGAGCTAGGCTCCACCGGCCGCAGCACCGGACCCCATCTGCACTTTGAGGTCGTCAAGAACGGCAGTACGGTCGATCCGGCCAATTACCTTAGAAAACCCGGAGAGGAAGAGTGATCCATGAAATTAAGGAATAATGCAAAATCCGTGAAGCTGGACCCGAACACGACAGATACTTTGATCGGGGAAGGCAGCATTTTTGAAGGAAAAATCCGCTCGGACGCCGGCGTGCGCATCGAAGGGCAAATCACCGGCGACATCGAATGCGAAGGCGATGTGACGGTTGGGGAGAAGGGCGTGGTCCATTCTAATATTTTGGCCCGCAATATCATCATCGCCGGCACCGTCAACGGCAACGTTCATGCGAAAAACAAGCTATCGATCACATCCAAAGGCAAGCTGTTCGGGAACATGGTCGCCTCTTCCCTTTCCATTGAAGAAGGCAGCGTGTTTGAAGGGACCAGTAAAATGGGCGGAGCGGACAAGGTCGACAACGAGGCATTGAAAGAAACTGCGGCTGCAGTTGCTGCTTCCGACATAACCCCTCCTGCCAAAAATAACGCCAAGCAGGAAAACGACGACGTTTATAAAACCTGGTGATACCAGGAATCGAATAAGAAAAAAGGCCGGACAGTTTGTCCGGCCTTTTGTTTTGGGCGATGGGCCCGATTTGAACCTTAACCCTGGCCGACAGACCAGCCCTCCAGCGAAAGGGAAGGCTCGGCTTTCAGCTCCAGGTCGGAAAATTCACCGCTGCGCCATTTCAAGTAGGCGGCTGCGCCAATCATCGCGGCGTTGTCGGTGCAATACTTCAGCGAAGGAATCAACAAGGCGATGCCTTCGCGCTCACAGCGCTCGGTCAACGCCGCGCGCAGCCCGCGATTGGCAGCGACGCCCCCGCAAAGCAACAGCTGGCGGGAGCCGGTTGCCTTGACGGCGCGGACAGCTTTTTCCACCAGCACTTCGATCACCGACTCTTGGAATCCGCGGGCAATCGCCGCTTGGTAGCCGTCCTCGCCGCGCATCTTGTGCTGGTTCACCGCGTTTAGTACAGCCGATTTGAGTCCGCTTAAGCTGAAGTCGTAAGAGTCCGGCTCCAGCCAAGCCCGAGGCAGCTCCTCTGCTTCCTCCGCCTCTGCAGCGAGCTTGTCCACGAAGGGGCCTCCGGGATAGGGGAAGCCCAACGCCCGGGCCACCTTGTCATAAGCCTCGCCAACGGCATCATCGCGCGTCCGTCCGAGCAGGCGGAAGCTTCCTTCCCGCTCCATCAGCACCAGCTCCGTATGACCACCCGAGACAACCAGCGCCATGGACGGATACAACATCTCCGCCTCCAAGCGATTGGCGTAGATGTGACCGGCGATATGATGAACGCCAATCAGCGGCTTGTCCAATGCGAAAGCAAGGCTCTTGGCCGCCATAATGCCGACGAGCAACGCGCCAACCAAGCCGGGCCCTTCCGTCACGGCGATCGCTGACAGCGATTCCGGCGCAATTCCCGCCTCCTGCACCGCTTCCTCCAGCATCCGCGTAATGCTCTCGACATGCTTGCGCGAAGCGACCTCCGGCACCACGCCGCCAAACGCCCGGTGCGTTTCGATCTGGCTGGCGATGAGGTTGGACAGAACCTCCGTCCCGTTCTTCACCACGGCGGCCGAGGTTTCGTCACAACTCGTTTCCACCGCCAAAATATACACATCTTGCTCTTGCTTTACCACGAACCTTCGCTTCCTTCCCCGGTTTCCGACTGCGACCTTGGCAGCTCGCACCACATTATGATTGCATCTTCATGATTATCGGAATAATACCCTTTTCGCACGCCTGCCGGGGTAAAGCCCATTTTCTCATAAAGCGTGCGGGCAACGATATTGGACACCCGCACCTCCAGCGTCATCCGGACCATCCCCAGCTCAATGGCCCAGTCCATCATCCGACGCAGCAGCTTCTCCCCGAGATGGCGGCCGCGATAAGCGGTACGAACAGCAATGTTCGTGACATGGGCCTCATCGAGGATCGTCCACATCCCGGCATACCCAATCGGTTCGCCGCGATATTCCATGATTTGATACCGTGCAAAATGGTTATGTGTTAACTCGTTGCGGAACGCTTCCTCACTCCACGGGAGCGTAAACGATTCATGCTCGATCACCATGACGGCCGGCAGATCCGCCAGCGTCATGTTGCGAAATACGATATCTTGTTCCAGCTTCGCCGCCCCCTCGCCTTAAGCGTTCCGCAGCCGCAGCCGTTTGGCTTCGGCTTCGGCCAGCTGCGTATAGTTCGGCTCCAGCGCATGTACGTCGTCCGCCGGCAGCACGGTGCGCGCCACGCCGGCGATGCCGACCCATGCGCCCTCCAGCTCGTAGGGCACGAGCTGGACGAGCTCGCCGAAGGCGGCGATCAGCGGCGCGATCGCCGCCTCATGCTTCTCGGTCTCGCCCACGAACCAGAGGCGGGCCGGCCGTTCCTCTGCGGGCAGCTGCTCCAGCTGCCGCTTCAGCTCGTCGGCCCACCCGTCCATGAGCCGGATCGCGTCGGGTTCGAGACGCTCCGGCAGACCGCCCGGCGCTGGTGCAGCGAACAGCGCCGAATAGGCCTGGCCGCGCCGCGCGTCGATCAGCGGCGCGATCCAGTGGCTGCCGGCGGCGGTGGGGGCGGATTCGCCCCCGGCATCGCCGCCGGCAGCCAGCGCCGGCCGTGCTGGGCCGGCCGGCGCGCCCCGCCGCGCGGCGAGCTCGCCCAGCGCGGCGTCTTGCCCGCTGGCGCTGGCCCAACCGCCCAGCGCCAAGGCGGCCAGGCTCGAGACGCCGTAGACCGGCAGCCGTAACGACCACGCCAAGGTTTTGGCGGTCGTGACGGCAATCCGGATCCCGGTGTAGGAGCCTGGCCCCACCCCGACGGCGATCCCGTCCAGATCCTGCTTGGCGAGCCCCGCCGCCTTCAGGCAATCTCCGATCGCCGTGACCAAATATGCCGAATGGTTCCGTTCGGCATGGATCGTTCGCTCGGCCAGCACGCGGCCGCCCTCCATCACCGCCACCGCCAGCGAAGAAGTGGCGGTGTCCAACGCTAACAGCCGCTGCGATGGCCGTATATTTTCATGTTCGTTCATGGCTCGGATACTCCAATCTCTTTCAGGGCTGGCCCCCATTGCTCATAGGTTGCCCCCTGCACGTTGATATGCATACGCCGCCCCGTGGCCGACACCGTCTCGATGTACATCCGCAGCACGTCCTCCGGGAGCAGTTCCTCAATCAAGCTGGCCCACTCCACCAGCGTCACGCCATTGCCGTAGAAATACTCGTCCAGCCCCAGCTCATCCGCCTCATCCAGCGACAGCCGATAGACGTCCATATGATAAAAAGGCAGCCTGCCCTCATACTCCTTAATTAAAGTAAAGGTCGGACTGTTCACGGTGTCCTTCACGCCGAGGTGCTTCGCGAACAGCTGGGAAAACGCCGTTTTGCCCGCGCCAAGATCCCCGTCCAGGGCGATCACCGTTCCCGGCTGTGCCAGCTTCGCCAACGCCTCCGCCAGCCGCTCCGTCCCCTTCAGATCCTCGGCTTCGTATACCCACCGCGCTGAGGTGCTGCCATTGTTTTGATCCATGCTCACTTTAGCTTACCACCTTTATCACGTTCCAACGAAATCGCCATTCCTTCGAGCACCTAAGCTGCCTAAGCTGACCCAAGAGCTGCCCCAAGCTCACCCCAGCTCCGCTAACGGACCGAGATGACCTTAAGCACTGATTTCCCGGACATTTCCCGTGCTAACGGACTCAGGAGACGTTATTCCAACGTTTTGGAAGAATAAGCAGCCCAAACCCGGTAAATAAGGTCTTTCTTGTCCGTTAAATTCCAGAATTCCGTCCTGCAGGCAAATAGCGTCATTGGTGTCCGTTACAGTTCATGTCTCAAATCCTTGCTAGGCCTGTCCTCATTATATCGGTCCGCCGCACCCCCCGCAACCGCAGAGCACCTGAACGAAAGATTCACTAACCCTGCGTAAATAGAAAATAGATTTCAAACCATACTACGGAATAACAGCAATTTCGTAAGCGAGGATTTGAAGGAAGCGCATAGAAAGGGGTTTACACCATGCATACCGTCTGGAAAGGAGCGATCAGCTTCGGGCTGGTCCATGTGCCGGTCAAAATGTTTTCGGCCACCGAAGACAAGGACATCTCCATGAAATACATTCATAAAGTGTGCGGCAGCCCGATTTCGTATGTACGGCGTTGTCCGGCGTGCGACGTTGACGTGAATTGGGAAGACATTTCGCGCGGTTACGAATACGAGAAGGGCAAGTACGTCCTTTTTGAAAAAGAGGAACTGGAGCAGCTGTCCGCCCACGCTGAAAAAACGATCAACATCATCGATTTCGTGGATTTGAAGGAGATTGATCCGATTTATTTTCAGAAGACGTATTATCTGGCGCCGGACCAAGCCGGAGGGAACGCCTATCAGCTGCTGCTTGAAGCGATGCGTGAAACAGGAAAAATCGGAATCGCCAAAATCGCCATCCGCTCCAAAAGCAGCTTGGCCGCCATCCGCGTAATGGAGGGATGCTTGGCCATCGAAACGATCTTTTATCCGGACGAAATCCGTCCGATCTCCCAAGTGCCTAACTTACCGGAGAACATTCAAGTGAACGACAAAGAGTTGACGATGGCAAAAATGCTGATCGAGCAGCTGTCCACCCCGTTTGAGCCGGAGAAATACACCGACGACTACCGCGAGGGGTTACTGCATCTGATCGAGCAAAAAGTGGCCGGCGAGGAAATCAGTCTGGCACCGGCCAAACCGGAGACCAACGTCATCGACCTGATGGCGGCGCTGCAGGCAAGCATCGAGGCGGTGAGGCCGGTCGCGACCGATCCGGGTCCCGCCGCCGCTGCTCCGGCAAAGCGCACACGCAAGCCGGCCGCCAAAAAAGCAAAGACCGAGCCGGAAACCAAGCCTGCCGCAGGAAAGGCCAAAAAGGCCGGCACAGACAACGAAACCGTAACGCCAACCGTGGCGGTGAAGCCGAAGCCCAAACGCCGCACCACCACCAAGCCGGAGGCGAAATAGACCGAAGGCCGTACCGTCACCACCTGTTGGTTCACCGGCCAGACGCTACATGCTTTGCTCCATATTACAAGCCTCGGGCGGGACATTCGCCCACCCTTGGATGATCGGGTGGCGCATCGTGCCGCCGGGCGTCCACTCCATGAACTGCACCTTTACAGTCAGGGCCGGCTGAATCCAGACGGCCCCTTTGATGCGTTCAGGGACGTTGGCAAACGGACGCTTGGGGATGATCAATGGCTTCACGTTTTCGGTCAGGTCGCGCCAATCCGCCACCTTCCATTTGCCACTGCCGGCATGGCCGATGTAGATAAACCGACCCTCCGGGTCGTACAAGCCCAGTAAAATGGCGTTCACCCCACCATCGCGATATGTCACCCCGCCGATGGCGGCATACAGGTCGCGGGCCAGCTTCTTCTTAACCCAGCGGGCATCCTTGCCTCCAAACGCATAGGTGCTGTCGAGCCGCTTCGAGACAATCCCTTCCCAGCCCCGTTGCTTCATCAAGTCGAATAACAGTTCTCCGTCCGCCACATTGGGGACAATCTGCACCCGCTCGGAGGGGATCACCAGCTCCTGCAACAGCTGCTGGCGATTCGCTAACGGCTCTCCGTTCACCCACTTGCCATCATAGTGCAAGATGTCAAAGATCATATAGATCGCAGGAATCCGCTGGGCTGCAAAGCGAATTTCCTGCTCCCGCCGCAAGCTGTCCCGCCGCATAATCTCGTGAAACGACGGCTTGCCGCCCGAGAGGGCAATCATCTCGCCGTCAAGAATCACCGAATGCGCCCGGCAAAACTCATGCGTATCGAGAAACTCCGGGTACTGCAAACTACGATCGTTGCCCTTGCGGTTAATCAGCTTGACCTCGCGGCCGTCATGATAAGTTAACATCCGCACCCCGTCCCACTTGACCTGGGCCACCCATTCTTCGCCTTGCGGAATCGTATCGTTGCGAATCGGTTCAAACGGTGTGATCGGTTTCCATTCCATGCGGCGCTCTCCACCTCCCCAGCTCCAATGTGCACAATCCTTGTCTTTACCTTCTCCAACCCCGAACCTCCGCTTGTTCCCCAGTTTGCCCCTGCCTCTCTTGAACCATTCCGGGCGTTAGTTCGCTCATAGTTTCCCCGTCCCCAGGCAAGCCTAGAACCAACAACCCTAAGCAGGGCGAACATCTTTCTTCCGATTTTCATCCGATTTCAGCAAGGAGGAACCGTCATGCCCCGAACAATTAAAGGAACGATCACCGTCGAAGGTGAAGAGATTTCCGTCTCCAACCCGGATAAGCTGTTATGGCCCGAAGCCGGCATCACCAAGCGGATGTATTTGGAGAAGCTGGCCGAGCTGTCGCCTTACCTGCTGAAATATTGCCGCAACCGGCTGCTGACCACGATTCGTTATCCCGGCGGGATTCACGGCAAGTTTTTTTACCAGAAAAATGCCCCCGAACCGCTGCCGCCCTTCGTCCGCACCGCCGTTCACGAGAACATCAATTATGTCGTGCTTGACCGGCTGCCGGTGCTGCTGTGGCTCGGCAACCTGGCTTGCATCGAATTCCATCCGTCTCTGCATTATGCCGGAGAGGAGTTGCCGTGCGAATGGATGATTGACCTGGACCCCACGCTGGAGGACGAGCCGCGAATTATGGAGGCGGCCGCTTTGGTCGGGGAGATTTTGGCCTCGCTCGGCTTGCAATCCGTGCCGAAGACGTCCGGCGCTACCGGCGTGCAGATCATCGTGCCAATCGAATACGGCATCACCTTCGACGAGCTGCGGATGGTTGGACATTTCGTCGCCCGTTACGTCACCGAAAAACACCCCAACCTATTTACCATCGAACGGCTAAAAAAAGACCGCGGCGACAAAATCTACTTCGACTACTTGCAGCATTACGGCGGCAAGACGCTGGCCGCCCCCTATACCCCGCGCGCCCGGGCAGCCGCCAGCGTGTCGACCCCGCTGACCTGGGATGAGGTACGGCGGAACCCCAAGCCTGCGGATTTTAACCTGCTGAATATCGGTCAACGACTGAAGGAACGGGGAGATTTGCTCGAGACCATCCCTCCCCAGTCCCTCAAGCTGATCTTGCAGCATTTAAAATCCCCCGGCCGGTCTTAAACAAGGGAAGCCTTCGCTGCACAACGACAACGGCTGGCAACCTCCGCTACAGCAACGGCGACAACAGCCGCGCTAGCAGCTCAAGCAGCTTCTGCCCTTTCGGCCGCCGAGCGAATTCCTCAAACCGAATCGGGATCGAATCGGCCAGATCCTGCTTGAAGTCGCTCTCCAGCCGGGTGATCGTCCCCGGATCAAACAACAACGCCGTCATTTCAAAGTTATAAAAAAAGCTGCGCATATCCATGTTCGCCGTCCCCACCGAAGCGAGCAGGTCGTCGATGATCATCACTTTGGCATGAATAAAGCCCTTCGTATATTGAAAGAACTTTACCCCGGCCCCCAGCAGCTCCTCCACGTAAGACAAGGAAGCCAGCTTCACCAAGCGGCTGTCCGGATGGTAAGGCATGATGATGTTCACTTCGACTCCGCTTAATGCCGCCGTTTTCAGTGCGGAATATACGCTGGGGTCGGGAATGAAATAGGGCGAAGCGATCCAGATCCGGCGCTTCGCCACCGCAATCGAATTAAAGCACATTTCATGAATCGGGTTACGCGGCAAATTCGGGCCGCTGGTCAGGATCTGCACTTGCTCCTGCCCGGGCCCTTCATGGGGCGGAAACAGAGCAGGGTCCCCGAGATCCTGACCCGAAGCCAGCAGCCAATCCTCCAGGAAGGTGAGCTGCAAATAATAAACCGAATCTCCTTCCAGCTGCAGATGCGTATCGCGCCAGTACCCCATTTTTTCATAAAGGCCTAAATAGTCGTCACCCACATTAAGTCCGCCCACGAACCCGAACTTTCCGTCCACCACGAGGATTTTGCGATGATTGCGGTAATTGACCCGGCGGTTCCGCACGGCGACCCGCGCTGGCAGAAAGAAGTAGACCTCCACCCCTGCAGCCCTCAGCCGCTCAATAAACGCATGCTCCAGCTTAAAGCTCCCCAGCCCATCGCAGATCATCCGGACCTTGACCCCTTCCTGGGCTTTCCGGATCATCACTTCTGCAAAGGCCGAGCCGATCATGTCGCTGCGGAAAATATAAAATTCAAGATGGATATGATCTCGCGCTTGCTCCATCCGCTCCAGCATGGCCCCAAACGCCGTTTCCCCGGCGGAATACACTTCCGTTTGGTTTCCGCCTGTGATCGGGTTTGCCGCATGATGCGTCAGCAGCTGATATAGCCGTTCCTGATGAAGCATTTCCGGGTTGCTCATCTCCTCCAAGCGAACCGGGCTTGCCAACTGGTCGCGCAGCAGCATCCGTAAGCTATGGAACGGGACGGGGCCCCGGTGCAGCAGTTTTTTGCGCTTCCTATAGTCCCGGGCCATGAAATAGTAGAGGACCGGACCCAAGGGAGGGCACAAAAACAAGATAAACAACCAGGCAACCGCCTTGGCGGGATTGCGGAATTCAAGCAGCAGGATCAGTGCGACGTGTACGATAAAAAGCAGTAAAATGCCAATCAGCCAGAGCATGCCTTCCACCCTCCCCTGCCATCATCATTAACCATCCGGGCTGCGGTTTATTCATGACAGATTTCGAAAATAACGGATCCCGCCGCACTTATATTAGACAGGACCTGTTTTTTTGACATGATTTAAGAATCATAGGAATAGATAAGTTATAGAACCAACGAAGCGTAGGGAGGGGATGCCATGAGGAGCGTAAGCGTACCGAATCCCAACCGGATGACGCTGCTTGTCCTTCGGGATGCCAGCCGGCCCGTCAAACAGATGCAAGTCTCCAAGCCGCTTGTCGTTGCCGTGCCTTTGCTGGCGCTGCTGTCCATTTCCGGGCTGATCGTCAGCCTGCAGGTTCATTCGGAACAGACCGTTTCCCGCCTGGAACATCAGCTGGAGCAGCAAACCCTAGCCTTTGAAGCGGTGGTGACCAACAAAGACGAAGCGATTCAGCGCTTGCAGAACGAAGTGATCTCTTTATCGAGCCAGTCCAAGGAAATGATGGACCGGATGGAGCGGGTAGCCGAGCTCGAAGCAGAGCTTCAGAAATTTATCGATAAATACGGAGAGGGGGATGCGAAGAATCTCGGCAAGCTGTCTTCGTTGTCCTGGGATGAGACGCTGGACGCTCTTGGGGACAGCGGGGTTGGCGGCGAGTTCATTGCCGTACATGACAACGAGATCGAGAGACTTGCAGCGAATACGCGAGACGAATTTGCCGCGATGAACGAAATGCTGGACGAGATGGAGAAGCACGTGCCGCTCACCTTGAAAAAAGCGAAGCAGACCCAATACTCCCTCTCCGGCACACCCTCGGAATGGCCCACGTTGTCCACGCGGCTAACCTCTAATTTTGGTTACCGCACCGATCCGTTTACCGGCCGAGCAGCTTTCCACGCGGGCATCGACATTGCCGGTAAAGTCGGGGACCCCGTGTATGCCGCAGCTGCAGGCAAGGTCGTTACCGCCACCCGGGACGGATCCCACGGCAAATACATCGTGATTGAGCACCCGGGCGGTCTGCAAACCTGGTACATGCATCTGAGCGACATCGATGTTTCCGTCGGGGATGAGGTGAAGAAAGGGGACAGCATCGGCAATCTGGGCAGCACCGGACGCAGTACCGGACCCCATTTGCATTTTGAGATCGTCAAGGGCGGCAAAGCCGTTGATCCGATGCCTTATTTGAAGTAATCCGCATGTGGAAAGGAAGTTGATGAAGCGCTATGTTCAAAGACAAGAAAGCCCCCCGTCTGACCGATACCCTGATCGGCCAAGGCAGCCTGGTAGAAGGCAAGCTGGAGTGCAAGTCCAATCTGCGTGTGGAGGGTCAAATCCATGGGGAGATCGACTGCCAGGGACAGATCATCATCGGCGAAACCGGCGAGGCCATGTCCAACATTAAAGGCGCCGATGTGATCGTCGCCGGCAAAGTCATCGGAGATGTCACCACTACAGGGAAACTCACAATCACCGCAAGCGGTCAAGTCGACGGCAACGTGGATGTGGCCAAGCTGATCATCGTTGAAGGTGGACTGCTGAACGGATCGAGCAAAATGGAACGGGTGGCCCCCGCCCCCACCCCATCGGCTTCTAGCGGCAAAGGCAAGGTCAAGAAAGCCGCGCGCCCCGAAGCAGGGTAAAACAAATCAGTCATAAAAGAAGCTCCCGCCAAATGAGAAAGGCGGGAGCTTCTTATTTTTTGCAAGGGAACAAGCTTATGCAGCAACGTCACGCTTCTTGAATACGAGCCAGGCCACCGCCAGGAACAGCAGGACGTAGACCGCCAGCACCGTGATGGAGAAGCCCAGCGTCATCCCGGCCGGTCCGACCTGCCCCCCGCGATATTGGCCTAGATCCATATTGGTAAACAGCAGATATTTGGCCCAAGCATAACGCGACGGGTGGAACAACAACGTAAAGATGTTGCCCGCAAACAAGATGAAGAGCGACAGTCCGATGGCAATGCCGCTAGAGCGAAAGACCGTCGACAGCATAAACGAAAATGCTGCAATTACCAGCAAATCGATATAGCTGTACAGCAGACTTTCCAGAATCCGGCTCAGCGGGCTTGCCCCTAGGTATTGCGATGGCTCATTCGGGAAAATCAGGAACGAAACGGCCAGGGCGATGGCGAAAAATACCGCGCTCATCGCCAGCGTAAATAGCAGCACGGCCAGCAGCTTGGACAGCAGCACCTTCGTCCGCGTCCAAGGACGGATCAGCAGCAGCTTGATCGTTCCCCAGGTGAACTCACCGGCTACGATGTCAGCGGCAATAACGGCGGCATAGATGCTGACGAGATAATACAGGAAACTGAGTTGGTCCAGAGCGTCCCAGGCGCTCAGCCGCTGGCTGCCGCCGTCCAACGAGAACAGCACCCCAAACAGGATCGTCAGCAGGACAAGCAGCCCAAACATAATCCAGGTGCGAACCCGCCGGTAAATCTTCATGTTTTCGTTTTGGACCAGCGCGAGAAAATTATTCAATGTCCTTCCCTCCCGTCAGCTCCAGGAATTGATCCTCCAGCGAACGCGTCACCGCCTGGATGGCGTACACGTCAATGCCCGCCAAGACCAGCTTCGCGTTGATCTCCGCCGCAGCCTTCCGGTCGGCGGACACGATCAGCCGGCCGCCTTCGAGGCGAGCGCCTGCGATCAGCCCTACCGCGCGCTGCGGATCGCTTACGTCGAAGGCCGTCTCCTGCGCCCGGCCTTCGACGGCTTCCGGGTGCAGGGACTTGACGTCCACCAGCCGTCCCTGCTGGATAACCGCGACCGTGTCGCACATCAGCTCCATTTCCGACAGCAAATGGCTGGAGACAAACACGGTCGTCCCTTCCTCCCGCGCCAGCGCCCGCAGATAATCGCGGAGCTCGCGGATGCCCTGCGGGTCGAGCCCGTTGGTGGGCTCGTCCAGCACCAGCAGCTTCGGCCGATGCAGGATGGCCTGCGCAACCCCAAGCCGCTGGCGCATGCCCAGCGAATACGTCTTGACTTTGTCATGGATGCGGTTCTGCATGCCAACCCGCTCGACCGCCTCCCAGATCCGCTGTTTCGTGACCCCCGGAGACATGCGGGCGTAATGTAGCAAATTCTGGTACCCGGTCAGGAACTTGTACATCTCCGGATTCTCCACGATGGCGCCGACATGCGATATCGCCTCTTCGAAACGATCCTTAATGCTGGCCCCTTCGATCAGGATATCGCCTTCCGATATCGACATCAGTCCGACCATCATCCGGATCGTGGTCGTTTTCCCGGCTCCGTTGGGACCCAGGAAGCCGTATACTTGTCCTCTCGGGATATCCAGCGTTAATCGGTCGATCAGCGTCTTGCTGCCGATGCGCTTGGTGACGTCCCGCATGCGTACGACGGGTTCCTGCGTCATCTCCATAGGATACTCCCCACTCTCTTTTCGAACTGTATCCCGTTAAATCAGGATAATTTCCCCTATTCTACCATAAGGCTTCCGTCAGCTAAAGCTCCGGGCAGTGATGAGGGACTGACAGAGGGCTGACATAGGTCAATCTACCCGGGTGATTCACCCGGACGATTTACCCAGGCGATCTACCGGAGATTGACCCGGGCCATAATGCCATCAGCCGCCCCCTTCAGACCTCCTGTTGGCGCTTTGGGCTGGGATTTGCAGTCTTATGCCCCGTCGGCCTGCGGCTCCTCGCCGTACCAGAGCTGGCGGAAGCTGGCGCTGGTGGCGAGCAGCTGCTCCGCCGTGCCTTCGGCTTCAATCGTGCCGTCCTTCAGCACGATGATATGGTCCGCGTGCGAGAGCGCGGCCTTGCGGTGCGACACCACGAGGCAGGTTGCCTCGCCTCGGGATTGGAACAACCGCTCCCACAGCTTACGTTCGGTTTCAACGTCGAGCGCGCTCGACAGGTCGTCGAACACGTACAGCTGTGCCTCGCGCACGAGCATCCGGGCGGCCGCGGTCCGTTGGACCTGGCCGCCGGAGAGCTTGACGCCGCGCGGTCCGACCATCGTGTCGAGGCCATGCGCGAGCTGCGCCACGTCGTCCTCCAGCACGGCGACGTGCAGCGCCTGCGTCAGGCTGCCCTCGTCCTCGGGCAGCCCGAGCAGGATGTTGTTCCGCAGCTTGTCGCTGTACAGGCGCGGGATTTGCGCCGTATACGCGCTTTGCGGCGGAACAAAAAAGTCAGCCGGCGTACGGACGATGCGGCCGTTCCAGCGGATCTCCCCGGCTTCCGCCGGCAGCAGGCCAAGCAACGCCCGCAGCAGCGTGGTTTTGCCGGAGCCGATCATGCCGGTGACGACCGTAAACGATCCGCGCGGCAGGCGCAGACTGACGTTCTCGATGCCCCGGCCAGTCTCCGGATAGCGATAGGTTAGTCCGCTTACCTCCAGCAGCTGCAGCGGCTCTGCCGGCAGATCGGCTGCAAGTACATTCCGGTCGTCCTGCTCTAACGGAGATTCAGCCGGATACGTCCCCAATCCCGAGACGCTTAACGCAGTTGCTGCGCCCTTCATCCCGTGATCGGTGTCCGACTCCCGCCGCTTGCCGATTCCGATGTACGCCGGAACCGTCAGCAGCTTGGCCGGAGCGCCTTGAAGCATGTGCTTCAGGCGGGAGAAGCTGATCGCCATTTGCTTATAAAACGTCATAAAGTTCCCGACGTTCGAAATCAATTGGGTGACAAAGGTTAAGTAATAGATGAACAGCGACAAGTCACCGACGGAAAACGATCCGCTGCGCATCTTGTAACCGGCCAGCACCAGAATCATTCCGGTTCCGAGGTTGACGGAGTTCGTAAACACAGAGGACAGCGATTCGGTGATCAGCTTATCTTTGACCATCATCTTCCGGCGCTCGTCGCTCAGACGTTCGAACCGCCGGACGATCCGCTCTTCCGCTCCCGCGACTTGAATCGCCTGTACGTTCGCGAACATCTCGCTGATTGAGCTGGTTACATTCGCTGTGGCAGCGCGGCTGGCAGCCCGGTACTTCTGAATGCGCGCCGTGGCGATTTGCGCGGCTGTCACGACCAGAATGAGCGGTACAAAGACGAAGAACGTCAACTGCGCATCGATTGAAATCAGAATATAACTGGAGATCACAACAAAGCCCATCAGGCCAAGC
Organism: Paenibacillus phoenicis; assembly: GCF_034718895.1. Taxonomy (NCBI): domain Bacteria; kingdom Bacillati; phylum Bacillota; class Bacilli; order Caryophanales; family Paenibacillaceae; genus Paenibacillus; species Paenibacillus phoenicis. Next base: position 207,500 of record NZ_JAYERP010000001.1, on the reverse strand, counting down.
ATATCCACCGACCAGCTCATCGCTTCCTCCGCTTGATCCACGTCATCGCGGAAATTGCTGATCGCCTCCCCCGGTGCGCAAGGGATCGCTTTGGCGCCGGGCTCCCGAAGCACATGGGCCAGCATATTTCGCCGCAGCAGCATGCTGATCCGGAATCGGTAGCTGCCATCTGTCCAGCAGCCTACAGCGATCATCGCGATGCGCGCCAGCGCCACGCCGATAAGCAACGCCGTTAGTCCCTCAACTCCGAATGGGAGGTTGGCGCTGCCTTCCAAATCATCGAAGAACGCCTTCGTAATCAGGCCCGGAAGCAGCGGGATCATATGAATGATCGTCCAGGAGAGCAGGTTCGCGATATAAAAAGCCGGACGATTCAGCAGCAATCTCCAGAAAAAATGCCGCGTGCTCATGCCAACACCTCCTCCAGGCCAACGGACAGCATCCGGCTAAACCGAGAACCGGGGTCAGCCGCCAGCTCTTTGCGTGGTCCATATTCCACGATTCGGCCATTCTCCAAAATAAGGATCTGATCGGCTCGCTGCACGGTTGATAAACGGTGCGCGATGATCATGCACGTCCGCGACTCCAGCAGCCGGGTGATCGCCGTCTCGATCCGGTTTTCGGTCAGCGGGTCGAGACGGGAGCTGGCTTCGTCCAGGATAACCAGCCCCGGGTTCGTCAGGAATACCCGAGCAAACGCCAGCAGCTGCGCTTCCCCAGCCGACAGACTTCCCCCTCCGGAGGAGAGCACTGTATCCAGTCCATCAGGCAAAGCAGCATACCACTCCTGCAATCCCAACTCATTTAACACCGCGATGATGTCCTCATCCCGTATGCTTTCATCAAACAGAGCCAGATTATCGCGAACGGTGCCTTCCATAATCTCGATGTTTTGCGTCACCATCGCCACCCCGCTCCGCAGCTCGTGCAGCTTGCACTCGCGGATGTCGATGCCCGACAGCTCGATCTTGCCCTGTTGGGGATCGTAGAAGCGCAGCAGCAGCCGCGCCAATGTAGATTTTCCGCTGCCAGTGCGGCCTAGCAAGCCGAGCGTTTCTCCCGGCTTCAGCATCAAATCCACCTCATGCAGTGTCGGCTCTCCGTCTTCCTCGTACGAGAACGTCAGGCGGTCGATTTTCACGGATAACGGCCCCTTCGGCAGCGGTGCGCCTGGACCGTCGGTAATCCGCGATTTCGTATTCAGCAGATCCCGGACGCGGATTAGACTGGCGTCGGCTTTTTGCAGATCATCCAGCTGGGTACGGATCTTCTCAATCGGCTGAGCCAGCAGCTCCGTGTAATAAAACACAAGGTAGATCGAACCGATCGTCAGCTCGCCCCGTCTCCACAACCAGGCGCAAACCAGAAAGGCGGCGGCATTGCCCAGAGCGAACACGAGAATCGTTGTCCCCCACATCATACCGAAGCCCACCGAGGCGCGAACGCGTATCGGCAGCATCCGCCGGGCCATGGCATAGAAGCGTTCCAGCACGTAACCGGCTGCCCCGTTCGCCCGGGTATCCTCGGTGCCTTCCAGCTGTTCGCCGATAAACCCGTAAAGCTCGGCATTTTGGACACGCCACTTGGTCCACACCGGAACCGTAAACTCACGAATTTTCCGAATCATAAAGATGGCACCAACGACAAATAAGCTCATCGCTGCACCAATCCAGATGCTTTCACGGAACAGCAGCAACAGGATGCCCGTCATCAGCAGCAAATTGCCCAGCATATGGATCAGGAAGCTGGAGAAGAAGTTGGCCAGCGCGTTGACGTCGCCGTCCACCCGTTCAATCAAAGAACCGGAAGTGTTCGACTTGTGGAACGACATATCCAGCGACAGGCAATGTCTGACGAGGTCCGCACGCAGCTTGTTTGTTGTCGTCCAGCCCAGGTTCTCGCTGAAGTAGGACGCGCACACCGATACGAGCTGTTGGATCAGAGAGAAGCCGATGAAGAGTCCCGCCGCGATATATAAAGGCTTTAAACTTCCATCCCCCTGCGCGGTATCGATAAAATAACGAATGACTTGCGGATTAATCAGCTGCAAAGCGATCGAGATCAACAGCAACGCAGCCATACTGAACAGCAGCTTGCGTTGCGTGAACACGTATTTCTCCAGCATTTCGAGATAATGCCCTAGAGGTCTCGTCCTTCGTTTGCCGCCTTGCGATGCAACAGTTTGTTCAGCCAAAGGCCGCTCCCCCTTTCCCATTCACTTCCTAATATTCTCCAAATCATATTACACGAAAAACGTATGTTCGCACAATCGGTTTATTTTTACCTAACAAAACCGCCCCGCAGTCTTGTTCAGACAACCGGGGCGGTCAACTTCCTCATTGCTATCGCTAAAATCTATTAGTTGTTGCCGGCACGGGCCAGCTCGCGCGCATTCGCTTCAAATGCAGCGAGCAGCGCGGCTTCACCCTTCAGCCCTTCATTTTCAACTTTACGGATTTGCTCCAACATCCGTTTGTAGTCCTTCGGAATGACGCGGACGAATTTCGGCAGGTACTCGTTCCAACGATCCAGCACGCGGCGTCCAACCGTACTATCCGTGTACAGGATGTGACGGCTGATTAACGTCCGCAGCTGATCGATTTCCGCCGGATCCTCCACCGACTCGAGCAGCACCATTTCCAGGTTGCAGCGGCCCGCAAAATCTCCGCTCTCATCAAACACGTATGCGATCCCGCCGGACATCCCGGCTGCAAAGTTCCGGCCGGTTTCACCCAAGATGACAACCCGTCCGCCGGTCATATATTCGCAGCCATGGTCACCGACGCCTTCAACGACGACGTTGGCCCCGGAGTTCCGCACCGCAAACCGTTCCCCGGCAATCCCGCGGATGTAAGCCTCCCCGCTCGTTGCACCATAGAACGACGTATTGCCAATGATGATGTTCTCCTCTGGGACAAACGTTGCACGCGGCGACGGCTTCACAATCACCTTGCCGCCGGACAGCCCCTTGCCGGTGTAGTCGTTGGCATCGCCTTCGACGGTGAGGGTCATGCCTTTCGGGATAAACGCCCCAAAGCTTTGGCCCGCAGAACCTTCAAAATGGAACGTGATCGTATCCTCAGGCAGCCCTTGCTGTCCATAACGGCGGGTAACTTCGTAGCCTACAATCGTCCCGGTCGCCCGGTTCACGTTGCAGATCGGCAGCCGGGCGCTGACGGCTTCGCCGCGCTCCAGCGCAGGCAGAGCCAGCGGCAGCAGCTTCGTCATATCCAACGTCTCTTCCAGCCCATGGTTTTGCTGTTTCGTGCAATAGCGGCTGCTTCCTTCCGGAAGCTCCGGCATATGCAGCAACGAGCTGAGATCAACGCCTTTCTTCTTCCAATGATCCACCGCCTTCACCGCATCCAGGCAGTCGGTGCGTCCGATCATTTCTTCCAGTGTGCGGAAGCCCAGCTCGGACATCCATTCGCGCAGATCCTCTGCCACGAAGGTCATAAAGTTGACAACGTGCTGCGGATCTCCGGTGAAGTTTTTGCGCAGCTCCGGATTTTGCGTGGCAACCCCTACTGGGCATGTATCCAGCTGGCATACCCGCATCATGATACAGCCAACCGCCACCAGAGGTGCAGTCGAGAAGCCAAACTCCTCAGCCCCAAGCAGTGCGGCGACAGCGAGGTCGCGGCCGTTCAGCATCTTGCCGTCGGTTTCCAGTACGACGCGGTCGCGCAGGTTGTTTAGGATTAGGGTCTGATGCGTTTCAGCCAGCCCCAGCTCCCACGGCAAGCCCGCATGGCGGATCGAGCTTTGCGGCGAAGCACCAGTGCCCCCGTCATAACCGCTGATCAGAATGACGTCCGCGCGGCCTTTAGCAACGCCGGCAGCAATCGTTCCGACGCCGGCCTCTGCAACCAGCTTCACGTTGATACGCGCTTTCGGATTGGCGTTCTTCAGATCGTAAATCAACTCCGCCAAATCCTCGATCGAATAGATATCATGGTGCGGCGGCGGCGAAATCAAGCCAACCCCCGGCGTGGAGCCGCGTACTTCCGCTACCCAAGGATACACCTTACGGCCCGGCAGCTGACCGCCTTCACCCGGTTTCGCCCCTTGCGCCATCTTAATCTGGATTTCGTCGGCGTTCACCAAGTAGTGCGATGTAACACCAAACCGTCCCGACGCCACCTGCTTGATCGCGCTGCGGCGCAGATCGCCGTTAGCGTCCGGCACATAACGCGCCGGATCCTCGCCGCCTTCGCCGGTGTTGCTCTTGCCTCCGATGCGGTTCATCGCGATCGCAATCGTCTCATGCGCTTCTTTACTGATCGAGCCAAACGACATCGCCCCGGTCTTGAAGCGGCGCATGATCGAAGCAGCCGATTCCACTTCCTCCAGCGGCACCTTCGGCCCGACCGGCTTCAGCTCCAGCAAAGAGCGCAGCGTCAAATGTTTATTGTTCTCGCCTTGCACCAGCTCGGCGAATTTCTTATACAGTTTATAATCGCCCGTACGGACCGCCTGCTGCAGCAAATGCACCGTTTGCGGGTTGAATAGATGCTCTTCCCCGCCGCTGCGCCACTGGTATTCCCCGATGGAATCCAGCACCTTGTCATTGCCATCCTTATCGGTAAAGGCACGGAAATGATGGGCGAGCGTTTCGGCGGCCACTTCTTTCAAGCCAATGCCCCCGATCCGCGACGGCGTCCACGTAAAGTAACGGTCTACGAAGGAAGGCTCCAGGCCAACCGCTTCGAAAATTTGCGCCCCGCGGTACGATTGAATCGTCGAGATGCCCATTTTGGACAACGTTTTAACGACCCCTTTGGTCGCAGCTTTAATGAAGTTGTACACCGCTTTTTCATGCGAAATGCCCTGCAGCATCCCTTGAGCAATCATATCCTTTAACGATTCGAACGCAAGATATGGATTCACTGCGCTGACGCCGTAACCAAGCAGCAACGCAAAATGGTGTACTTCACGCGGCTCGCCCGACTCCAGCAGCAGGCTGACCTTGGTCCGCGTCTCTTCACGGATCAGATGGTGATGCAAGCAGGATACTGCCAGCAACGCCGGGATAGCCGCGTTCTCCGCATCCATATCGCGGTCGGACAAGATCAGGATATTATGGCCCTTGGCGATGACCCGATCTGCTGCTTCGCATAACGTATCCAACGCCTTGCGCAGCCCCTCCGCTCCTTCGGCAGCCGGGAACAGGATTGGAATCGTGATCGCTTTAAACCCTGGCCGGTGCAGATGGCGGATTTTCGCAAAGTCCTCATTGGACAGAATCGGCGAATCCAACCGGATTTGACGGCAGCTCTCCGGCTCCGGCTGAAGCAGGTTGCGCTCCGGCCCAATCGTCGTTGCGGTCGAGGTAACGAGCTCCTCGCGGATCGCATCGATCGGCGGGTTGGTAACCTGCGCAAACATCTGCTTGAAGTAGTTGTACAATCGCTGCGGATGTTCGGACAAGACGGCGAGCGGCGCGTCGTAACCCATCGAAGCGATATTTTCCTGACCGGTTAAGGCCATCGGCTCAAGCACCTTCCGCAGGTCTTCATACGTATAGCCAAACGCCATTTGACGGCGCGCAATGTCTTCATGACTCTCCGGCGGCAGTTCTTTCGCTTCCGGCAGATCTTCCAGCTCAACGAGATGCTCGTTCAGCCATTCACGGTACGGATGCTCCTTCGCGATGGCGGATTTCACTTCCTCGTCGGAAATGATCCGGCCTACCTGCGTGTCGACCAGCAGCATCCGGCCCGGACGCAGCCGGTCCTTATAGAGCACATTCTCCGCCGGGATATCAAGCACGCCAACCTCCGAGGAGAGGACGATCAAGTCGTCCTTCGTTACGTAATAACGCGATGGACGCAAGCCGTTCCGGTCCAAAATCGCCCCAATCTGGATCCCGTCGGTAAAGCCCATCGCCGCAGGCCCGTCCCATGGCTCCATCATCGTGCTGTGGTATTCGTAGAACGCCTTTTTGTCCGGGTCCATGTCGTCCCGGCCAACCCAAGGCTCAGGCACCATCATCATCGCTACGTGAGGCAGGGAGCGTCCGCTCAAGTACAGGAATTCAAACGTATTGTCGAACATCGCCGTATCCGAGCCGTCCGGATTGATGATCGGTTTTACCTTTTCCAAATCGTCGCCAAACTTCTCGCTCTTGAACATCGACTGACGGGCATGCATCCAGTTCACGTTGCCGCGCAGCGTATTAATCTCGCCGTTGTGAATCATAAAGCGGTACGGATGCGCCCGCTCCCAGCTTGGGAACGTATTCGTACTGAAGCGCGAGTGCACCATCGCGATAGCCGATTCCAGTCTCTCGTCCCGCAAGTCGAGGTAGAATTGCCCGACCTGCTCCGTGGTCAGCATCCCTTTGTAGACTACTTTCCGGCACGATAAGCTGGGTACGTAAAAAGCATCCCCTTGCTCGGCGCCGCTATAGCGGATCGCGCGTTCAGCCCGGCGCCGGATCACGTACAGCTTGCGCTCAAAGTCCAGATCCTCCTTCAGATCTGCGGAACGCTCGATAAAAATCTGGCGGACGAACGGTTTAGCCGCTTTGGCCGATTGGCCCAGCATATCGTCGCGAGTTGGCACCGTACGGAAGCCAAGGACGCGTTGTCCTTCCTCCTCGGCGATACGCACGAGCTCTTCCTCCTGCTTAGCCCGAACCGCTTCGTCATGAGGCAGGAACAGCATCCCAACGCCATATTGTCCTGCCTCCGGCAGTGTAAATCCAAGCTTTGCTGCTTCAGCGGCAAAAAAACGGTGCGGGATTTGCAGTAAAATACCTGCGCCATCCCCCGAATTCGGTTCGCTGCCTTGGCCGCCCCGGTGTTCCATATTCGCCAGCATGGTCAGCGCTTGGCTGACGATATCATGGGAGGCTTTCCCTTTGATATGAGCCACGAAGCCCATGCCGCAAGCGTCTTTTTCGAAAGCGGGATCATAGAGTCCCTGCTTGGGAGGTATAACGGTATGTTTCATCATCTGACGCAACCTTTCTATTTAGAGGTAGTTCAAACATCATTAGCGAATAGAATGGATCAGTCCCTATGTCCTGCGACTACGCCGGATAAGCCCGGTTCAATCTTTCTTTTTATTCTAACGGAAAATGTCACATCTGTTTTTGCATTATATTCTCTTTATTTTGCACTATTGATTAGAACTTTTAGGCCGTGACAGGGCGGTTTTGCCACGAAAGCGTCACCATATGAAGACGTGTGGTTGTCTCTGCGTGTCTATTTGCACCATTATCCCTTTTTTTAAGGGGTAGGAGCGAACCTGTTGCCCGTTGCTCCTAAGGTCCGTAACCCGATCGGGAACTTTACTATAGAGTTTATGTCCCGGTAAAGAATGTGTCCCGGCCAAACTCGACTGATGATTCGGGATCATCCTGCAAAAGGCTCGGCTCAGGGATATCTACCCACCTACAAAAAAGATCCGCCCTCCGGAATTCCAGAGAGCGGATCTTCTGTAATCATGATTTGATTAGTGCGACTGTACGCTCAGGTTGGCTTCAGGACTGCGTTCTGTACTGCGTTCGTGGCGCAGGAAGTACACCAGCGTAAACGCCAGAAATACAACGCCAAACGCAACCAACCATCCGATGTTTTCCCAAGCCATCGGCATATCGCCGGTGGAGATGACCGCCTTGAAGCCTTTGACGCTGTACGTCATCGGCAGGATCGGATTGAAGGCTTTCATCCAGTTCGGAATCAGTTCGAGCGGGAACGTTCCTGCGCTGGTCGTCAGTTGGAAAATCAGCATCAGGATCGCCAAGAACCGTCCCGGGTTCTCCATCCAGGTTACAAGTGCTTGAATGATCAACATGTAGCACAAGCTGGTGACAAAGGCGAAGAGATAGAAGAGCGGAACGCTCTTGACCTCAAGCCCCAATCCGTAAAGAACCAGTGCAGACGCCAGCAAGGACTGTATCAGACTCATGCCGGCAAAAGTCAGCGTACGGCTTACGAAGCGGCTCCAGCCGCTGGCTTCCGCCACCGAAGTGCCTCTGACCGGCACAACCAGCGTCGAGATCAGCGCCCCAACGAACAGGCCCAGCGACAAGAAGTATGGTGCAAAGCCGGTGCCGTAGTTAGGTACTTCATTAACCTTCTGCTCGTTGATCTCAATCGGCTGAGCATACATGTTCACAAGCGCATCGGTTTTCTTCACGCCGGAGGTTTGTTCTGCGGCATCGGTCAGCTTCGAAGCCAGCTCGCCCGAGCCTTCTGTCAGTTGATCCATGCCGTCCTTCAGTTCACCCGCACCTGCATCCAGCTGCTTCGAGCCGTCCGCCAGCGTGCCTACGCCGCCAGACAATTGCTCAACACCGCCGAGCAGTTGTTTGGCGCCTGCGCTCAGCTGTCCGGCACCGCTTGCCAGCTTCTTGCCGCCAGCCGCCGCTTCCGACAGCTTGCCGCTAAATTGCTCCAGGCCGCTCGCCAGCTTCTCTTGTCCGGCGTTCAGCTCGGTCATGCCTTGCAACAGCTGCTCTTGACCCGCCGTTAATTGCTGCCCGCCTTGAACCAACTGCTGCTGGGCGCTGTGTAGGTCTTGGCTGCCTTTCAGCAGCTGCTGATTCCCTTGGTGCAACTGCTCGCTGCCTTGGGCGACCTGCTTGCTGGCCGCGATCAACTGCTGAACCGCCGCGTTCTTCGCCAGTTCCGGATTCGCTTGGGCCAGCTGTTCCAAGCCTTGCGCCACGCTGTTCGCCCCTGCGGCTACCTTCTCGCTTCCTTGCACCGACGCTTCCAGGCCGGATTGCAGTTGGGCGCTGCCTTGTTCAGATGCGGTCAAGCCAGCTTCCAGCTTCTTCGCGCCTTCCAGCGACGATTGAAGGCCTGCCTGCAGCTTGGTACCGCCTTGATGCGCTTGCTTTGCGCCAGCTTCCAGCTGTTGGCTGGCCGCTTCCAGCTGCTTCAAGCCGCTGGCGAGGCTGCCAGCACCGTCCTTCACTTCATTGATGCCTTGATATAACGACTGCGTACCTTTCTCCAGAGGCGCTACGCCGTCTTCGAGTTTCATCGTGCCGGCGACGAGCTTCGCCAGATTTTCTTTCAGCTTCTTGGTTCCGTCGTCAAGCTTGGCCGCCCCTTCGTTGAGGGTGCTGGCCCCGTCGCCCGCCTCACTGAGGCCGCCGGAGATTTTCTCCACTTGGTCAAACAAGGTTTCCGTATAGGCTTCCGTCACTTTGGCGGACACTTTCGATTTGATCTCTTTCACAGCCGTACCGCCGATTTGCGCGGCCAGGAAGTTGTAACCTTCGTTTGGCTCAAAGATCAACTGAGCCGGCGACGGATTTTCATCCATCAATGTGGTCGCTTGTGAAGAGAAATTGTCCGGAATGATGATCGTCATGTAATACTCATTATTCTTCATCCCGGTTTCCGCTTGCTCGCGGGTGACGAACTTCCATTGGAAGTCGTCGCTCTTCTTCAGTTCGGCAACGAGGTCCTCGCCGACCTTCAGTTCCTTCCCCTCGTATTGCGCGCCCTGATCCTCGTTCACCACCGCTACCGGCAGCTCGTTCATCTTCCCGTACGGATCCCAGAAGGCCGTCAGGAACATGCCGCTGTACAGTACGGGAATGAACAGCACAACAAGAATCGGGATGAACACTTTAGGATTTTTAAAGGTGGCTCCCATATCCTTGAAAAATACACTTAATGATTTCATTTTTGCTTTCTCTCCCCTTGGTGGCTTCTTTCTCTAAATTGTTGAATGTAGTTCCTTTAAACTTCCCTTGGCAGAAGCAGGCCTCCAGCCAGAAAATCGCGGATAAACTCCTTGATTTGTTCTTTGCTCAAAGGCGGATTATTCTTGTTCCAGTCCGAGGTTAACGCGATATAGAGCTTAAACACAACGAAAGCGAGCAGCTTGGGATCATACGAGCGGATCTCTTGCCGCTCGGCCGCCCGGGACAGATGGCGCTCCAGATATTCCAGAATCGCGTGTTCGATCTGCTCCAATCCCTCCTTCGCTTTCGGAGTGCCGAAGTCGCGAACCTCTTGGGACAACTTGATGAGGAGCTCATGCTCACGGCGGAATTCCAGCAGCGCATCCATCGCCCGATGCAAGTTCTCAAAGAAGGGCTTCTCCTCGTCAATTTCCGGCTCGATGACCCGCTTCATCTCCATAATGACGGAACGCAGAATTTCATCGAACAACTCCTCTTTGTTCGTGAAGAAGGTGTAGATGGTTCCCTTTGCCACATTTGCTATTTTCGCCACTTGGTCCATCGTCGTCGCTTTGTAGCCAAATAAAGCAAAGGACTTTTCTGCTGCTTCGATGACGAGTTTACGGCGATCTACCACAGCCATCCATGTCACCTCCCTGCGCTTGGAATAATGGAAAAACATTTCCCGGCCAAAAAATGACTGAAATTCATTTTCGGTCATTTGGTCAATTCATACTTTACTCCTTTCGCTTCAGAAATGCAAGATGTTTTTTTCAGAATTTTTCATTCACTTTCACCAGCTTGTTCCAAGGCCCTTTTCCCTTGATTCTCCCCGACCTAGGTCCAGTGGGTCGACCCGTCCCCAGCCCCTTTAAACCGGAATATAAACAACATAAACTTAGTATTAGGAAGCAATGAATCGGAACGATCTAATAGAAGCAGGTGATATCCTCATGCGAAAAAGAAGAGTGTTGATCCTATCGGAAGGCTTTGGAAGTGGACATACGCAGGCCGGACATGCGCTGGCGGCCGGACTGAAGCGGAAAAACCCGCAAATCCAGACGAAGGTGCTGGAGCTGGGCTCGTTTCTGAATCCGACGGTGGCGCCCCTAATCCTATCCGCGTATCGGATGACGGTAAATACGAGCCCTGCGTTGGTAGGCCTTTTTTATAAGCACAAGTACGAGAAGCCGGTAGGCAAGTTTGCCCGTTTGGCCTTGCACAAAATGTTCTATACCCACGCGGCCGAAGTCATCGCGCAGCTTCAGCCCGATCTGATCGTCTGCACGCATCCGATTCCCAGCGCCATCATGTCCTACCTGAAGCTCACTTCAGATCTGAACGTGCCGCTGTGCACGCTCATCACGGATTACGATGCCCACGGTTCCTGGATGAGTCCCGGTGTGGATCGGTACCTCGTCTCCGCCCCTGAGGTCAAAGCTCTGCTCGTGCAGCGCGGGGTAGCCCCCTCCAAGGTGCAGGTGACAGGCATTCCCGTGCACCCGGATTTCTGGAGCAAGCAAGAGAAGGCGTCCGCCCGGGAGGAATTGGGGTTAAAGAATATGCCCACTGCCCTTGTCATGGGCGGCGGCTGGGGATTGCTGCTTCGTGAGGAGCTGCTGGACAAACTGGCGGCTTGGCGAGAGGAGATCCAAGTCGTCTGCTGCACCGGCAGCAACGAGAAGCTTGCTGCTCGACTACGTGCGCATCCGGCCCTTCAGCATCCAAACATGAAGGTGATCGGGTTCACGCGGCAAATCGGCAAATGGATGGATGCCTCCGACCTTCTGATTACCAAACCCGGCGGAATGACCTGCACCGAGGGAATGGCCAAAAGCATCCCGATGTTGTTCTTTGAGTCGATCCCAGGTCAGGAGGAGAAGAATCGCGAATATTTCGTTCAGCACGGCTATGGGGCTGAGCTGACTTCACCGGACGTGCTGGACGTATGGTTTGAACAAATCCGCAATCGACACGCTTCGGATCTTCAACCCGGACCGGAGCCTGCCTTGCTGCAACCCAGCTATCAGCCTGACCGCTGTGCAGAAGCTGTCCTTCATCTGCTGTATCAGGCAGCCGCTCCGGTCCGCGTACGCCTGCAGACGGCCAGCCCTGCCGAGCAGCAGGCCAACTAAGTCAACAGCGCAGATCCAACCACCTCATACATCGGACGCTTGTGCATATGCGTCTGATAGATGACCAGACGATCGGCCCTCCAACTGCCGAATTCCGGTTGGGTCTGCAGCGCTGCAGGATCTAATCTGGCCCCTTCTCGATATTTCCGGGCCAACGTAATATGCGGGCTGAAGCGCCGTTCCTCCGGCACAAAGCCGAGTGCCCGGTTCTCCGACGTCACCCGGCTGTGCAGGCTCTCCAGCCCGGCCACCTCACCGCGGACGCCAGCCCATAACACGCTGGGACTTGCCGGACGTCCAAAGGTACCAATCCCCGCCGCTTCCAATTCCAGCGGGCCCATCCCCTTTGCTGCCCGCGATAATGAAGCCAGCAGCTCGTCCAAACGCCCCGGAGCCGTATCTCCCAGAAACTGCACGGTAATATGGTAGTCTTCGGCATGTACCCATTTTTTGAAATCCAATCTCGTTTTTTGCTCGCTGCACCACTCCTCCAGCTTATACTTGACCTCTTGCGGAAGAGGGATGGCGATAAATAATCTCCATTTTTCTTCATTTACTGACATGACTCGTCACCTTTTGTGATATTTTTCTCACTTTTTTCACTTGTTTCGACAATTAGAAGTGCGATTAGTTACATCCAGCGCATCGATTCTCTATATAATGTGTCTTAGTGTTGCTGGCATATACAGTCTTCAAGCCTATGGGGATAGGAGATGGAATATGAGTTTTGCTCAAAAAATTACCTCTGTTCTGATCGGACTACTGCTTCTAGTTGGTTTGCTGATCGGGATATTTGCTTATCAAACAACGTATCGTGAGGTCGAGACATCCGTCGGTATTGAAACGGTGGGCTGTGCCAATATTACCACCGGGCTTGTAGATCCGGAAGCGGTTGCCCGTCTTGCCTCCGGAGACCGTACCGGCCTTGCGGAGCTGGAGAAACGATTAAACTGGACGGTAGAGCATAAGTCGTTGTTTAAGGAAGTGTTTTTGATGTCGCTGGACGGCACCATTCTTGCGGCTGACCAGAACCTCAAAAGCCGGGGATATCAAGCGGGAGACGCTTTTTATTTCAATGATCAGGACCGGGACATGATTCTTGAGATGAAGCATCCTGTGTATACCAAGGTCTATTCTTATGACGGCGTGAAGCTGCTCAGCGGTTACGGCCCGATCTACAAAAATCATGACCCCGACCAAGAGATCATCGGTCTAATGGTCATTAACTTCGACGCCTCGATCATCGGGGAGAGAACTCGCGACATCCTGCTCCTGCCTTTTATCATCGGCATCGTTGTCCTGCTCGCCGCAGTTGTTTTCGTGTACTTCTTTATCCACCGGATGATTCGGCCGCTGGAAACGTTGTCCCGGCAGGTGGAGCGGGTTGCCGAGGGCGATTTGACCGTACAGACGAACGTGCTTCAAGGTCAGGATGAAATCGGCAAATTAACGCAAAATTTTGCGAAGATGGTGGGCAGCTTGCGGCAGTTGATCACCGAGGTGAACGTCACTTCGATGCAGGTGGCCTCGTCCTCGGAGCAGCTATCCGCGAGTGCACAGCAAACCGGAAAAGCGGGTGAGCAAGCGGCTGAAATTACCCAATCCCTTGCCGAAGGTGCGGAGCGACAACTTACGAACCTGGAAACCGGGGCGACCATGCTGCGTGACATGTCCGATCGGATTGGGCAGATCGCTCGCCATGCCGAAGGCGTCTTAACATCGGCGCAGCAGGTCTCCGCCGCATCAAACCAAGGGGAACAAGCCATCCAGTCCAGCGTAGAGCAAATGTCCACCATGGAAGCCAAAATCGTTCAGCTCTCTGCGATCATTGAGGAGCTGGGCAGCCGCTCCAAAGAAGTGCAGAGCATCCTGGACATCATGACCGACATCGCCGCCGAAACCAACCTGCTCGCGTTAAATGCTTCAATTGAAGCGGCCCGCGCCGGAGAATACGGCAGCGGATTTGCCGTAGTCGCCTCCTCGGTCCGCAAGCTGGCGGAACGTTCCGCAGCCTCGGCGAAGCAAATTAGCGAGCTGATCACCCACATCGTTGGGCAGGTAGAGCTCACCGGCAGCGCAATGGACGAGACCGTCCGTGAAACGAAGCGAGGCGTCGAGCTGGTGCGCAGCGCCGGAGCTTCTTTTACCGACATCGCAGCCTCGTCGGAAATTACCGCTGCATCGATCGCTGATATCAGTGAAGCGGTTCGGCTCCTGTCCGACAACTCGCAAAGACTGGTGCAGTCGATTGACGAAATCGTGCGGTTTGCGGGCCATACGGCGGTCGGCGCACAGGACATGTCCTCATTCTCCCAGCAACAGTTGGCTGCTATGGAGGAGGTTGATGCTTCCGCCAGCTTCCTGTCCGGTCTAGCCGAACGGCTTCATACGATGATCGAACGCTTTAAAGTGATGTAAGTTGCTAAAAAGACCTTGCCCAGCAAGAAGGCTTGCTGGGCAAGGTCTTTCATGTATCCGCCAAGGACTTATTTGCCAAGGTAGGCGTTCAGCATCCAGCGGTGTTTCTCCAGCGAGGAGACGATGCCGAGCAGCAGATCGCTCGTGGCTTCATCTTCCGCTCTTTCTGCCGCTTCCATGCCTTCCTTCAGCTCGCTGTCCAATTTCGCAAAATCCGCTACGATGGCTGCTACCATTTCATCAGCGCTTTCCTTGCCGCTGGCTTCGGAGATGCTGGCCGTCGCAAGGGCTTCGCGCAGGGTTGCGATCGGTGTGCCGCCAATGGCCAGCAGACGTTCGGCAATATCATCGATATAACCAGCCGCTTCGTTATAAAGGGCTTCGAATTTCTCATGAAGCGTAAAGAAGTTTGGACCTTTCACGAACCAGTGGAAATTGTGCAGCTTCGTGTACAGGACCGTCCAGTTCGCGATTTGCAGGTTCAGTTGTTTCTGCAGTTCTTGATTTGCTTGAGTTAAGGTTTGGTTTGCCATAGTGAATTCCTCCATTCAACATATCAGTTATTTGATAAGCCATTGTGACAAATACCTAAAACTTGAACTAACTTAAATTTAGACTAAATCTAAATCTTGTTTATATCATACCACTCCACTTTTAGATATGCAACCATCATTTTCATGAATATTGCATGAAATTCCAACAAGCATCAGGTTTATTCTGCACCTCTTCCGCCCTTCATATACAAAAGAACCGAACCGGTACAGTCCTCCGGTTCGGTTCTACTCCATTTACCGCTCGCCGCGCAGATGCAGCTTAAATTGCTCCAGGCTTCGCTCCACTTGGCGAATGCCGTCCTCCACCAATCTGCGATCCACCGCATTTTCCAAATCAAAGGAAGGCCTGCGGGCCAGAGCCTTCTTCTCCTCTTCCCAATACGCTTGCCGGCGCTGGATTTCTTTATATTTGTCCAGCAGATCGGTAATAATATCGTAGAAGCGTTCATAATCAACGATAATGTCATCCAGGAAGCGATCGACTTCCTCCTTATCGTAGCCCCGCATTTTGGCGTCAAAATCTTTTTCGTGAATGGAGAGCGCATCCAGCTTAATCCCTAATTGCCGAAATAAGCTTTTCTGGTCTTCCAGCTTGCGCGCGTAATCGTCTTGCATTCCAAATCCCTCCGTACCTGCCTAAAAGGTTATCCAACGCAGTTAATCTGCAAAAGCAGTCGTATCTACTCTAATGTACCACATTATTGCCCTTTCGTTCATCTTCACGTTATGATGCGGGTGATACAAGTATTCGACATTGTCCCGATTTCTTTTTATAATAATCAATAGCCTGAGTCTAACATCTGGTGGTGAGTAGCGATTTTATACTTATGTACTTTTCTGTTATCGTTTCTGATCGTGTATTTCCTGATTCCCCCGCTCGGTAAGCTGGCCTTCCGCCTGGACTTCGTGGACAAACCCCGAGCGGACGTCGAACGCAAGATCCATCGTCAGCCGATTCCGCTGACGGCCAGCTATGCGATATTTGCCGGGTTCTTCATTGCATACCTGCTGTTTACGCGCAACTTCTCCTGGGAGACGGGAGCGCTGTTTGCCGGCGGGGTGCTTTTGCTGGCCATTGGGACCATCGACGACTGGTACAAAACCAAAGGCAAAGACTTTCCGGCGCTGCCTAAACTGATCGTCCAAGTGTCCGCTGCAGTGCTGGTTTATGCATCCGGCATCACCTTCAGTGGCTTTGTAAATCCGTTTAGCGGCGATTATGTCCTGTTGCCGGCCTGGCTTCAGTTCATTTTAACGATTCTCTGGATCTTTGGCGTCACCACCGTCATCAATTTCTCGGACGGATTGGACGGCTTGGCCGGAGGATTATCCGCGATCTCGGCCGTGACGCTGTTTGTGGTGGCCTTAACCAAAGGGCAAACCAACTCCGCGATGCTCTCGGTTGCCCTGATTGGGGTAACGCTGGCCTACCTGCGGTACAACAAGCCGCCGGCCAAAGTTTTTATGGGCGATGCCGGAGCTACGTTCCTTGGGTTTATGCTGGCGGTGATCGCACTGGACGGCGCCTTCAAGCAAGCTACGGTCCTGTCCCTGTTTATTCCGGTGCTTGCCCTCGGCGTACCGATTTTCGATAATCTGTTTGTCGTGATCAAGCGGATGCTGCAAGGAAAATCACCTTACGTCGCCGATGCCAGCCAAGTCCATTATCGGCTGCTTCGGGCCGGGTTAAATCAGAAGCAGGTGGTTATGTTCCTGTACCTGATCAGCACCTGTCTGGGACTGTCGTCCATCATTCTTCTGCTGTTGCAAGTCTAACGCACGAAAGCAAACGGCCTTCCCGCCGTTCAAGCCAAAAAGCGCGTGCCCGGGTATTCCCGGCAGCACGCGCTTTTTTGATCGCGATAACAACCTCACAAAAAAAAGACCCCATCGGAGTCTCGTTTATTGGCATCAAGATGATTTATTCGTATCTGCAGCGGGTTGAACTTCCGCTTTCTGCGGCTGCTCGTCTTCGAGAATCTCCCCGCGCGCGCCTCTCTTAAATTCCTTGAGCATCGTGCCAAAGCTGCGCCCTAATTCCGGCAGCTTGCTGGGACCAAATAACAACAATGCTGCGATGACTAGAAGCAGCAAATGAGACGGACGCAACAAGTTTTCAAGCACATTTATCACTCCCATCGAGTATCCTTGTGGACATTATACTACTTTATTGAATACAATGGAAACCCTTTATCATCAGTTCCGGCTGTCCCTGCAAACAAGACGACGCTAGGCCATAAACCATTTCCCTCTTCTGGGCATATGCTGTGTCATCATGTATTGCAAAGGAGCGAACATCATGGGTTCTTACAGTCTGTTGGCCGTCATCGCCATTGGAATCGCGTCCAACTTGGATAATGCGGGAGTCGGTATCGCCTACGGAGTACGAAAAATCCGCATTCCATGGTATTCCAATCTGGCCATCGCCGCCATCTCCTTCTTGGCCACTCTGGTGTCGGGTTATTTCGGAAGCTGGTTATCCTCGTGGGTCCATCCCTGGATCGGACAGTTGTTGGGGACGATTGTGATCATTGGGGTTGGCGTATGGGTACTATTGCAGCCATTTCTGGAGAAGAAGAACATAGCTATCCAGGAGGAGGATGACGTCAATCCGCTGACCCGCTTGCTGCGCAATCCTGAAGAAGCAGACAAGGACAGCTCCAAATCCATCAGTCTTGGCGAATCGATTGTCCTGGGGATCGCCTTGGCCATGAATGCGCTGGCCGGCGGCTTTAATGCCGGTATCACCCAACTGAACATCTGGTATACTTCGCTGTCCGTTGGCTTGTTCAGCTACCTGTTGCTGGCCGCATGCGCCGGCTTTGCCGAGAAGGTCGCCGCGGAGAAATTCGGAAACCGGGCCACTGTCATTTCCGGCCTGCTGTTAATCCTCATTGGCATTCATCAACTCTTTTAAACATCGCACACGATTAGCGAAGCCCCTTTTATCCTAAGGGGCTTTGCTGAGTTTCTAGCAAACTACCTTGTCTACAAATTTTCCTATATAATGAAGAGGATGGTTCCTAATAAGGGAGGTTCGATTTATGAACTGGAATTGGTTTCATAGCTATGAAAAGGATTTAGCGGCGGCTTTCGATCAGGCCGAGACGATTCTTTCCGGGCTGCCGGAGGAATTTCGAGGACATGGCCTCAATTACTTGGGGAAATTCCACGCGTTGAAAAAATCTGGCTCCCAGAACTACATATGCTATTTACTGCCATTCTGGATGCAGGAGGCTGCCGGCGCCAAGCCGGAGCTCAGCCGCGAGTTAACCGTAGCCATGATCTTGGTCATGCTGCATTACCATTTAATCGATGAAGTGATGGACAATCCAGAGGCGGGGGACAAGTGGAAGCTGCCGCTGGCGAATTTGCTTCAACTTGAATTTACTCGCATTTACGCCGCTTTGTACGCTTCCGATTCCCCGTTTTGGAGTTATTACCGGAAATATGCTGCAGAATGGGCGGAAGCGGTCTTGTTAGAAAATCAACATGATTTCTTCCAAGACAACCCGGTTCGCATTGCGCATAAAGCTTCCCCTGTAAAGCTGTCCGTGGCTGGCATGCTGCTCCTGACCGAACACGACCGGCTGATTGCTCCTTTCGAAGCCGCCGTTGATGCCGTATTGGTGACGCTCCAGATGCTGGATGATTGGGAGGATTGGGAGAAAGATTTACGAGAAGGAAGCTATAATTCTCTGATTTCCGTCGTGCAGCACGAACTGCAAATTCCATCGGATCGCAGACCTACACCGGATGAAGTCAAACACGCCTTGCATGTGCGGGACATCCTGTTCATTTTTGCCGAACGAACGGATCAGAATGCAGCAATTTTAGAGGTGAATGCCCCGGGTCTGACGCACTTACACGAGTTCCACGATTATCTCAGAACCAATCTCCGGCAGGGAGCAGAAAGTTTAAGAGATGAGCGGAGTTTGCTAGCCCAAGGCGGTTTAGCCTATTGGTTGGCAAATCAGAAGATCCTATCCTAGCGTTCTATCGAATTCCATGTTATAGTAATAAGGAAAATATAACTATTTTTTCTGAGAAAGGGTGATCTTATGACATCAGGAGCGCTCCTTCAAACGCAAGTTGTTGAAAAAGCTTGGCAAGATCCTAGCTTCAAAGCGAAGCTACTTGCCGACCCGAAAGCTGCGATCCAGGAGGCACTCGGTGTAGTTCTCCCGGATCACATCAAAATCAAAGCAGTAGAGGAGAGCACGGACGAATTTTACGTCGTACTGCCGCCTCAACCGGAGAAAGTTGTTATGAGCAAAATCAAACCAGCAGGAATCTGGGGCGAATAACCCCTACCGATCTTCGCTAGCACTCAGGCAGGGACCGAACGAACTTATCCCATCGCATACTCCTCAACTTGAACGGAGGGGAAGCGGATAACGACTTCGGTCCCTGCTCCTTTTTTGCTCGTAAAATGAATTTGACCGTTCATCACCTCAATAATCCGGAACGTCACCATCAAACCTAGCCCCGTCCCCTTCGTTTTGTTGGAGAAATAAGGCTCACCCAAGCGGGCCAGCACTTCTTCGTCCATCCCCTCGCCGTTGTCCTTGATATGGATCACCACATCGTCGTTTTCTTCATAGCTCCAAATTTGGATGTCGCCTTCGCCCCGAAGTGCTTCAATACTATTCTTGATGATATTGATAAATGCTTGCTTGAATTTGGAAGAATTGCCGCGCACATAAAGGTTTTTAGGAATATGAACCGTGATTTTGCCCCCCTGCAAATTCGCTAGAGGAATCAGGATCCCTTCGATATGAATAAATTCTTCCAGCACGTTCAGCGTCGTCACCTTGCCGCCTTCCGGCTTGGCGAAAGTGAGGAAGTCCGTAATAATCGCCGAAGCGCGATCAAGCTCTTCCAACGCCATGCTTAAATACACCTTGTCCGAATTCTGCTGCTTCTCAACGAGCAGTTGCAGAAAGCCTCGGGTCACCTGCAGCGGGTTGCGGACCTCGTGGGCGACCGAAGCGGCTAATTCGCTGATGATCTCCATTTTCTCCGAACGCTGCAGCTCGTTATTAAACATCTCCAACTGCTTGGAGTATTCCACGACTTGCCGGTGATTCTCCGCAAATCTTCGGCCCAAGATGATAATCAACGAGGTCAAGAAGCAAACGATGCCTAATTTCCACAAAAACAGCTTATAGTATCCGTCGTAATAGTAATACCAAATCAATTCGCCTGCGGATAGCAGCGTGAACGAGAGTACCCCGGCCAGAAAGATCAGCGCCTCTTTGTTCCCTTTCGCTACATAAACGGTTAAAATGCCAGCCAAGATCAGAAATTGCGCAATAATCAGATAACCTGCAAATTGAGTCGTAATGAGCTTATAGACATCATAGTAGCGATTACCGGACAACTCGTTCGCTAACAGCAGTAGCATACAGAGCGCGGAGAAGACCACAAACACTTTGCGCGAACGCCGGATTAAAGCAAAATATCCGGGACCAAAGATTTTTTCAAAGAAAAAGATAAACGAAGGAAGCAGGATGAACAAAGCCAGGTCAAACATCACCACCAGTATTCTGCCCGCCGTCGTATAGTCAAACAGCCAAAATACAAACGGAGAATACGTCAGCACAAGCAAGCCGCTGGAAAAAATGACCGCACACAGCGAGAACCACATCGGCATATTCACATACTTCAGAAAAACAGAACAGAACAGCATAATCACCGCGATGAAGATCAGCGTGCTGCCCAAAATTAAGTCGGTGATGTTGCCGCGCACAAAGCTCTTGATCAATTCCTGGTTATTTCCGATTCGAATCGGGTCAAAGATCCCGATCGTATTTGTCGTCGAGGATACGCCGATATACAGCGTTTGACCCGAATTGTGCGAAGACACCGGCACCAGCACGCTGTTGATGCTAAAGTTAAATTTGCGCTGGGATTCGAAGACTTTGGCTCCATCCAAACTTACCGTAATGTGTTTACCATATATTTTATCGATCAATACGACCTGGGAATTTTCCGTTATTTGGGGAAGCGTGATTTTGATCCACTGAACCATGCCCTTATCCGGCTTCACCGGGTTCTCTTCTCCCGCGCTTACACTCGTCCAGCCGTCCAGTCCCTCAAGCCATTCCTTGCTCGGATTAGGATCCAGCCGGTCCGTCCAAGTGACCTGCCAGTTTCTGATTTGCTGTACCTCCGAGCCCGCTGCACCCGAATTTCTAAAAATGATGCCGTAAAAAGCAGCAATGAATATGACAAACAAGACGACAAATCCTTTGATCAAAGACTTCATTAGAGCACCTCTGGAGATATTATAAAGTGTTAACCCGGTTGACGCGCCTCAGTTCGAAAGGATCTGAGTAGGGCTACTTTAAACCATTCGATTAAAATCTCGCAATAACCTTCAATTTATGGAAATAGTGATAATTTTTTTTAGAAGAAACGTGCCACAGTTATTTTACCTTGGATAAGTGGTTTTATCTATGAATAGTTTTCATTTTCTATTAAAAAAACTCCGGAAGGTAGCAGGCATTGCTGTCCATTACCTATCCGGAGTATTTATTCATGACGCTGTTATCCGTTCTGTTAAGCCAACTCCGCTTCAATCCGCCGCACCTTGCCGCTGCGGACCTCCTCCGCTAACTCACCGTCGATCACGGCGCCTTCAACCGCAAGCTCCGTTCCATCGTGCTTCTGAACCACCAACCGGCGAATCGCTGCAGCATCCGGGCCATAGGTATCCTTCTTCTGCGGGTTCCGGTAGACGACCTCCGTTGTGCCCAGGAAGCGGAACGACACCTCGCCTTGCTCATCAAAGAGCCATCCGGGCAAGTGCGGGTTAAGCGCAAGCCGGAGCTTGCCTTCATGCAGGCGGAAGATCCGTTTTCCGGCCATCATCGACATCCACATGCTAAGGAACTCGGCGGTTGATCCGCTAAGCCGGGCGACATAACCGCGGCCGTGGGTATCCGGATCCGGATTCACGCTCGTTGCGATAAAGGACGAGTTCTCCAGCGTGCTGCGGCCATACACAGCCGGATCGAGGAACGGAATCAACGAAGTGCGAAGCTCGGTGAAGAACTCCTCGGTCAAGCCGCTCTTAAGCAGCGCCAGCAGGTACTTGTAGCTCATATGCAGGAATACCGATTCCCGTTCCAGCCAGCCTGGCGTAAAGGCGCGAATCCGACCGATTTCATGGGTCTCCGCATCCAGGCTGACCGAGGTTTTGTACATTTGAAGCTGGTCGTCGAACAGGTCGCTGCGGCGAATTTGCTCATAAGTCCGCTTAGCTTCGTTACGGTCCTCGACCGTCTTCAACCAACGAGCAGGACCTTCCAGGAAATGCGGCAGCGGACGAACGGTAAATTTCTTCACGACCGCCTTCTGCAGTCCATATCCGCTGATGATCGGCTTTCCTTGGGCATCGGTCACCGGCTCAAATTCCGCCGCCTCGTAGGCGAAATACGTCGGTGTCACGCCGTCGCCCAGTCGGATAGCCTCTTGAATCCCGCGCTCGATTTGCTCGAGCATACGGGCCGCCAGCTGGCCGATCGCACGAAGCTCCAGCGAGGTTTCCGTCCCGCTGATCCCGAAACGAATGGCTTCCCGGTATTTCTCGCGCGCCGTCGTCACCTGATCCCAATAATCAAACGGCGCCAGGCTCCCCGCTAAGCGGGCTTCCAGCAGCTTCCCGACTTCGCTGAGCAGCGCGGCGATTTCCTCAGGCACTTGCACGACTTGGTTGTTGCCAGCAGCTTCAGGATCATCACAAACTTCCTGAACGAACTTCAGCAGCCTTTTTAACTCAAAGGTTTCGCTCATGCCCGAGCCAAACAGTCCAGGCAAGCCGTTCATCGCATCGTTCCATCCCGGCTTGTTCGCTTCCATCTCCACGCCCATGCCAAACGGATCCAGGGTGGCGAACTTGACCAGGCCCAGCGACAGCAGTTTGACGAACAAGGTCGTCCGGTAAATTTCTCCCCGGCCATGTTCTGTTTTTAACCAGTTGGTGCTCTTTAACGTCAGACCGAATTTGGCCATTTTCTCCTCATCGTGAACCAATGCGCCGTATTGGCGAACCTTTCCGCCGCTGATCACGTACTTCTCGCTGCGCGGCAGCACGCGGGCCGGACTGTCGAAGTACGTGTACTCCCGTTCTCCGAACAGCAGCTGCACCTTGCGATCCGGGAAAATATCAAGATAACTGTCGATCAAGTCCATATTATAAGTCCAATGATCCGTCCAGTAACCTTCCCCAAAGGAGGCTTCGATTTGCTGTTCGGCGAGCGACAGCACACCGGTCAACAGCTCGTTCTCCTCCGCGAGCAACCGTACGCCGCGGTGGTTAACGAGCGAGATCAGTTTCCCCGGAGTAAACGAACCCAAGCACAAAGCGGCCAACTCCTCCCGATGATCGGCCGCCGCCTGCTCCAGAAAAGCGGACAGCTCCGCCGCCCGTTCGGCCGGAACCCGGAACGTGGTGCCTTCCACGCCCAGCGGATTATAGCCATCAGCCTGAATGAGGCTGAAGAACGTGCGAATATTAAACGTTCCGACCCGCGGGTTAAAATATACATCATTGCGCCGGTTTTGGTTAGCATCTCGGAAATTGCCGTTGCCCTGCGAATAAAATTCCGGGGCGATCGAGAAGAAGTTGTAATCCCGCTCCAGATCCCCGTGCTTCCGGGAATACAAGTGAACAACGAATCCTTCCCGGCCGTTTTCGAAAATAAACAGATACCCGCCGCGCAGAAAATTGTCCAGATAGCTCTGCCGGCAGTAGGCATCAAACAGCGGCAGGGCTGTTTTCGTGGCGATGTCTGCGGTTAGCTCCTCGGTCAACTGGCTAGCCTCCGCATGCTTGCGGGCAACATAAGCAGGGCTGGCAATCTCGGCCGCTTTGCGATTTAACCGTTCAACGCTTTCGATATGCCCGATTAAGGTATAAATGCGGCGGCTTTCGCCGCGGGCCAGCTCGGCAGCTAATGCCGAAAATCCGCAAGGCACCTTGTTGGTGCAATACTGCGGTGCCGCCGTTAAGGCCGCCAGCGGCTGCTCGGCAAAGCGGTCGGGATAAGCCAGCGACGTATTATCGCCGAAAATGACCGCAAAGTCGGCAATCGTCTTCAGCAGCTTCCCGTCCTCTCCAAAGGTGAGGTAGAAATGACCGCTTTGCACCTCGCTGACTTCGGCCTCATCATGGGTACTGGAGCGGACCCGGTAGAACGGAATTCCGTTCTCCAGATTGTCGACCTCCATCCAGCTGCGCAGCAGATTCCCGATTTCCTTGTAGCCGGCGTTCTCTACCCCGTACGGAAGAATCTCCGGCATCCCGTCCAGCATCTCCAGCTGCACCGGCGCTCCGGAAATATTCGTAACCTCCACTTGACGCACCAGTGCCGCATAATCGTCGTTGGGGAGTTGAAAATAACTCACCTTCACCCGCAACCCCTGCGCTTCATGGGTTTCTTCAATCGTCAGCTCATTGGTCAAAATGTGCATGCGGCGAACGGCCGACGCATCGGGGAAAGCGCTTTGGAAGGGCTCGTAGATCCCCGCTTTCCCTGCGATTTTGATAAACGTCCGGAAGCCTTTCATCGCAACCGATTGATACGTAATGCTAGCCGGGGAGAATTCCATGATCGGGCTGTTTTTGTCCCGGATCCCAAAGCTGCAGACCGCCTGCCCCCGGTTGACGTAAAACGTCCACATCGGAATCCCCTTCAAGCCGGCAAGGCCGGGGAGGAAGCTCGAGAACGGCTTCGCCCGGTCAAACTGTTCGATCACGAACGCATTTTCCTCAAAAGTATAATTCGGCATAAGGTCTATCCCTCCGTTAAATAAAAAGATGTAACTAGCCTTGGATGATATACGTTGCAATCGAATGGGCCGGCAGCGTCTCACCTGCAGCCTCGCCGCCCAGTTCCAGGGCAAACGGCTGTGCCTCATCGCTTTCGTTCTGCACGACAACCGCAATGCTGCCGTCCGGATTGCGGAATGAGGTAGCCAGCAGCGCCGGAGCGTGGGCTTCTAAACCGATGCGTACCGCCCCCGGTTTGATGTATTTGCTGAAATGTCCGATGTAGAAGTACGAGCTGTTGTAGTGGAGCGTATCGGTTGTGGTATCCGCGATGATCGGCGCATCACACAGGTTGCCCACATGGTTCGGACCGCCCGTTTCGTCCAGCACCAGGTTCCAATCCAGGAACCCTTCGTTCCAATTGTTCAAGTCGCCGATGATGTTCCGGCCATAACGCTCGCCGGTGAACCATTTGCCAAGCTTCACGCCGCCTTCCTGGCAGCCTTCCGTGAACAAGAGATGCTTGTCAGGGAACAGCTCATGCACTTTGCCGACGTTCTCGAACGCTTCGCTGACGTACCAGTGGAAGCCAGTACCCCACACGTATTTAGCCGCTTCGGGATCGCTCAGCACGGCGGAGGCCCGCTCGACGATAATATCCCGGTTGTGGTCCCAAATGAGAATTTGGACGTCCGCCAGGCCTTCCCGATGCATCACCGGCCCCAGGTAATCGCGTACGAAATCGCGTTCTTCCTCGCCGCTGTAAATACAGGAATCCCAGGTTTGCACCGCCGCCGGTTCATTCTGTACCGTGATCCCCCAGATCGGGATGCCTGCTTCACGGTAAGCTTTGATGAACTTCGTATAATACAGCGCCCACACCTCGCGATATTCCGGCTTCAGCTGGCCGCCGTGGTTCATATCGCCATTCGTTTTCATCCAAGCCGGAGGGCTCCAAGGAGAGGCCAGCATGGTAATGTTCTTCCCGGCTGTTTTTGCCGCATCGTGAACGAGCGGGATCACCCATTTGTGATCGCGGGAAATATCGAACGTTTTCAGCTCCACGTCGCCGTCCTCGATATACGTGTAGTTCTCCAGCGCGAAGTCGCAGCTGTGGATGTGCACGCGACCCAGCGTATACCCCAGCCCCTCCTCCGGATCGAAATACCGGCGAATCACTTCTTCCCGCTTCTGCGGGCTGATCCGGGACAACGTATAAGCGGCCGCTTCGGTGAACGCACCGCCAAACCCCATCACCGTTTGGTAAGTCTGCTCCGGCAGGACCTTCAGCTTCTGTCCCGCGCCAGCTGCTGCGCCAGATTGAACCGCCACTTCCCCTTGCGGCTGCAGACGGTCCGCCGAATCACGCGAAGTGAGCACCTTCACCCATTTTGCCATCGTTAATCCTCTCCTTGGTTTCCGAAATTGGTGTTTCTGTAATCGATTACAAAACATACAAGAGCAGCGCCGGCAAAACGCACCCAATCTTCAACAAATTGAAGAAATACGCGGAACGAAACCGGTTTCGATCTCTTGTAAAAAAATAGAGGCCAAGCTGTCTACAGCGATCGGCAAGAATCGCGAATAATCAGCTCCACCGGGATTACGCCTTGTTGCACGTCTTCCCCGCCTTCTATCGAATAGATTAACATGTCGGCTGCCCTGCTGCCAAGTACATCTGTGTTTTGTCGTACCGTCGTTAACGCAGGTGTTAAATATTTCGCCATTTCGATGTCGTCGAAGCCTACCAGCGAAATGTCTTCAGGCACGCGCAAGCCATGCCGCTTCATCGCCATCATGGCCCCAACCGCCAAATTGTCGCCGGCTGCAAACACGGCGGTAGGCCGTTCGTCCGCCTGCAACAGCTCCTCCATCGCTTTGCTGCCGCTCTCTACGGTATAATCGTAGCTTCCTTGTACGATATGCTGGGGATGGATCGTCAGCCCAAGCTCTTGCATCGCTTGCCGAAACCCGTTTAACCGCTGCTCGCCAGCGAAGGTTGGACCACCGCCGATATGCGCGATTTTCCGGTGGCCCAAGGAATGCAAATAAGCCACGGCCTGCCGGGCGCCTTCCATATTGTCCGAATACACCGTACTCTTGTCGGAAGATTCCTGATCCAACAGCACGCAAGGAATGTCGGACTCCAACAGCTCCTGAAAATACGGATCGGTTGCATCCGGCAACACCACGACCACGCCGTCGATACCGCGGATTTTACAGTGCTCCAGATAGCTGCTTTTCTTGCCGCCGATATCCTTGGAAAGAAACATCAGATCATAACCCTTGGAGGTAGCCACCCGCTTGAAGCCTTCGATCACACCGCCAAAAAACGGATGCAGGATGCCCGCGCCGGAAGGCTCAATAAACAGCACGCCAATCGTCCAAGAGCGTTTGGTGGTCAGCGAACGGGCGTGAGCATTGGGCACATAGCCGAGCTCATCCGCAGCGTCCAGAATTTTGCGGCGCGTCTTCTCACTGACGTCGGAATATCCGTTAAACACCTTGGATACGGTCGTAGGCGAAAAACCGGTCCTTTGTGCGATATCATAAATGGTTATCACATTTCTCATCTCCTCTGCCCGGATCCAAGCCAGCTCGAAACCGGGATTCACAGGCCATTGTAGCCGCAGCTTGGTCGGAAGTCAACCAGTCTATGTCAAGCGCATGAATCCTTCGGTCAGGAAAAAATCGCAAGGCCCGGGAATTTCCTGAACCTTGCGATTGGGTTTCGTTTTACGGTGATGCCTATGGCATGATGGCCCGACATAGAATATTTCCGGAAGCGTCCGCCTCCAGTCCGGTAGGCATCTGGAACGCAGATTCCTCCTGAGGACCGTCAAGGAAGCCGCCGATCGGTTCTTTCGGTAAAATCTTCCTCAAAGTAATACTCTTTATTTTGGGGTAAACTTTTGGGGGAATCGCAATTTAAAAAAGAAAGGCGCTGATCTGACGTGGACCCCAATATCAACAAAAACTCCGCGGACTTCGAATATGAGCGGTACAAGCTGCTCAAGGAGTATCGCCCGGAGAATGATATTCCCGGCGATGACCTGCTCCCGCATGATACGCGAATTGTCCAAGGCATCAGTGAACCTAACGATGCGTTCGTCAGCGAGGATGATCCGCTTCCCGATGTGCCCGATGCGGACGCGATCCAGAAGGACAGTCCCATCGACCCTGCCGCTCCCGATTTTGACGAATGGATAATGAAATCTGTCGACTCACGATGATATGCCTCCTAAAATCGCTTCAATAGTCATTGGAATCCGTCTTGAACAGGTAATTCTTAGCGCGAGATCTAGGTCACGTACACCCGGTTTCGTCCATCCTCCTTCGCTTGATAAAGTGCCTGATCCGCCTTGACGAACAACTCCACCTCATCAACATTCGGGTAGGTCGCACTCCCTCCCGAGATCGTTAGCTTTAATTCCCCTCCATCCGGTAAAATAAAACGATGGTTCTCCACATTGCGGCGCAACCGTTCGGCGATCACTTTAATTTGCTCGGCATCGCAACGATCGACCAAAATCACAAATTCCTCGCCGCCCTTGCGGGCAATATGATCCCGCGGCGAGAACGTCTCCCGCATCACATCAGCGATTTGCAGCAGCACAGCATCACCTGCCCAAATGTTCCTCTCAGATGTATAAAGCATTATGTAAGTAGTGCTAGCATAACATATAAATGCGACAAAAATAAGATATTTTTACTAATTTTCGATTATATTCGACACATTTAGACAGGTTTTGTCGAATCCGTTTTTCTGCTCTCCTGGTCATGATATAATGGCGTCAGATTGTTGAAAGGGTGACGGTGATGAACGACATGGCTGCAGTCCAAGGACAGGAGCCTGTACAGGTGTGTCTATTGGCGGGAAAAATCATGCTTCAAAGCGGAGCAGAAACATACCGCGTGGAGGATACGATGACCCGGATGGCCAATGCGCTGGGACTCTCGGGCTCGCATAGTTATGTGACGCCGACGGGGATCGTCTTTCAATCCGGAGAAGCGGAATCCGCCAAGCTGATCCGCATCGTGGAGCGGACAACCGATCTGCAGAAGGTGTCCGCGGTGAACGACATCTCCCGGAAGCTGCACAGCGGGGATGTCACGGTAGCAGAAGCGCATGCCTTGCTGCGCGAGATCGAGTCGGAGAAGCACGCCTATCCGATGCCGCTGCAAATGGCGGCTGCAGCCTTGTCCAGCGGCTGCTTCACCTTAATGTTCCGCGGCCAGGCGGAAGATTTCCTGCCGGGCATATTGTGCGGCGGTGTGGGGTTTGCCGCGTATCTGCTGTTCCATCGGCTGGTGAAGGTAAAATTTTTCGCCGAGTTTACCGCTGCACTGATCATCGGCCTGTTGGCCACGGGTTTTGTGCAATTATCGCTAGGCCGGGACTTGGATAAGATCATTATCGGTTCGGTGATGCCGCTCGTGCCGGGACTGCTCATTACCAATGCGGTCCGGGACCTGATGGCCGGACATCTCGTATCCGGGTTGTCCCGCGGAGCGGAGGCCTTTCTCACCGCCTTTGCCATCGGAGCCGGAATCGCCGTCGTATTTACTTTGATTTAATTCGTATGTAAAGGGGACCTACCGTCCGATGTATATACTCGTTCATCTGCTTATTAGTTTTATTGCTTCAGGGGCTTTTGGCATCCTCTTTAACGCTCCTAAACGAACCCTGCTCCAATGCGGCCTGTCCGGCATGCTTGGCTGGCTCGTCTACATCCTGCTGGAGCCAAGGATGGAGAGTGTATTTTCGACCGTTGCGGCTACGTTCTTGGTTGGCGTCCTTAGCCAGCTGTTTGCCCGCGTTTACAAGAAGCCTGTCATTATATTCAGCGTGGCCGGGATTATCCCGTTGGTTCCGGGCGGGCTGGCGTATGACGCGATGCGGCGGTTCGTGGAGAACGAATACAATTTGGCTGTGGAGCTTGCCGCTAAAGCCTTCCTCCTATCCGGTTCGATCGCGATGGGGCTCGTCTTGTCCGAGGTGCTCGGCCAGCTCTTGATCCGGCGGATCCCGCAGCGGCTTCGCAAGCGAACAGCCAAACCATAAACAAGCGCTAACCGCTTATCGCGGCAGCGCCGTTTTCATCCAAAACGTATTGACATACACCAGCTCAAAACCGCATTTCAGCATGTTCGCATGGCTGGCCGATGCAAACTCCACATCGGTGTAAACCCGCTTCAGTCCGAGCTCCCTTGCCGTTTGCAGCCGGTGCCGGATCAGCGCCGTTTGGATGCCGCGCTTCCGGTACGCTGGGAACGTAAAATCGTTGGCCAAATACCCGGTATCGCCGCGCATAAATAAAGAACCCATTCCTGCAGGCTCCCCGCCAAGATAAGCGACGAAATTTTGAAAATCGTCCTGGTAGTAGTACCGGATCTTCCGCTTCACCATTCCCTCGTCCAACGCAGAACCGTCCCCGCCGCGCGACTGCTCGATCAGCGAGCGTTCGTTATTAAACTTCGTCAGCTCCGTCTCCAACTGAACCAATCGTTCCACGTCGCGAAGGACGGGATGGGACTGTCTGGAGAGGGTCATCATAGGCGTTTACTCCTTTTCACGTTCTCACGCAATTCAGCAGCAGTAGATCAATTTGCATCTTCTACGCAGCGGCAGGCGTGATATAATAACTAGCGACTGCCATTAAACGGTATTCGATTCCATATAAGCGTCTAATTCCATATTAGCGCATAAGAAAGAAGTGAACAGCAAGAGATGATCGGCGATATTGTATTGGATGTCGTTTTGCCCATTTTTATCCTCATCGGATTAGGCGCCTTGATGCAGCGAGCCTTTAAGCTTGATTTGTATACGCTGGCCAAAATCAACTTCTACTTCGTGACGCCTGCCGTCGTCTTCGTCAGCATGTACGAATCGGAGATGTCCGCGGATCTTCTGGGAAGCGTTACGGGGTTTTATATTTTGTACGTCCTGCTGCTCTATGGGGTCAGCCG
This sequence comes from Paenibacillus phoenicis, assembly GCF_034718895.1. Taxonomy (NCBI): domain Bacteria; kingdom Bacillati; phylum Bacillota; class Bacilli; order Caryophanales; family Paenibacillaceae; genus Paenibacillus; species Paenibacillus phoenicis. The sequence goes on along the minus strand of NZ_JAYERP010000001.1, from coordinate 176,993 downwards.
GCTTGTCAGCTGGCCTCTGAAGTTTGGACCCGGCATGCGGGCCGCCTTCACTAACAGTCTGATCCTCGACAACTCCGGCAATTACGGGCTGCCGATTAATCAGCTGGCCTTTAAAGGCGATCCATTGGCTGCTTCCGTTCAAGCGCTGGTAATGACGTTCCAGAGCCTGGTCACGTTCACCTATGGCGTGATGTCCGTGCAACGGGCCAAGTCCGGCGGCACGCTGAAGGCCGCGTTGATCGGGTTTCTTAAGATGCCCGTCCCTTACGCCTTGGTGCTTGGGATGGCGCTGCATTTGCTTCAATGGCCAATCCCTTACTTTGTGTCCAAGCCGCTTGGGTACATCGCCGACTCGATGGTGGCGATCGCCTTACTAACGCTTGGCGCACAAATTGTAAAATATCCGCTGCGGCTCGATCGGATTGACGTCTACGTCAGCGTCGCGCTGCGTCTGCTGATTGGCCCGGTGATCGGGTTCATTTTGGTATGGGCGCTGGGCCTCAAAGGAATTCCAGCCCAAGCGCTGCTGATCGCTTCCGGCATGCCCACCGGAGTCAACAGCACCATCCTTGCGGAGGAGTACGACAACGAACCGGATTTTGCCTCGCAAACCGTGCTGATCTCCACGCTGCTGAACATCATTACGATGACTGCCCTGATTTCCTTATCCAAATACGTCGGATAGTCCCCAAAAATAAAGAACCTTGCGCCATTAGGGCGGAAGGTTCTTGCTTTATGCTCGGATGCTTTATTCGTCTTGCTGCAGCGCGGCTTCATGCTCCTTCACGAATTGCTCCGGCGTCACCGCCTTACCGAACAAGGCTTGAATCATATTTAAGTGCGTCTGGGCCGCATTCCATTTCATTTGCACGTCGGCAAATAAGGTCAGGTTGCTGGCATTGTTCAGCTCATCCAGCAAATCGATGTAGAGCTGAGGCAAATCCGAAGCCGCCGTATCCACCTTGGTTGCCGGAATCACCCCGGCCGTACTGACCGATTCGGCCCCCCACTTGCTGATGAAATATTCCACAAACTTCTTCGCTTCGTCTTTGACTTTGGAGTTCTCCGCAACGAACAAGCCGACCCCCGGTCCGCCTACCCAGCTGTTAATGTCCCCTTTACCGCCGGTAAAGGTTGGGAATTTGAAGAACCCGACATTATCTTTAAATTGCTGAGGCACGTCCGGGTTACTCGTAAAGTTAGGCACCTCCCAGGTCCCAGCCAGGAACATGGCAGCTTGTTCTTTCATGAATACCATTTTGCCTTCCTCATTGGACAAGCCGTTAAAGCCTTTATTAAAAGCGTTCATATCCACCAGCTTCTGGATTTCCGCCGCCGCCTGAATCAGCGCCGGGTCCTCGAAGCTGCGGGAGCGGTCGATCGCCTGCTTCATCGTTTCCGGTCCGCCGATCCGGTCGGCCAGGTACATATACCAGATCGAGCCCGTCCACCGGTCCCGGTTCCCCAGCGCGATCGGGGTTACCCCCTTGCTGTTCAGCGTGCGGATCACGTCCAGGAACTGATCATAGGTTTGCGGCACTTCCAAATCGTATTTGTCAAAAATCGCCTTATTATAATAAATCGGCGAGATGTTCAGTTCGATCGGCAAGCCGTACGTTTTGCCCTGCACCGCATAAGCATCGGTCGCCCCCGGGACGAACTGGTCCTTCAAGCCGCGTTCCAGCAAATCGTCAAGCGGGGCGAACAGGTCACCCTTCACGTAGGGGTCCATGAAGCCGGCAGCCCAGGTGACGCCAACGTCAGGAAGCTCGTTCGCCGCGGACAAAATTTTTAATTTATTTTTGTATTGCTCATTTTCCATCACTTCTTGCTGAATTGTGATATTCGGATGCTCGGATTGATATTGGTCGATGATCTCGTTCACCAGTCTATTTTGCTGCGGAGAGGCACCTGCCGGCCACAAATGCATAAATTGAATCGTTACCTTCTCGCTGGCCGCCGATGCTTCTTGGTCATCCGCCCCGCCGCCCCCCGCCGCCTTGTCGCCGACGCAGCCGGAAAGTCCCAGCAGCAGGAGAAGCGCAATCCACAGGGTAGATGCTGTTTTCTGGTTGGACATGCTTTAGCCCCCTAGTTATCCCGGCTATTCGTGTAACCGCTTCAACCCAAGTTTATCACGTTGATGATTCCGCTTCCATAGCAAGCAGAGGGCAACAAACCGTTCGCCGCAAATATCCGTGATTGAACGGCTAAGGCTTAGGCGTCATCTTCCGTCTCTTTCGTCCGGCTGCGGTATTTGCTGGGACTCATCCCTTCATAGTTTTTGAACACCTTGATAAAATATTTGTCGCTTTGATAACCTACACGCTCAGCGATCTCCCCAACGGACAACGTCGTCCGCAGCAGCAGCTCCTTAGCGCGGAGCACCCGCAATCGGGTGATATATTCGCTGAAGGTAAGGTCGGTCTGCTCTTTGAATAGCACGCTGAAGTAACTCGGATTCAGATGCAGATGGTCGGCCACCTGGCGCATCGTAATCGGCTCGTGCAAATGCTCGTCCAGGTAATTCAGTGCCTCCCGCACCTGGGGCGTATATTGCGTATCCGTATCCTTTGTCTCCAGCAGCCGCGGGTCAACCAGCTTCTCCATCGTTTCGATTCGATGCCGGTCGTCCTCCACCCGCAACGCCTGCTCTACGGCCTGAACCAGCTTGTGCTTGTCCACCGGCTTCAGCAAGTAATTGACGACGCCGAGCTGCATCGCTTTTTGCGCGTATTCGAATTCCGCATAACCCGAAATGATAATCGCCACCGGCTTGAACTGCTTATGGCGCTGCTGCATTTCGATCAGCTCCAGCCCGCTGATGCCGGGCATGCGGATGTCCGTGATCAGCAGATGAGCGACATGATTCTCCAGCCAAGCCAGCGCCGCCTGCCCGCTGTCCGCCGCCTCGATCCGGTACCGGCCGGCAGACCAGGCTTCCAATGTTTTCGTAAAGCCCTGTCTTGTTCTCGGTTCATCTTCCACCACAAGTATGGTTTTTGTCTGCTTCATACCGTTCCCCCGTAATCACTAGGTATTTCAAAGCTTACGGACGTTCCTTCGCCCGGGCGGCTGGTCACTTGCAAACCGTGCTTCTTCCCTTGCTCCTCATCATAATACAGGCGAAGTCGCCGTTGTACATTTACAATCCCGACGCCTGTCCCCTTCGAGGAAATGGAAGGTCCGCCTTCCATCGCCTGCAGTAGGCCGTTTAACGTTTCCTCATCCATGCCGGGACCGTTGTCCCGCACGGTGATTTTCACGTAACCTTCCTTGTCTGAGGATTCGACGCATACGCTTACTTTGCCCTGGCCGAGTTGCTTTTCAACCCCGTGCAAAATTGCGTTTTCCACCAGCGGCTGAATCAGAAGCTTTGGAATTTTAACATGGCGGAATTCGCCGGCATCAATGGACCAGGTTAACCGTTCCGCAAGTCGGATAGTCATCAGCTGCAGGTATCGTTCCACATGCTCCAGCTCGTCCTCGATCGTCACCCACTCGTCCTGGTTGGGGCTGCTGATAATGTACCGGAACAAGTTGGACATGCCGACGACCAGGTTGGCCAGCTCCTCCTCCCCCTTGTCCTCCAGCGACCAATAGAAGGCCTCCAGCGTATTAAACAGAAAATGAGGGTTGATTTGAGCTTGCAACGCCTTTAATTCGGTCCGGCTTTGCAGGAGCTCCTTCTCGTAAACGACACGGATCAATTCGTTCATATTGTCGACCATTTGGTTGTAGGAATTGTTCAGCTCGTTGATTTCCATCGTGCTCGAGAACATCGGGTTCCGCTGCAGCACCCCGAATCTCGCCCCGCGCATCGCCTTGATCAACCGGAAGATGGGCCGGGTGATCATCGTGGACAGCGACAGCGACATGATCAGGAACAGCAGCACCCCTATGGCTCCCGAAGCGAGGACAGCTGTTCGCAGCGCGGAGATCCCGCTGGTGACGTAGCTCATGGGCGTGAAGAAGACCAGCGTCCACCCCGTAGCTTTGGAGGCTTGTTTGACCTCAATAAACCTCTGCCCGCCGATGGTGATATTTTTTCCTTCGTTGCTCAGCAGCTCCTTCAAATTTAATTCTTCCGCAGGAAAGCTGAAATTGGATGCCACGGGACGCTGATTCCCGTCAACCAGCAGGATATACTCCCCAACCTCTTCGTCGATCTGCTCATGGATTTGAAAATAAGTCCGATCGAGCCGCACCATTAAATATCCCCCGGACGAAAACCAGCGGTCCAGCAAGCTCACCCGGCGCAGCGCCAGCACGGTAGACGGATCGCGCGGATCGATGCCAATCCAGACGAGCGCACCTTTGCCCCAATTCGCGGCGTTAATCCATTCCGAATCGATCGTGTCGATCAACTCGGTTTCGTTCAGCGGGAACAATCGGCGATAATCGTTAGTATATAACTCAAGCGACTTGATGCCGGTCACATAGGCCTGATAGTCACTAAACAGCGGCAGCAGCGATTGGCGCGAGCTAAAGGGCGTCTCCTTCCCTTGCACCTCAGCGAGCAGCAGCTTCTGGACGTAATCATCGGTGGCGACCTGCGTGGTCAGCGTATTGATCTGGGCAATCAGCGCATCCAATCGGCCGTTGGCCTGCATCGCGGTTTGACTGATATGCTTCTCAGCATTGGTTTCCAGCAGTGCGGACATCCGATAATAAGTGAGTACGCTGGCGATTCCCAGGACAAAAATCATCAGCAGCATAAAACTGATGAAGATTTGATTTCTTAAGGTAAACCATCGTTTCGGCTTTTTCACGTCCGCTCCAAACCTTTCCACCCAAAGTATACAATCCGATCCCATCATATCCGAAAAGGACCGGGTGAACTATGGATTTTTCGAAATTGTCACGTATAATGGGAAGGCGACGGCTCCCGTAGCCAGTACAATACATAAGCATTTTATAGGAAAAAGCCAAGGTTTTCTACTGCGGCTGGTAAAGAGAAGGGGATCATCACAATGAACACAATTACGCCAAACCACGCGGTCTTTTTTGACGTGGATGATACGTTATACGACCACCTGCAGCCTTTTCGCGAGGCACTGGAAGAGATCCTGCACACCGGGCCGAACTTCCCCTATGAATCGGCGTATCACCGGATGCGCTATTACAGCGATTATCTTTCCGCCCAAGCCGGGGGTACGCCCACCTACGGGCAGGTGCTGGAATCGATGCGCACCGAACGTTTCGTGCGTTCTCTAGGGGAGTTTGGGCTCTCGCTGACAACCGAACAAGCCGCGGCGGTACAGGCCGCTTACCTAGGCCGTCAATTTGACATTCGGCCGTTTCCCGGAGCGCTGGAGCTGATCGGCGAACTCCAGGCGCGGGGCGCCGTCGTCGGAATCATTACGAACGGACCGCCGGACCACCAATGGCGAAAGATCCGGGCACTGGGGGTCGATCGGCTGATTCCCGCCGAGCTGGTGTTCATCTCGGGTGCGGTTGGCTTGACGAAACCGGATGCACGCTTGTTCAACCTGATTGCAGGGAAACTGGGCATAGCACCGGATCAGTGCTGGTATATCGGAGATTCCTGGCGCAACGATGTCGTAGGGGCGGCCGGCGCCGGCTGGCACTCCATTTGGTTCAATCACCGCGGAATCCCGCCCGAATCCGATCCGCATCTCCCCCATACCCCGGTTGCCAGTTATGCCGAATTATCCCGGCTATTATTGAGCGAATCCATGTAAAGACGATCACGCACAGAATGCTGCGAGCAAAGGGCAGCATTCTTTTTTTGCGGAGACCGTGATCGTCGGACCGCATGACGCCTTTAATGAATCAATAGGGACCAATCTGTCCATTATCCGTCGCAGGCTGAAAGTCGAACAATCCGAAGTCGGCGAAGTTTTCAAATCGAAGGTATCCATGCTTTATATTGATCGGCAAAGCGTTAGCCCGCCGCGGATTCTGGCAGTATTTGGATACCTTTATGCGCGACCCTAACATTTTTGGTATACGAACTAAGTTCAATCGGGTAATCGAGCGAAGTCGAGAGCGGCACATGTCCCTCAATCAATACGCGTTCCCCTTGCCGCTGCGGCGGCTCGAAACGGCCGCGCATCTGCACGAGGTCGTTCATCACCCGGCCGGCATTCTCTTCAGGAACAACGATACGGGCATGCAAAATGGGCTCCAGCAGTTGCGTGCCGGTATTGGCCAGCCCATTCATCATTCCCATCGGTGTGGCGACGGCAAAATCCAGCGGATGGGTATGCCAAACATGATGCTGGCCATAGGTAGCGAACGGTCAAGTTCAAGGTGAATAGCACGACCATGCTTGTTAACGGCGAATCGGTGACACCCGGATACGCTGGCGGTCCACCGGCCAGGAGAAGAAGCTGGCTGCCCTGGCGCCCGGAGCTACTGCTGATACGACCTTCGAGGTCAACAAGTCCGGCGGCTACTATGTATCCCATGGCTACGAGCCCGGCATATACCATATTGCTGTCGACGGCAAACAGCGCCGCTTGTCCAAGGATGCAGTGGACCAGTACGTTCTGACCGACTCTGGCATGATCTATACGTTGGTTTACAAAGAAGGGGTTTACTCGGTGAAATAAAATAGGGTGGCAAAAAAACGGCGGCAGCCTCGGAACTTCAACTACGAAGTTTGAGGCTGCCGCCGTTTGAATTTGTACGTCACAGTACCCGCTGCAAAAAAGACCGCGTCCGCTCATGCTGCGGCGCACTAAACAGCTGCTCCGGCCGGCCGGATTCGATCATCTCCCCGTCCGCCATAAACATCACACGGTCGGCCACCTCCCGCGCAAAGCCCATCTCATGCGTGACGACGATCATCGTCATCCGCTCTTCGGCGAGCTGCTTCATCACCTGCAGCACCTCGCCCGTTAGCTCGGGATCCAGCGCAGAGGTCGGCTCGTCGAACAGCAGAATCTCCGGATTCATCATCAGCGCCCGGGCAATGGCGACCCGCTGCTTTTGCCCCCCGGACAGGTTGGCCGGATAAACCTCCGCTTTATCGGAGAGCCCGACCTTCTCCAGCAGCTCCGTGGCCTTGGCGCGGATGTCTGCAGCCGGCTGCCTTTTCACCAGCTTGGGAGCGAGCTCCAGGTTCCCGCGCACCGTGAGGTGCGGGAACAGATTGAAATGCTGGAACACCATGCCCATACGGGCGGTAATTTCCTTGAGCTTGGCACTGCCGGCATACCGCCCATTGTCCACCAGCGACTCGCCTCCAATCCGGATCGTACCCCCGTCGATTTCCTCAAGATGGGCCAAGGCACGCAGCATGGTGCTCTTGCCCGAACCGGACGGCCCGATCACCGCCAGCACCTCGCTCGTAGCGACGTTAAAGGAGACGTTTTTCAGCACCTCCAGCTGGCCAAACGATTTTCGTAAATGCTCGACTTGAACGATTGCTTGATCCATGATTCCAGCCCTTTACTCAAATTTGAACTTCCGTTCCAGCGCCTTAAACAGCACGGTCAGTACCAACGTCATCAACAGGTACAGCACGCCCGCAAGCACAAACGGTACGATCGTAAAATCCCGGTTGACCGCCGTTTGCGCAAAATGCAGCAGCTCGGGAACGGCCACTGCATAAAGCAGCGCTGTATCCTTGACCAGCGTAATCGACTCATTGGAGACAGCGGGCAGCGCGATGCGCAGCATCTGTGGCAGCACGATCCGCGTTGTCGTCTGCCAGCGGCTGAGCCCCAGCACCTTCGCGGCTTCATATTGACCCTTGTCGATCGCCAGCAGTCCGCCGCGGAAGATCTCAGCGAAGTACGCCGCGTAATTCAGTGTAAAAGCAACGCAAGCGGCGACGAACCGATCCATCACGAGATACTCGCCGATCACCGGGATGACCGGCAGCCCGAAGCAAACGAACAGCATTTGCAGCAGCAACGGCGTACCGCGCATGACATAAATATAAGCCCCGGCAAACCAAGCGACTGGCTTGATCCGGCTGCGAACCATAAAGGTAAAGGCGAAGCCCAGCGGAATCGATGTCACGATGGCCAGAAGAAACAGCCAAATCGTGGTTTTCGTCCCTTCCAGCATCGGCCCCAGGATACTTAACAAATACTCCAGACTCATGATCGCTCTCCTCGGAACATCTTGGATTTTAACACAACCAGCAAAAAACCGGATTCCGAAGCAATCCGGTTTTTACGCGTTTCGTTTCTACTTCAGCACTTTGTCTTCGCCAAACCATTTCTTCGAAATTTCCGACGCGGTACCGTCCTGGTTCAGCTCGTCGAGCGCCTTCTGCAGCTTGTTCAGCAGCTCCTCGTTCCCCTTCTTCACGCCGATGCCGTATTCTTCAGGCGCCAGCGACTCATCCAGCAGCTTAAACGTACCTTCTTCCTTCGCCATATAGTATCTCGCCACAACTTCGTCGATCACGACCGCATCAAGCCGTTTCGTTTTGAGATCCGTAAGCGCAAGTACGTTATCCGGAAATTCCGAGATGGTTTTGATCTCGCTCTTGATCGGAGCCGCGTCCAGCGCATCCGCTGCGGAAGACAACGCCTGCAAGCCCACCGTCTTGCCAGCTAGATCGCTGAGCTGGGTGATTTCCGAATCGGCCAGCGTTACGACCACCTGGCTATTTTTCAAGTAAGGCTTCGTAAACAGGACCTTGCCCTTACGCTCCTCCGTAATCGTATATCCGTTCCAGATCAGATCGATCCGTCCGCTGTTCAGCTCAGATTCCTTAGCCGACCAGTCGATCGGCTGGAACGTGGCTTCCATTCCCATTTTCTCCGCCGCCGCTTTGGCGTAATCAATATCGAAGCCAACAATCTCGTTATTTTCATCGCGGAAGCCCATCGGTGCGAATTTATCGTCGATCCCGATCACCAGCTTATTATCCTCTTTCCCCGCTCCCGACCCCGAACAGCCGGCCAGCACCGTTAACACCAGAGCCATCACTAGGCTCATCATGATCATTTTTTTGTTAGCTTTCATCTGTCTCTCCCCCTGAGTAATGCTGTTAGCTCAAATACTATTAGCTTAACTATTAACTCAAATAGTATCAGCTTAGCTCAGAACCTCGCTTTAGTCCGCTAATACGTTATCAGACTATCATAATACCATACTACCAAAAAAGAGTCGATAGAAACCCGGAGGTTTGTCAGAAATTCCCGGAGTATTGTGACAGGTCTTCGAACAATGTTCACAACCGCTTGCCCTTTTACACGATTATCCCTTTCGTTCAGAACGAGGAATCTAGGAGAGGATCTTCTCACCGCGCCTTTTTTGCACGATTATCCCTTTGGTTCAGAATGGGGAGATCGACGAAGGGGATCTTCTAACTACGCCTCTTTACACGATTATCCCTTTGGTTCAGAACTGGGAACTCCATAGGCGGGATAGAAATGAGATAGCCCGTGGAGCTGATCGTTCCGTTTTTACGAAGATAAGATGGTTTATCTGGGATATTTTTCTTGATTCACGAACAGGTGTTTGGTATAATGATAACAAAAGGAACACATGTTCATATTCGTTGAGTTAGAGGGATTTAAATTGGAGGGATCGGGCATGGGTTTTTATACGAATGCAGAGCTTCAATCTATCAGCAGCCGTTTTCAAAGTGAAGCCGACTGCATCGAGGCGATCATCGCTATGAAGTGGCCAAACGGATTTGTTTGCCCCCGCTGCGCTTATACCGAATGCACCCGCGTGTCCTCCCGACGACTTCCTTTGTTTGAGTGCAGAAGATGCGGCTATCAAGCCTCGCCTTTGGTCGGCACCATTTTTGAAAGAACCCATCTGCCTTTGGTGAAGTGGTTCCAAGCCATGGAACTGTTTCTGCTTCCCGACGGTATCTCGGCGCTGCGGTTGAGTCAGGTAATCCAAGTTACCTACAAGACCGCGTGGCTCATGCTGCACAAAATCCGCCATATCCTCGGTGAATGTGATGCCCGGGAACTGCTCTCTGGAGAGGTGAAGGTGAACCGCGATCAGTATGGGACGGATACCAACCGCTTTCATCCAGCTTCTCAACCTTATGCCACCGCAGTCGTCGCCGGCTGCACGGTCACGGAGTCTGGTGAGCCCGAGCGAGTGAAGATCCAACTGATACCGCATAAAAGAGGAGGCGAGCAATGGGCTACCCGGCGCGATCTCGCGGAGTTCATCAACAAGCATGTAGACGTCCATACCTCAACCAAGCGGTGGTTCCCTTTCGTTCATCGGATGTATCTGCCCCTACGGAGAGTTGTGAGAGAAGCGAGGGACTCTATCAGACGCACGTATGTTGCCTTGGGGATAACGCATTTGCAGGCGTATTTGAATGAGTACACCGTCCGCCGTTACCTGCGCATGACCTTTTCCGAGGAAGAAATGCGCCAGGACCTGCTGCAGATGTGCCTGTCCATTCCAGCGATCCCTTACCGCCAGTTAATCGCACGTGGTCAGAAGCCCTTCCTTGCAGCAGCGGCGTAAACCTGCTAATCGAGGTACTAAGAGGTTATTAATAGCAATGATAGAGGTGCTGATTGGAATGCCAAACAACACGAAATAGGAGCCTCCTACCTTGACTTTCGAGCACAGCTGATCGACCCATTTACAGCTATACCGAATTCAGCTATACCGAATTTTTTTCGCAATCTATCTCTACTCAGTGAGTTGTCGCTCATATGTTCCTTCATATGTTCCTATCCATCGGTTTTCTCACAGCATCTTTTTACTACTGCACTTGACTTGACTACTTCCTTCTCATTCTCCACCAGCTGATTCAACGGGATAATCGTCAAAAAAAGGGCCGCAGAGAGATTCTGTTCCCCCTATCGCATATATCCGTACTTATCGGTTTTCTTGCAGCATCTTACTTCGACTTTGCATATCATATTTCTTTTTCTTTCTTCATTGCCTGATGCAACGGGATAATCGTTGAAAAGAGCGCGGCTAGACTATGTTCCCCTCCCCTAACCTAACGAAGAGGAACACGCCCTCCACTTACACATCGGACGGCTGTAGGCAGCTACTGTATTCGGTTCGCAGCCGAAGAAAGGACAAACTGCATAATCGGCGTGACGTCGGGCAAGCTGTGCGGGTGATGGCCGCCGCCTGGCTTGAGGATGGTCGTCACCGTGCCGCCATGTGCCCGGTAGGTGCGCTCAAGCACCGCCCCGTTCTCCTCAAACGGCACGTCGAGATCGGCGTCGCCGGATACGAGCAGCACCTGCTTCGGGGCGAGCCCGTATTTCGCGGTCAGCCAGGCGCGAAATGCTTCCATCTGCCCGGCGGCGTACGGGCAGCCGTAGAGGTGGCTCAGCCGGCAGTAGGCTAGGTGCCAGCCTTGCTCGAGCAGGGCCAGGTCGGCGTCCGCGAAGGCGCCGAAGTATAGGTCGGTGCGCGCGAACCCCATCCATTCGCGCGCCTCAGCGCTCTCCGCGCCGCCCTACATCACGGCGGCGCGCTCGATCGCCGGCAGCAGTGCCTCGGCCTGCTGCAGCGCCTCCGCCAGCGGCGGCCAGCCGGTGTTCCGGCAGATGCTTTAGGAAAAAAGCCTCCAAGTTCCGGATATACGTACCGTTCTCCGTAATGCTGTCGCCAAAAAAGACAATCCGCTTGCTTCGCGGTAACGCCAATAAGTCAGCGCTTTCATTTTCAATGGTCAAAACAGCTAGCCCCTTTCAATTTAAAATGGATATGAATTCAAAGTTAAATATGAAATCGTGCTCTAAACTTGCCCGGCGATTCCCCAGTCCAACGTTTGAACTGACGGCTGAAATGGGCAATATCCTTGTAGCCAAGTCGTATCGAGACGGCTTCGACCGATAGCTCCGGCTCCATCAGCAACAGCTTGGCCTTCTTTAGCTTCAGCGCCGATAAATACTGGCGCGGCGACATCCCGTACACGCTGCGGAAGATCCGATTGCAGGAGGACGCGCTGTACCCAAGTCCAGCGGTAACCGCCGCGACGGTCTCACGCGACCGGTCCCCGTCCAGAACGTCGACGGATCGACGACCGTGGGAGCCGTTACCACGGGAGACGCTACTGCCGGAACTCCTTCCGCCGGTGATGCTGCCATGGGAGCCATCCCCGCCGGCGCCATTGCTGCCGGAGCTTGCGTTCCCCAACGTTGACGCGCTCCAGGCCGTCTCCGGCTCCTCGACGCTGCGCTCCAGCGCGGCGGCGATCTCCGCCGCGATCCGGTTCATCCGGCTGCTCGGCGCGCCGGACTCCTGCTCTGCCAGCCCTTCGCTCAGGCCAGCAAACAGCTCGAACACCGCAGCCATCGCCCGCATCTTGTCCGCCAGCTTCGCACCTGACCCGTCCGAGGTAAGCGCGATCAGCTTATCCAAGCTCGGCCGAATGACTTGGGCCAGCGGCCCGTCTGCGGTGTGAAGCGGTGTCTCGCCTCGGCACAGCAGCTCGCGAAGCACGGGCTCGTCGACGTTAAAATGCAAGCAATAATACGTCATTGGCTCCGTCCCCAGCGCCCGGCTTTCATGCACGTCTTCAGGGCGAAGCAGCAGGAAATCGCCGGGCTGCTGCACATAACGTTTGCCGCCGACGATCATCTCCTGGCTGCCTGCCAGCAGCAAGTTCACCTCAAACAGCGGGTGGCTGTGGCGCGGATACGACCACTCCGGCGTTACCGTACGCAAATGCGCGGCAAAGAGCTTAAATGTCGAATCCATATTTGGCAGCATATACTCGGTAACCTGATGCTCTCTAGCCACCCTTATCCCTCCGCTTTTCTATGATCGCTTTCCCCCGCCTCGCCACCGTGAACGTTTTGGATAAATCGATTGGCGGTTTGGACATGGGCGTTCCTCCAAAGCCTTGTTATAATCAAACTAGCATAACCGCTGTGAATTGAACAGGAGGTAATTAACTTGGGTAAAAATATATTTTTTAACGCGCATCACTCCCCGATGGGAGCGTTCGCCAGCTTTACGCTAGGTTATCCCGGCCAAAGCGGCGGCTTCGACCTTGAGCTGGGCAGCCCGCCAAAACAGAACATCTACATTGGACTGCAGGATGATGGGCAAGAGCGTTACCGGGCTTTACCGTTCTTCGGCGAAGGTCTGGACGAGCGGGATCGTTATACGACCGAGGAGAGCGGTTCAGGCTCCAGCCAGCAGCATTCCGTTCAGCAAAAAGAAAGCGATCTCATCACCCCGTACAACCGGAGCGAAATCGACCGCCGGTTTGGTGCGGCGATTGACGAATGGCAAGCCGGCGATTTGACGTTCCGCCTGATCTCTCCGTTTGAAGGCGTGCCTGACCCCGAGACGGCAACGGAAGAGCAGCTGCGTTTCGCGCTGATGCCGGCCGTGCTTGCAGAGATCACGGTGGACAACACCCGGGGAACGTCGACGCGCAAAGCCTTCTTTGGTCTGCAAAACAATGACCCTGTCAGCGCCATCCGCCGCTTGGAGGACGTGACGGGCGGACGTATTTGCGGCATTGGCCAAGGCCGCCATACCGCTATTGCGGCGAGCGATCCGCGGATTACCAGCGCCGGATTTTTTAAGATGGAATCGATTCTTAAGCCAAAGGTTCCGGAAAACCTCCGGTTTGGCCTTGGGCCGGTGGGCGCGCTGCTTATGGATACCCCGGCCGGCGAGAAAGCCACCTACCGCTTTGCGCTTTGCTTCTACCGTGCCGGTTACGTCACGACCGGGATGGATGCGTCCTACTACTATACGCGGTATTTCGCGAACATCGAAGAAGTGGCTGAATATGCGTTAGCACAATTCGACCGCAAGCTGGAGGTCGCCCGCCAAGCGGACGCGCTCGTTAACGACGCCAAGTTAAGCGAGGACCAGAAGTTTATGCTCGCGCATGCCATCCGCAGCTATTACGGTTCCACTGAGCTGCTGGAGCATGACGGCAAACCGCTCTGGATCGTCAATGAAGGCGAATACCGGATGATGAATACGTTTGATTTGCTGGTTGACCAGTTGTTTTACGAGCTAAAAATGAATCCATGGACGGTCAAAAACGAACTCGACCTTTACACCAGCCGCTACAGCTATCGGGATACGGTGCGGATTCCCGGGGATCCGACCGAATATCCTGGCGGCATCAGCTTCACGCATGACATGGGCGTGGCTAACTCGTTCTCCCGTCCCGGCTATTCGTCTTATGAGCTGCATGCGATCGATGACTGCTTCTCTCACATGACTCATGAGCAGCTCGTCAACTGGGTGCTAAGCGCCACCGTTTACGTGCATCAAACGAACGACCGCGAATGGTTGGACCGCAACCTGCCGATCCTAGAGCAATGTCTGGAAAGCATGGTGAACCGCGACCATCCTGACCCGTCCCAGCGTACCGGCATCATGGGCCTCGACAGCTCCCGAACGATGGGCGGAGCGGAGATTACCACCTATGACAGCCTGGATGTCTCGCTGGGGCAAGCGCGGAACAACATCTATTTGGCCGGCAAGAGCTGGGCGGCGTACGTCGCAATGGAGAAGCTGCTTCGCGACAACAGCCGCGAAACGGCGGCTGCGCTGGCCGGACAACAAGCCGAGCTGTGCGCAGGCACGATTACCTCGCACCTGTTGCCAGGCGGTTACATTCCGGCCGTCATTCAAGAGAACAATGACTCCAAGATCATTCCTGCGATCGAGGGGCTCATCTTCCCGCTTTACACCGGCTGCGAGGAAGCGCTGGATCCAAACGGTCGGTTCGGCGCATATATCGCAGCGCTCTCCACGCATCTGAACACGGTGCTGCAGCCGGGGATCTGCCTGTTCGAGGACGGTGGCTGGAAGCTGTCCTCGACGAGCAACAACTCCTGGCTCAGCAAAATTTATCTCTGCCAGTTCATCGCCCGCCGGATCCTCGGCCTCCCTTGGGACGAACGAGGGCAAGCAGCCGATGCGGCGCATGTGGCCTGGTTGACTTCCGAGAAGAACGCCTACTGGAGCTGGAGCGACCAGATGATGGCCGGCGTGATCTGCGGCAGCCGGTATTATCCGCGCGGTGTAACAGCGATTTTGTGGCTGGACGAGAAATAAACCCGCCTGCAACATAAGAAAAACGCCTGACGGCGTCCTTTAGTTCGTACGATTTAGTTCATACGTGCAAAATAGCCGGGTGTGGGGAACAATCTACATCCGGCTTATTTTCTTACGTCACTAATCCTGTACTCGTAACCATGAATTCCTTTGTAATATTCCGGGTACATGCCTCCTCCACATTCCTCGCAGCGGAATTGCGGAGGTACTGTTGGATCTCCATCATCCATCGCATCGAAATTTCGAACGACATTCAGCGGAATCTCTTCTGTTGTATGACATTGAAGACAGATGTAGGTTACTTTCGCTTTGCTATGCAGCCCGCTTTGCGGCTTTTTCTTTTTCTTCGCTACCTTTCGTTTCTTTGACACCGGCGACATCCCGAATCATCCTCTCCAGACATGCCTTTGAGGTGGAGCACACCGCGTACTTCACCTTCAACTTCCCATCCTCAAGGCAGGCTTCTCCCTTGTATTCGTAATAACTTTCGCATTTTGGGCAACATGGCGGCTTCCCCGTCTGCTCCTTGATCCGTTCACTCCACGTTCTGCGTTTTAATATCCGCTTTGCCTTGACAATCCATCTTCTCGCGGCTTTTTGCCACTCACTGACTAACTTCTTGCACAGGCTCTTGATCCGCCGCGAATAAACCCCGTAGTAACGGATCGTTTTGAAGTTTTCATCCGGAATATGCCGCACAAGTCTACCCATAAATTCTTCTACCGAAATCGTCTCGGTCTTCTCTTCCCCGTCATTCTTATCCCGGTAACGAAATGTCACCTTTTCTCCGTCATACGCTTCGATCCGGCTAACCGCTATCGCTGGTCTTCTCATGTATCGCCCGATATACCCGAGTTGCTGCTTGACGTTCCCTTTCTGTTTCGGAGCATGCACATAAAAGCCTTCTCCGTTCTCGCAGTAAGCTTTTTGCAAACGGGACTGCACTTGCTTTTTCTCTTGTTCACTTAACTTTCGACGAATCAGCTTCAAAACAACCGTCTGCCATTGCTTACGCAGCATCTCGAACGGAATAAAATCGTATGTTTTCCACTCGCCGGTCTTCTTCATTCCTCCCATCGTTACAAGCATATGTACATGAGGATTGAAGTTAAGCCGTGCCCCAAACGTATGCAACCCGGCTACGATTCCGGGAGTTACCTTATGTTTCTTCTCAAAATGTTCTTTGACTAAGCGTACCGCTTCATCCATAAATTCTTTGAGTAATTTTGCCCGATGGAGCAGAAAGATTTCCCGTAATCCTTCGTCGATCGTGAAGACGACATGGCGGTGGTTGACTTGGAATACATCTTGTTCCAGGAGACGTGCCCATTCCTCTGTTTCTCCGCATGAACAGGTCGTACAGAATCTTCCTTTACAACGATACGGAACGAGCCGTAGGTCATGACATCCTTCACATACCATCAGCTTAAAACCGTTTCTGGGATCCCCGCATCGACGGAACTTCTCTACTTCTTTCCGCACATTGGCACGCAGCTTGCCACCATGTTTTGCCACAAACCGATCCCAGTGCCCTCGCTCATCAAAGAAGATTCGTTTCAAGATGTTCGTCTCCATATCCTAACCTTACCAAAAACAGAAATAAGGCGGAAGACCTGCTTCCACCTCAAAATTTTATAAATTCTATAATGTTAAGAAAAACGTCTGTCGACGTACATTCAAAGTAGACAGACCGCGTTTAGCGGAAGTTTTTCTTGCGATATCAGGATGCCAGTGCCCCGAAGTTTATACTTTCTGAAATCTTCAAAAGCCGGGCCCTAATGGGCCCGGCCTTTCGCTGTTATGCGCCAAACAAATCCCCCTCCCGCAGTCGAGGATGGACCTTCCCGGCGAATTCCCGCAGCAGCTCGTTTCCGATATGATGGCCAAAGGAGTCGTTAATCGTCTTACAGTGGTCGACATCGATCAAAATAAACGAGGCGGGAATCCCCTCCTTCCAGCATTGCCGCAATGTCTCCCGCGTATGGTGCATGAAGGCCCGCCGATTCTTTGGAAATCCAACATGAAACTTTCCACCGTCTCCCGCCAAATGATCTTCATCCTTTTTTGATACTTTTTATTATCACATAACAAATTTTACCAAAGAGGGGTGTGGAGAATGAAAAAAAAAGCGAGGATTTCCATCCTGTGGGACAGGAGGAAATCCCGCTTTTTCATCGACTTGCTGGATTATTGGTTGGTATCTCCCTGACGGGAGATCAGGAATAACGTGCCCCAAATCAGCACGAATCCACATGCCTGGGCTACTGTAATCAACTGCTGGAACGCAATCCAGTTGATCAGAACGCCAACCATTGGGAAGCTCAGCTCCGCCAGAGTGGCGACCGACGCTTTGGTTGTTGTCAGCCCTTTATAATAGACGAGCAGGCTTAGCAGCCCCGGCAACAACGCTTGTCCAAGCATATTGAGGGAAAATGCGGCGATTTGCGAGGTGCCGGTCGGCAGGCTCCAGGCGGCCCCTTCATTCCAAGTGATAGCCAGCAGCAGCGGCAGTGCCAAAATAAACCGCAACGATGTCACCGTCTCATATTTCATCGTCCCTACCATCAACCGGCCCATCACCGTGGATCCGCCCCACAATGCGGCAGCGCCTAGCGACAACAGGCTGCCGATCTGCACAAAATCGCTCCAATGCCCAATCGGCATCGTAAACCCGAAGGTCAGCAAATACGTTCCAAGCAACGCGATAAGCAGATATCCGAAAAAGTGGCGCGGCAGCTTCTCTTTAAGCAGCAATCCGGCCAGCAGGATGGCAAACAGCGGCTGCATTTTTTGCAGCAGCAGGACTGCATTCAGGTCACCGCTTGACAAGGCCAACGTAAACAGAATCGTGGCGATGGCCGAACCGCCCCACGAAATAAATAGCAGCGCGCCCCCTTGACGCCAACCAAGCCCTTTAAGCTCGGTGCGGTTTTTCCATAAGACCGGTATGGCAAAAAGCGCGATAATCAGATGCTCAATCAATACGATTTGCGCCGAGGTCAGCGACTTCAGCAGGATCACCCGAAACAACGGGTCTACGCCCCACAATGCTGCACCCAACACGACAAGCCAGAAACCGCTGCGCGATTTGCGTGCTTGAGCCGTTCTGGGCGAGTGCTGAATCTGACCGGATGCGCCCGTAAGTGCCCCTGCATTCAATCCAGCAGAAATTTGGATACCACTGCTTACTTTGACTTTCTCCATGGTGTCTGTCCCCTTCTTGAATAGAGGGTCTACGTAGAAAACCCCCGCATCGACCTTCCTAAAGGCTTTGCGGGGGCTGACCAAATAAGCTTGGCAGGCGACCATGGCAGGTCCCTGATTCAAACTTCAGCTTCATTGATCTCCTCCCATCCGGACTTTACCGTCGGCCTTGGATTCTCACCAAGTCAGTCGCTTCGGGCCGTGAAGGCCATCTGCGAGTCGCGGGCTGCGGTTCCCTCTTGCCGAAACCTCACCGCCGGTCGGGAATTTCACCCTACCCCGAAGATCTCTATTCATTTAATTTTGGATTACTTAAGTTGTTTCTATCATAACGCAGGCTGTCAAGCGACTCTGTTGCAAAAATCACAAAGCCTGATCATGTCCCAACAATTCATCTTTATCCCCGCTTGACCACCTCGAAATTGTCTTCGAGCAGCAGCCAATTTTGCGGAAAACTTAAACCCAGCTTCCAATAACTCATCCCGCGCAGCCCCAGCTCCTTGATCAGGTTAAACTTGGCTTGGATCGAGCGGGCGTCCTCGAACCAGACTTCATGTTCCCTTCCTTCCGCATCCCAATAATGGAAGAACGGTGCCTGATCCCGCTCGCTGTATTGAATGGCGACTCCATGCCGCGCGGCAATTTGGATCGCCTGCTGCGGACTAATCGCCCGTGCGGTGCTTCCCGGCACAAATGGCAACGTCCAGTCGTACCCATATAAGTTTTGCCCCATCATGATTTTGGAGCCTGGCATTTCCGTCAGCGCATATTCAAGAACCCGGCGGACTGGACCAATAGGCGACACCGCCTGGGCCGGTCCACCGCTGTAGCCCCATTCATAGGTCATGATCACGACAAAATCGGCAATTTCACCGTGGGCCCGGTAATCATGTCCTTCATACCATTTGCCTTGCTGACCGGCACTGGTCTTGGGCGCCAAAGCCGTCGACATCAGCCAGCCCTGCTCCGCGAACCGCGCTTTGGCTTTACGCAAAAAAGCGTTGTATGCCTCCCGGTCCTCGGGCCGCAAATACTCGAAATCAAAGTGGATGTCGCGAAATCCGTATTTGTTTGCTGTCGTGACGATGTTGTCCAAAAAACGATCTTGAATCGGGATATCGTTGAGTAAGATCCGGCCAAGCTCGTCGCTGAACTGATCATTCTCCTGATTCGTGATCACCATCATCAGCACGACCCGGTTCGCCCGGGCAATTTCCGGAAATTGATTTAGCGGAGGCTCTCGAAGCGATCCGTCCCGTTGCGCTAGGAAGCTAAACGGAGCCAGGTATGTCAGGTGCTGCGCTGCTTCCCGCGCACTTTCCTCCAGCGCCGGAGAAACCGTTCCGCCGCGCGGTTCTACATAAGCGTTAAATTCAGCGCTTCTTCGCGGCCGCGGCGGAATGTACAGCCGAAACCCGATCGAAAGGGGGCGCTCTACGCTAATGGCGTTAACGCGGGCTAACTCTTGATAACTTAATCCAAATCGCTGGGCGATCGACCATAAGCTGTCCCCAGGCCGAACCCAATAATAGCTGCCGACAATCGGGATGACCAAGGTTTGTCCAACCACGAGCTGTTCCGGATTCGGCAATTCATTGGCTTCAACGATATCCTCATAAGGTACGCCATAGGCTTGTGCGATACTATACGTCGTTTGGCCTGGCTGGACGATATGAACCTGCATCGACTCCCCTCCTCCATATGGATCATGCTAACATCATCCTATGAAGAGGGAAGTTTGACCTATTCCGATCAGCAAGGCGCCGTGTCGAGATTTCGTGTCAGGACACTGAATTAGAACGCCGGAATCGCAATCTCGTCGTAATTGTCCTCGAGAAACTTCTTGACCTCCGGACTGGAAATCGCCTTTGCCAGCTTCTGAATCGGCTCGGAATCACGGTTGTCCTCACGAGCCACCAAAGTGATTGCAAATGCCGATTCGACGGTTTCCGTCAGCAAGGCATCCTTCTTCGGCGTAAGTCCCAGCGGGCTGGCATAAGCCGGGGTCATCAGCACCAAATCGGCATCGTCCAGCATCCGGGCCAGCATGAGCAGGTCAACTTCCTCGAATTTATAGTTATGCTTGTTCTCTGCGATATCCGCAAGAGTCCCGTTAATCCCTACGCCTTCCTTCAGCTTGATCACGCCGGCTTTGTCCAGCATGTCAAGGGAGCGTCCTCCGTTAGACGCGTCGTTTGCGATCACGATCGTTGCTCCGTCCGGGAGCTCTTCCATGGATTTATAACGTTTGGAGTAAGCGCCGTATACCGCATGGTACACCGGCTGAACCGGAACGAGGTTGGCGTTTTTGTTTTTATTGTACTCCTCCATCCAAGGGACGTGCTGGAAGAAGTTCGCATCCACTTCCTTGTTCGCCAGCGCATCATTTGGCTGCACATTGTCGGACAAGATCACAACTTCCAGGTTGATGCCCTCTTCCTTCAGCTGCGGTTTGATCAGCTCCAGGATGTCCGTCATCGGCGGAATCAACGAAGCCACCTTCAGTGTAGTTTCCGTGGTTCCGTTCTCTGTCGTCTCCGTATCCGCCGCTGCCGGTGCTCCCACACCTGTCCCGTTATTTGAGGTGTTGCTGTTATTACCGCAAGCGCTCAGCACCAACATCAGCAGTACGAGCGACATGATCCATTTTCCTGTTTTCAGCATGGTTTCTCCCTCCATTGTTAGCGTTTATCCAACCATCGGGACAACGCATTTCCTATAAATTGAATTCCTTGCACCAAAATTACCATCAGCACAATCACCACAGCCATCAGCTCGGTTTCGAACCGCTGATAACCGTAACGGATGGCAAAATCGCCAACCCCTCCGCCGCCGACCACACCCATGACCGTCGAAAAGGAAATGAAGCTGATCGTCGAGGAAGTTAACCCCAACACCAGGCCGGGACGGGCTTCTACATACAAAAATTTCGTGATGATCTGCAGCTTGGACGCCCCCATGGACCGTGCCGATTCAATTACGCCGCGCGGCACCTCCAGCAGCGATTGCTCGACAAACCGCGCATAAATAGCGATTGCCACAACGGCCAGCGGAATCGAGGCGGCCAGCGTCCCGATCGCCGTGCCAACAATCAGGCGGGTGAGCGGAATCATAAACACCACCAACAGCAGGAACGGAAAAGAGCGAACGACGTTCACGATCCCGTTTAGCAGGCCGTACCTCAGGGAGTGCTCATATAGCTGGCCTTTACCGGTCAGATACAAGGCTGTACCTAGGGGCAAGCCAATCAGTAAGGCCGCCAGCAGCGCGATCCCAACCATCACGAAGGTCTCGCCGATCGCTTCGCCAATTTGACTGCGATACTGGACGAAACCATCCCACATCATCATGAGAAAATCCAACGCCCTTACACCTCCATCCCGCCAAGCAACTGCTCCCGATACGAAGCGTGGTAACCAGCCATTGCGGCGGTGCCTACTTCCGCATCGTTTCGCTGGAGCGTAAACGCATCGGTGATCCGGCCCTCTTCCATCACCGAAACCCCTTGGCAAATGCTGCGCACCACGTCCATTTCATGCGTGACGATCACGATCGTCATCCCTAATGTCCGGTGGATATGCAGCAGCACCTCGAGAATCTCTGCCGTGGTTTTCGGGTCCAGCGAGGAGGTCGGCTCATCGCACAGCAGGATGCTTGGCCGGCTCGCCAGCGCCCGTGCAATCGCCACCCGCTGCTTCTGCCCCCCGCTGAGGGAAGCCGGATATTGGCCGGCCTTGTCCTCCAGGCCGACGAAACGCAAACATTCCCGCACGCGTTCGGCGCGCTCCTTCTTGGGCAAGCGGGCGAGCTCCAGCGGTACCGACACGTTCCCACTGACCGTCCGGTTATTCAGCAGGTGGAACTGCTGAAAGATCATGCCGATCGAGCGCCGCACCTCGCGCCGCGCAGTTTCAGGGAGCGCAGTGAGCTCCTGGCCCAGAACCGTCACTTTCCCTTGATCCGGCAGCTCCAGAGCGTTCATCATTCGCAGCAGCGTTGATTTTCCTGCCCCACTGGGCCCGATAATGCCGTGGATGGTGCCTTCCGGGATCTGCAGGGAGACATTGCGCAACGCTTCAAATCGCCCGTTTCGCAAGCTGTACGTCTTGCTGACATGCTCCAACGTGATGATAAGCGTCCCTCCTCTCACTCCGGCGACTGTATTACTTATTTGATCATTCTGTTACATTATGCTTTCTTCCGTTGATTATAGACCATTTATGCATCTGTGTCACTAATTTTTGAAGTTTATTATAAAAGAGAAAAAGAAAGAACCGCCAAGACTCCCTTAGCGGTTCTTACCCTAATCTCATGTTCCACACTTCCTGCAGGACAGAAATGAACACTTCATCCAACATGACAAAGCCGGGGCCGTATTTGGGCTTTGGGATTCCCAGGTCGATGCGAGTTGCTCAAATTTTTCTATCCGGTCGGACAAATAGCTGTCTACTCGCAGAAGACACGGCTCAGGCTCCGGATGGGCTCCGCTCCGCTTACGCGCCAGCAGCAGGCCGATCTCCTCCTGAAGCCCGCTGTCTAAGTCCGGCAATGCAGCTTCAACCGGCAGCTCTATGCCCAAAGGCTGCGGTGTACCGCGGCGCTCGATCCAAGCGCAAGCCAGCACAGGCCGAGTACCGATAGGTATGCCTTCGGGGTGGCTTGCTTGCCCGAGAGCTTGGTCGTCGTCATGGGCCTAGATGGCCGGCATGACATTTCCACCGGTCACCGGGAGGTACGCCCCCGTGATAAAACCGGCTAACTCGGAAGCCAGGAACGCAACCGCATTGGCAATATCCTGATCTTCCCCCCGCCGCTTCAGCGGAACTCCAGCGATATAAGCGGCATCATTCCGATCCGCAAGCTCGCGGTCGCGATCGCTGATCGTCCAGCCCGGGGCGACCTGATTAACGGTAATCCCGTACTCCCCAACCTCCTTGGCCAGGACGCGGTAAACGCCGTCCATGCCTCTTTTTCCTGCCGTATACGCCGACTGGTTGGGGAAATTCTGCATGGCGCACTCGGTATTAATTCCGATGAAGCGACCTTTTCTTTTGCCCATCATCGCCGGAATAAACGCCTTGGCCAGAAACACGCTCTGCAGAACGCAGGATTCAAATTGGCTCACATAATCCTCTGCCGGCTGCTCCAGAACCGAGGTCCAGTTATACTGCACCACGGCATTGGCGACGACGATATCCGGATCGCCAAGCTCGGCCGCTACCTTCGCTTTCATCGCTTGGATATCCGCTTCCTTCGTGATATCGCCTCGCACGATCATCGCTTCTCTGCCGGCTTCGGTAATCTCCTGCAGCAATTCCTGGGCTTTGGCTTCATTATTCACGTAGTGAATCGCCACTTTCGCTCCGCAAGCGGACAACGTCCGGGTGATTACCCGGCCTAACTGGCCGGTTGCTCCGGTAATCAGCGCGATTTGTCCTGAGAGATCAATATTCAACACGGGTACGCTCCCCCTTGGCTCCGATTTATAGCTCAAGTCTCTACCTAATCGGATATTCGTATTATTTTAACGATCAGCTTATCATCTTACTTCGATTTGACGTTTAGCTCTTTATGTTCTGTTTTCTCATAAGCCTCCAAGATCGAGGTCAGCAAACCTGGGAAGCGGGACTCCAAATCCACTTCCCGCAACGAAATAAACCGCTGCGTGCCTTGGATCCGGGTCGATATGACGCCGGCTTCCCGCAGCGTCCGGATATGGTGCGACAACGTCGATTTGGCGATGGGAACCTCGAAATAATTGCAAGGCTGTTCGCCGCAGCGGCGCATTTCCGCCACAACGCTAAGCCGAATCGGGTCACTTAAAGCGTACAACACGGAAGACAATTGGATTTCATCCCGTTCGGGGTGATATAGAACCTTCATAAGGAAAACTCCTCGTATAGTATCTTTAAAAAGCTCTTTTAGGTTCATTTCCATCCCCCCGGGGGATGGAAAACAGCCTCCAAATTTCCAGCTTGTTCTTTGAAAATTCCATCAGGGACTGGACTTTCCGGTATGCCTCTGGACAATGGAACGTAGGGTCCATTCGGGGAAATCCTTCTGCCTCCAGTAGCATCGTCTACTCCTTAAGTCTGTTTCTCCGGTACGCGTCTGAGCTTCTTACCCGCTGGCTGTTCCCTTCGGCATCCCATGCCCGGTTTTAGCAGATCCGGGGCAGCTCATGGCCCGAAGTGTGTCCTCATACGCGAGGGTGATAGATCTGCGCGTGCGCCGGAGGCATCCCGGAGCGTCCATTCCCTGAATCCCTAGCGAAAGGAGGAATTTCACTTGAAGCTTTTTGTCGGTATTGACGTGAGCTCGCAAGAGCTCGAAGCGTGTTTCATGAACGCTGACGGTGACAAGCTTGAGACACTCACCGTCAAAAACAATTTGAATGGCGCCTCGCACTTGCGTGACCAAATCGTCGCTGCAGCGGACAAGTTGGCCGTCACCGAGATTCACATCGGCTTGGAAGCCACTTCCGTCTACAGCTGGCACCCTGCCATGTACCTGCATCAGGATCCAGCGCTTCGAGAGCGCAAGGCCAAGGTGTTCACCTTGAACCCCAAGCTCATCAGCAAGTTCAGAGAAGCCTATGCGGATATGGACAAGACCGACCGGCTCGACGCCTGGGTCATTGCGGATCGCCTGCGCTTCGGCCGCCTGACGACCACCATCGTCATGCAGGAGCAGTATGTCGCCCTTCAACGCCTCACGCGCATGCGTTTCCACTTGGTCCATAACTTGGCTCGCGAGAAGCAGTACTTCTTGCAGAACCTGTTCTACAAGTGCAATGCGTTTACAACCGAGGTCGACAGCTCCGTGTTTGGCCATGCGCTCATGGAGATGCTCTCCGAGAAGTTCAGCCTCGATGACATCGCCGAGATGGACGTGGCCGATCTGGCCGACTATCTGCGGGACAAGGGACGCAATCGTTTCCCCGATCCCGAGCGGGTCGCCCGCTGCATTCAGCAAGCTGCCCGCGCCTCCTATCGGCTGTCCAAGGTCGTGGAGGATTCGATTGACCTGGTGCTCGGCACCTCCATCGAATCCATCCGCAGCATCCAGAAGCAGCTCAAGGATCTCGACAAAGCGATCGAGCGGGTCCTCGACGGCATTCAAGGCGCTCAGTGCTTGCTGTCAGTGCCCGGCATCGGCAAAGTCTATGCAGCCGGTCTGCTCGGCGAACTCGGCGATATTGAACGGTTCAAGGATCAAGCCGCCGTCGCCAAGTACGCGGGTCTGACGTGGCGCAGGCACCAGTCCGGCGTCTTCGAGGCGGAGGACACCGCCCGCATCAAATCCGGCAACCGATTCCTGCGCTACTACCTCGTTGAAGCTGCCAACTCGGTTAGGATGCGCGATGAAGAATTCGGTGAATATTACCGGAAGAAGTATCACGAAGTGCCCAAGAATCAACACAAACGCGCCCTCGTCTTAACGGCAAGAAAACTCGTGCGTCTGGTCGATGTGCTGCTACGCAGCGGCCAACTCTACACGCCTCGAAGGAAGGTGAATAGCGCCAAGGATTAACGCCTCCTTTGCCTTAGTCCTTCACGAATTCCCAGTAAAAATCTGGTATCTGACATGGTTTTTGGCTGGGTTTGGTTTGATGCGCCCTTTTTTCGTGACTCCGCGCTCAACAGGCACGGGAAATTTCCAATTCGATTAAATCAACAGCTTGACATCATACCGCTGGACTTTATATCTAAATTTCGTGATGAATTCATTCTCCCCTATTTATATCATAAGGTAAGGCATGATATATTTCAATCGTTCGATAATTTTCGAACAACACTGGGCCTCGCCGCCGTCGCCGGGTTGTTTAGCCCGAGCTTCTGGATTCTGCTCGCCGTTCGCATCGTGCAAGCATCCGGTGCCGGAGCGGTCGTTTCGTTGTCGATGGTTACGTTATCCCGTTACGTTCCGATCCAGCGGCGCGGCAAAGCGATGGCCTTGATCATGTCGGCCGTATCGCTGGCAGCTTTGCCACCTTGTTTTTGCTGCCGCAAATTTTAGTGCATCGCTTCGGATTAACCGCCAGCCATGCCGGACTGGTCATCTTCCCGGGCTCGATCCTCGCGATGGTCGCTTCCCGCAAAGTGGGTTCGGTCATCGACCGTCAAAATCCATACCCTACCTCTGAAAAAAGAAAACCTTTGGAGCAACTCCTTCTACTTCTTCCGGCTTCGCAGCTCCTTCATGATTTTGCGGCCGGTAGGCGTTTGTGCCAGCCCGCCCTGCGCGGTTTCGCGATGGCGGCTGGGCATCGCCGAGCCCACCTCCAGCATCACGTCGATGACTTCGTCCGACGGGATCGCACTGCGCACACCGGCCAAGGCCATATCGGCGGCAGCCAGCGCATTCACCGCCCCAAAGCCGTTACGCACGATACAAGGAATTTCGACGAGACCGCCAACGGGATCACAGATCAACCCCAGCGTGTTCTTTAACGCGAGGCCAACGGCGTGCACCGCCTGCTCCGGCGTCCCGCCGCGTAGCTCAACCATTGCACCGGCCGCCATCCCAATCGCCGATCCGATTTCTGCTTGGCAGCCCCCTTCTGCACCGGAAATAAACGAGTTGTTGGCGATCACGTACCCGATGGCCCCCGCGCAAAACAACCCGCGCACAAGATGCTCATCCTCCCAGCCGAAGCGCTCTTGGGCGCTGACGAACACGCCGGGGATGATGCCGCACGAGCCCGCCGTCGGCGTGGCGACGATCCGGCCCATCGAAGCGTTCACCTCGGACACGGCCAGCGCATAAGCCATGGCCTGACATGCGATGTCACCAACCGAGGTCTCACTGCGATTGCGGTAAGCCTCCACCCTTTTGGCATCGCCGCCGGTCAGCCCGCTTGTGGAGACGATATCCTCCGTCAGCCCCTTATGCACCGCCGTTTTCATGATTTGGTAGTATTCGTTCATGGCGGCCAAAATTTCTTCCTCCGATTGCCCGCTCTCTTCCACCTGGTCCTGAATCATAATGCTGGAAATCGTGCGAGATTCCCGCTCACAGAGCTGGGCCAGCTCACGTAAATTTTTAAAACGCATCGTGCTCCCTCCTCATTTTACTTCGTCAGATCAATATAGGACACTTGGCTGACATGCTCCAACGCACGGATCGCCTCCACTAATTCCGGCGGAATGGACGAATCGGCTTCCACAACAGTCAGTGCCTCAGCGGTCCGCCCTTTCCGATCGGTAATAATGTAGCCGATATTGACGTTCTCCCGGCTGAACAAGGCCGTAATCCCTGCCAGTACCCCTTGCCGGTCTGCGTGGGAGATGACCAGCGTCGGCAGCTCGCCTGAGCATTTCACCTCAAAACCGTCGATGTTGCGAATGACGATCGTCCCTCCGCCAATGGATGCCCCCATGACCTCGATATGACTTCCGTCTTGGCGGGTTAGTTTTATTTTTACCGTATTCGGATGGGCCCCAGGCAGGACTCCGGTGGCAAACACCACCTCAATCCCCTGCTTTTCAGCGTCCTGCATCGACTGGCGGATTCGCTCGTCGTCCGTACGGTAATCCAGAATGCCGCCAACGATGGCCAGATCGGTACCGTGCCCGCTGTACGTTTCGGCAAAGGAGCCGTAGAAACAAATCTCCGCCTTGACCGGCGCGGTTCCGAGCAGCTGACGGGCAAATCGTCCAATCCGTACAGCCCCGGCCGTATGTGAGCTGGAAGGCCCAATCATCGCCGGACCGATAATAGAAAATACGCTTTTAAATCGCATCGCTACATCTTCCCCTCATTTTTTCTATGACGAAAAAGAGACAGAGCAAAAAGGCTGCTGCCTTTCGCTCTGTCCCCGTTACCTGAAAGTTTAATGTTCCCGGTTCAACTTAACATCCGGGTCCATGTACCTCTTGGGTGGCTGTTCGCTCTCTCCAGAGTGGCGTCCGATCATGGTCCTTGTACCTGAGAGATTCGGCTGCCGGCTGCAGGACCGGCCCTTGCTCCTTCGGTGCCGCTAAGCTGGCGTCCCTTTTCGGATCAGCCCGCGGACTCTCCCATCATCCTCATTCGCCGATATGAATTTGTGCTTAATGTAAACCGAAGCTAGCAAGATGTCAAGATATCTTACATAAATTCCGGTGGTTCACGTTGAATTCTAGTTATTTTTTCCTATTTTTATAAGAAAATATGTATATTTTACTCATCCACCCACTTGTATACCTGATTTTACAGATATATACTGTCCGTAACAACCCCAGATTTTACCTTATTTTATGAATTGTTGAAAAATAAGGTGCGCTCCGTGTTAACTTATCTTCACTCTATGACCCCTGCTAAACTAAAACGATTCTCTCCACAGCATTGGCTTCAACTCACATCCACATCCACCATGACTTACTTACACCCGCTTCCACTATTTTACATGAAGGAGGTGATGTACCCAAGAGGCACTTGCTTCAATTTTTGTCAGGCGTAATGCGTCCGGACTCAGCTATTCGTTTCTCCGGGCGGCCGTCACAGGATGGATGTTGGGCTTAAAACTTAATCAAAGGGAGTGAAGAAGTTGATAAGTCTCAAGAGATTTCGCAAACCTTTCTCGCTTGGCATGTCGATCCTTCTTGCGTTAACTCTCGTTCCCGTCGCCTCCGCCAGCAGCAGCAGCGTATCGGGACAAAGCAGCCTGAGATCGAGCGCGCCCCAAGTGGCCGAAGCCAAGATCGACGCTAAATTGCAGACCCAGTTTAAGCAAGACGACTTCGTCACCTACCTGGTCAAACTCAAGGAGCAGACCGATACAACTTCGGTCGCCAAGCTGGCTCTTCAGAAAGCCCAGCTGGAGAAATCCACTCCTTCCGCCGCGAAGCTGTCCGTACGGACTTCCGTTGTCAGCGCCCTGCGCGAAACGGCCTCCCGCACCCAATATGCGCTGGAGGAATACTTGCGGAAAGCCCAGCAATCCGGAGAGGTGAAAGACTACAAAAGCTACTTTATCGTAAATGCCATGGCGGTGACAAGCTCGAAAGAAGTACTGGAGCAAATCGCCCTTTTCCCCGAAGTGGAGAAAATTCTGCCGAATGAAGAACGACATCTGCAAAAGGTTGAAATCCACAAAGATGCGGCTGCAGAGCCTGCCGTGAAACCGGTCGACGAAATTTCTTCTTCGCTGGGCGGCACAAGTCAAGCTCCCTCCGACGTTACTCCAAGCAGCGTCGAGTGGAACATCGCCCAGGTCAATGCCCCCGAGGTGTGGAATATGGGCATCGACGGCACCGGCATCGTTGTAGCTAACCTCGATACCGGGGTAGATTACAACCACCCGGCTCTACGGAGCAAATGGCGGGCCCTTGATTCTTCGGGCAATATCGTGAATCCCGAACTCAGCTGGTATGATCCGCACAGCCATGCTTCGCTGCCTACCGATAGCCACGGCCACGGCACGCACACCATGGGAACGATGGTTGGTTCGGAGCCGGACGGCTCGAACCAGATCGGCGTTGCGCCTGGGGCGAAATGGATCGCAGTCCGTATCTTTAACCCCTCCACCACGGATGCCATCATTCTGGACGGCGGCCAATGGTTGCTCGCCCCGGTGGATGCCGAAGGGAATCTGCATCCGGAGCTGGCTCCGGACGTGGTGAACAATTCCTGGGGAGGAGGCCCCGGTATTGATGAATGGTTCCGCCCGATCGTACAAGCTTGGAGAAGCGCGCAAATCTTCCCTGAGTTCTCGGCGGGCAACACCGATATCTTCAACCCCGGCGGTCCCGGTTCGGTAGCTGCGCCAGCTAACTATCCTGAAGCGTTTGCCACCGGTGCTACGGACATCAACGGGAATTTGGCGGATTTCTCTTTGCGTGGACCTTCGCCTTACGGTGAAATTAAACCGGAAGTTTCCGCACCTGGGGTCAACATTCGGTCCTCCGTTCCCGGTGGTGCCTATGAAGGCGGCTGGGACGGCACCTCGATGGCAGGCCCGCATACGACAGCCATCGCGGCCTTGCTGCTGCAGGCCAACCATTCCCTCACGGTAGACCAGCTGGAGGAAATCCTGACCAGCACGGCCACACCGCGGACAGACGCCGAGTATGAGACAGTCCCTAATAACGGATATGGATACGGCATTGTAAATGCGTTGAACGCCGTAGGCTCTGTCCTCCAAGGGATCGGCAGCGTCTCCGGTCGCGTGGTGACCGGCGGAGAAGACTTGGACGAACCGGTCCTAGAGCATACGCCGCCTACCTTAATATATGAAGGCTTTGATTTGACATTATCCGCCCGTGTCAGCGACGAGGTGGCGGTCACATCGGTCGATTTTTATGCGAAAGAAGCTGGAACCAGCCATTATTTATATATTCCGGCCACACGGGTATCCGGAAACGAGAAGGATGGCGTATATGAAGCCACCATCCCCGCTTTCCTGATCGGAACAGCCGGCCTTGAATATTATATCCACGTGAATGATTACGGCAATAACGGATTTGACAGCGAGCACTATTCTGTGACGGTGTCAGCCGGGATCGAGCCCGGATATTTGCAAGATTTCGAGTCGGAACCCATCGGATTCCAGTCTGGCGGAGCCGGCAACACTTGGGCTTGGGGAACGCCAGTCAGCGGACCGGGCAGCGCCTACTCCGGTGAGAAGGTGTACGCCAGCAATCTGACCGGCACCTACGCACCCAACAGCAATTCGTATCTGCTTATGCCGCCGATCAATTTGACCGATAGTCCGCAAGGGGCATTGCTCTCTTTTAAGCATTGGTATGACCTTGAGGAGGGCTACGATATCGGCACGGTGTATATCGCTTCTTTAGACACCGATTACGCGTTCGTACCGGTAGCGGAATTCACTGGCACAAGCGACGGCTGGAAAACACAATACCTGGACCTGCGCGACTATGCCGGTGAGCAAGTTTACCTGCAGTTTGGACTGACCAGCGACGGCTCCGTGCATAAGGCCGGTTGGTACCTGGACGATCTGTCCCTGCAAGTACCTGACACCACCGCACCTGAAGCACCTGCCGATCTGACCGGCTCCGTGAACTTTGCCGGCAGTGCCGAGTTGTCCTGGTCTCCGTCCGCCGATGAGGACGTGAAATTGTACACGGTGTACCGCTCGACCACTTCGGGCTCCGGCTATGAGGTGATCGGTACAAGCGGCCAAACGGAATTTACCGACACAACAACTGAAACGGATCATACCTATTATTATGCGGTCACCGCTACGGATTACAGTGACAACGAAGGCCCTAAATCCAATGAGCTGGAGCTGACAGTTGTACGTCCGGTGACGGTATTCAGTGATAACTTTGACGGCAGCAGCGATAACGGCTGGACGCACAGCGGCACGCGGGACGAATGGGAACGCGGCACCCCGGTGGAACCCGGTCCGGCTAGCGCTGTCTCCGAGCCAAACGTATGGGGAACCGATCTCGACAGCAACTATGAGAATGGAACAAATGCTTCGCTCATCTCCCCGACGATCGATTTGAGCACCGTCGATAATGCTACCCTTGTGTTTGATCATTGGTTTGAAATTGAAACCAATTATGATAACGGTTATGTGGAAATCAGCTCCGACGGCGGAACGACATGGAACGAGCTGGGCAAATTTTCACATAGCACCAATGGCAAGGTTTGGAGCACCGCTTATTACGATCTCGAAGATTATGTCGGAGAGCAAGTTCAGGTGCGGTTCCGTTTAACGACGGACGGCAGCGTTGTGAAAGCCGGCTGGTACATCGACAACGTTCAGGTGCTTAGCGTAAATACACCGGAAGATCAGGTGACGCAAAACGTGCTTGGCGAAGCCGGAGCAAAAACGGACAAGGCCGTAAAATCCGGGCCGGCCTACAAGCTGACCCGCACAAGCAAGGCCGAATTCGAGCAGCAGGTGAAACAAGCGAAGCCAGCCGGTGACATCGGCATCAGCAGCCTGCCGGCCAGCGCAACCGTGACGGTGGTGGAAACCGGGCGCTCTGTAAAAACCGATCCAGCCACCGGACGCTACAGCTTGAATCATGTTGCTGGGGATTACACGCTGAAAGCGGAAGCCTACGGCTATTATCCGCAAACGGCCAATGTGACCATCGCCGATCAGGTAAACGCCAAGGTCAACTTCACCCTGCAGCCGATTCCGAAAGGTACGCTCACCGGAACGATTACCGATGAACGTACTGGGGAGCCGATTGAAGGCGCAACGGTGATGGTGCATGAAGATGCGATGGTTGCACCGCAAATCACCGGGGCTGATGGCAGCTTCTCATTAGAGCTTCTGGAAGGCACCTATACCTTGTCGGCAAGAGCGGCCGATTATTACGCGAATACGTTAACCGTTACGGTACCGCCGAACGGTACAGCCGACGGCTCGTTGGCGCTCAGGCCGTTTGTGGGCTTGCCGGGCGAAATCGCCTACGATGATGGCACGCCGGAAAATGCTTGGGCCTTCAACGCGGCAAACAACGCCTGGGCGGTACGCATGACGCCGGAAGCCGGCGCGGTGCAAGTCACCGGCGCATCGATTCGATTCTGGAATACCGAATGGCCTGTTCCGGGCGGAACCGAGTTTCAATACGCCGTTTACGACGCATCCGGCCCTGACGGAGCGCCAGGTCGGCAAGTAGCCGGTCCTTTTGACGGTACCGCTTTGCGTAATGACCAATGGACCGTGCTCGAGCTGCCGGAACCGGTCACTGTCGAAGGCGACTTCTACATCGTGTACATTCAAACCTTGGCCGGAACAAACGCTCCGGGGCTTGCAGCCGACGAATCCAGCCCGAACGCCCGTCGCAGCTGGAATCGAATCAATGGGGCGTGGAGCTTGGCGGAACAAGCACAAGGCAACTTCATGATTCGTGCCATCGTGCGTTACCCGGTGGACGCGCCGGTCATTACGTCGCCGGAGGACGGCTCTTATACGAATCAATCTACCTTTACCGTGACCGGAACCTCTCCAGCCAACGACGCTGAGGTGAAGGTGTACAACGGCACCGAGCTGGCGGGTGAAACTACGGTTGAAAACGGACAATTCAGTCTGCCGATCGAGCTTCATGACGGAGCCAACGCGTTGTCCGCCGAAGTCATCGTGAACGGAAAAGCAACAGATCGTTCACTGCCAGTCACAATTACACTGGACACCACCGCTCCGGAACTCGAAATAGTTTCACCGGTGGACGGCTTCCGAACCAATTCGGAAGTGCTGAACGTGACGGGTTCTGCGCTTGATGAGTTCATCAACAAGCTGACCGTAAACGGACAAGAAGTTCCGCTGGAAGGCAGCGGCGCGTTCGCGTACCGTATGTTGATTAATGCCGGTGAGAATCTGATCACCGTAACCGCGACGGACCACGCCGGAAACGAAACCACGGTCACTCGGACGGTCTACGTGGATACCGAGCTGCCGGAGATCACTAATCTGACACCGGCAGAGGATGTTCATTTAACAGCAGGTGAAGCGGTGACGGTATCCTTTGACAGCGTTCCAGGGCTGACGGCTTCGTTCCGCATCGAACTGCCGTTATCGTTATCGGGCGGTTCGAGCAACGGAATTTCGATGACGGAAACTGAACCAGGGCACTATGAAGGAACGTACACGACACCTGCCTCGCTTGTCTTGGAAGGCGGCGTGATCGTGGTTACAGTTCGCGATGCGGCTGGAAACAGCGGCGATTTCCAAGCGCCGGGCCGTTTGTTCGTCAGCGCGCCGGGTGAAAATCCGGGCGAGGATCCCGGAAATACGCCAAACGTCCTGCCGGTAGCCGTCATTCATGCCGTGGAGCGTGCGGCCAAGAATAAGCAAATTGACTTTGACGGTTCCGCCTCCTCGGATGCCGACGGCCGCATCGTCCGCTACAGCTGGTCATTCAGCGACGGCGGCACCGAGCTCGGCCCCAAAGTCAAACACCGCTTCTCCGCTGCTGGATCGTACACCGTCACCTTGACGGTGACCGATGACGCCGGCGCGGTGAACAGCGTGGTTCACAAAATCGTGATCCGGTAAGTCTCGGACACGATCCGAAAAAAAGATCGGCCCCAAGTGGTTTATGCCGCTTGGGGCTGATTTTTTTACCTCGATCAATTTTTCCCGAAACCCTTCACTTTCCCATATGGTAGACACTAACGTCCCTCCCCGGTTTTTAGCGTAAGGTCCATTCTCGCTCGCTGTTGATTTGAATGCGTCCTTCCGAAAGACTCTTCAAAAATCGGCTTCTCACGCTTCGTGCTAACAGCTTGATTTCGGCCTCCAATCGTACAGGCTTTAAAGATACCGAAGTACGGATGATCTCCTTTTGCTTCCGTCGGCTTGCCGGGCGAATCATTTCCGATAGATCCACCTGCCGCATCATCCATCCCTCCTTGTTCACCGATTCATCTGATAAGTTACCTCTAAAATAGCTTATCGTGCTTCAAAAGAACAACCACATCAGTTTATGAAGCCGAGAAGCTGCGGATCACCTCTTCGAACACCGGCTTAAATTGGGGAGTATGGCAAGAAAAATTTTCCTTTCAGCGGGAATAGCGGAACTTTTTACCGTTATTGCGGCTTCATCGGCTAGATATCAGAAAATAACGACCAAAAAGGGCGTTATTCTCCGGATGCTGGTCGAAATTCCGCCATTTCGTCGCTCTCTCTGCAAAATAGCACCATAAAAGTCCCTTATTTCCTCGATTTCCAAGGTAGAGTGGAAAATAAGGGACATTTTTACCGCTAAACAGGCAACGTAAAGAACCCCCAACCTCTATCGGCTGGGGTTTCGGTCGCGCACTACGCTTCGCGAATCCGGTACAGCACGCTGTCGAAGTCGCCGCGCAGCGGGAGCTCGATGCCGATTTGCATCAGGCTGCGGCCGCTCCAGGTGCCGGGCAGCCCTTCGATCGCGTAGGCTTTGTCCGGCGCGAGGCCTTGCAGGCGCAAGCGAGGCAGGCGATCGCCCAGCCGCTGCGAATGCAGGAACGCCAGCAGCACGCTGTCCCCGCGGGCCTTATCCACGTATTGGACCGCCGTCACGCCCAGGTGGCTCAGCGCATCCAGCCGGTACTGATCGCCGAACTGCACCAGCGGACGGATCGCTTTGTATTGCCGGACGAACCCGGCGGCCTCCTCAAGCTCCGCGTCGCTCCAATGGTTCAGGTTCGCACCGATGCCCAGCGTCCCCATCATCGCACTGTGGAACCGGTACGGCAGCGACAGGACGCGGCGGTTCATCCCGGTAGGGGACTCCGTCACCCAGCAGGTCATCATCTTCGGCGCATACACATAGGAGAAGCCCTCCTGAATGCTCAGCCGGTCGAAGGCATCGGTATTATCGCTGGGCCAAGCCTGGTCGGCATAGCGGAAAATGCCGAGGTCGATGCGCGATCCCCCGCCCGCACAAGTCTCAAATTCCACGTGCGGGAAACGCCGGCGCAGCTCGGCCCAGATCTCATACAGGCTTTGCACGTGCCGAATCCAAATCTCCTTCTGGCGGTTCAGCGGATGATCCTTCATCCCCGGCTCCGTCACCGTCCGGTTCATGTCCCATTTAATGAACTTGATTTGATGCTGGCTAAGCAGATCGGTCATGAACTCCAGGATGTAGTTTTTGACCTCCGGCTTGGAGATGTTTAAGAGCAGCTGGTTGCGCAGCTCCGTCCGTCCCCGCGTCGGGAAATGGTACACCCAATCCGGATGACTCCGGTACAGGTCGCTGTCCGGGTTCACCGCCTCGGGCTCCACCCAGATTCCGAACTCCATGCCAAGCTCCTGCACCCGATCGATCAGCTCGCCAAGCCCGTTCGGGAACTTTTCCCGGTTGACGACCCAGTCGCCCAACCCGGCCCGATCGTGATTGCGCGCCCCAAACCAGCCGTCGTCAACGACGAACAGCTCAACGCCGAGCTTGGCCGCACGCTCCGCTAACGCCATTTGATCCTGGGCGTTCACATCGAAATACGTCGCTTCCCAGGAGTTGTACAGCACCTTGCGCGGCTCCCGGCTCGGCAGCACGTAATCGTGCTGATAGCGATGCAGCTTCCGGCTCATCCCGCCGAACCCGGCGGCGCTATAACCGCCGACAAACATCGGCGCGGCAAACGTCTCGCCGGGGCCAAGCAGCCACGTGCTATCGAAGTCGTGGATGCCGCCAGTGACGCGAACGTGACCAAACGCGGTTTGTTCGGCGACGATCTTCCAGTTACCGCTCCACGCCAGCGCCCCGAACCAGACGTCGCCGCGGTCCTCCGCCGCCGTCCCGTCATCGACGGCAAACCACGGATTGGCATGGCCGTCGGTGAAGCCGCGCCGCGATTCCAGGACCTTTTTGCCTTCGGATAAGAAAGTACGTCGCAGCTGGAACTCACCCGCCCACTTCCCGGTGACATGCGTAAACCGATAGTTCCGCAGCGCCGGCATCGTCCAGGCAGCCGATTGTGTCGTCTCCAGGAGCACCGGCTCGCTTCCCAAATTCACGAAGCTGGCGGACCGCTCCAGCACGTCGTGCTCGGCAATAGCCGCATAGCTCAAGCGAACCTCAAACGGATACACCTCATCTTGAAACGTCAGCGTTAGCGTATCTTTCCCATTTTGCTGATCGACCCGGCACCCGATATATTTCGGGCAAAAATCACGCACCCCATCCGGCCAAGTCACTTTCAGCGACGGCTCAACATACCCGACACCGCCCCAGAAGCTGTACTCCTCCGCTTCCCGTTCGATCTCCGCGTCGAAGGAGCTATGCCCCCGCGTCCCCAGCAGCGGCAATGCCTCTGCCGGATCGATCGGCGCTCCCCAATACAAATGCTGTAGCCGGCCCTTCTCATTCAGGCCAAACACGTAGGAGCTGCCGTTGGTTTGCAACGCAAATAATCGATTTTGTTCATCCACCCAAATTGCCATGTTCAGATCACCGTCCGCTGAGTTTAAATAGTTTCGCTTCCGCCGGTTTCAGGTCAACGACCAACTCACCTGCGGTTTCATGCTCCGTGCCTTCCCACAAATCATCAACCTTGTACAGCACCTTCGGATCGAGACCCGCACATGCCAGAGATACCGTCTTTCGGGCTCCCCTCGTCCCGTCGAAGTTAAACACCGCCACATACAGCGCATTGCCGCCGGTTGTCTCTGAAGCGAGAGCTTCCAGCACGAATACATCGGCTGCCCGATCACCAAAGCCCCACTCCAACGGGCGGAAGGTTTGCCCCAAACGAGCGACGTCCATCACCGCGCGGTTGCCAAGCCATGCTTTGGCGCGTTCTGCCGCTCCTTCCTTGCGGAAGTCGTCGCCAAGCAGCAGCAGCGTTCCGGCGATGACCGACGCCGTCAGCCGGCTGCGCCCTTCGTGCCAGGCTGTCTCTTCCTGATTGAAGCTTTTGTACAGTACCGTATGGTCCGGGTCGTTAAATCGGTACAAGCGGTCATTCATCCACCAGCCATAAGTCAATGAATTCAGCAAATATTCCGTATCCCCGATCTGCCCAAATACATCGCAGGAAATGCGGCGGCTATGGGCAAAAGCGTACGGAAACAGCGGTGCAATTGACAGATTGATAAAAAACGGCCGTCCGACCGCCTCCGGCGACAGCTTCGACGCCAGATAAGATAAGCCGTGGCGGTAAGCAGCGATGCCGGTTGTGATCGAAGGGTCATAATGCTTCCCTTCCAGCGCCCCGTGCGCCATGAAGTCGAGCTTCACGTATTCGAAGCCTTCGCGAATGATCTTCTCCGTAAACCAATCGATCCGCTGCAGCGCCCCCGGATGCGTTGGATCAATCGCCAAACCGCCGGCAATGTCGGCTACGATCTCCCCTTCTGCATCGCGAAGCAGGATCTCGCCGTACGTATACTTGCCGTTTGTGCCCTCCACTTCCCGGCTGAATTGCTCCGGACTGCCCCAGAACGCAAACGGCGTCCAATACGTGCCCGGCTTGTGCCCGTTCTCCCGCACCCGGCGCAGCGCATCCGCCATCTCTTCCGCCGTCAGCCGGTCCCAGAAGGCGTCGAAGTTGATATAGAGCGTCTCCCCGCTCTCAAAGCCCAGCGGCTGCACCTCGCGTTTCAGAAAATCACTAGTTGACGTATACAACTCGTAATCCAGCGTACTCATCGCCGCCGACCAGCTGTTCCAGCCAAACGGCACGCCGCCTTCCCACTTCAGCGGCGGCTCCACCGCCGCGTTAGCACGGCCATATGCCTCCAGCCCCTCGCGGTAATCGTCGTAGTATCCCGCAAACACCAGCGGGGATTCGACCCGCGGCCCGTGCACATACCCGTGCGGCTGCGTATCCCGCGTCATCTCGCCCGCTGCCCCGGCATACAGCTCGAACTCGTCCAGCTTACCAGCCCGTTCGCTTCGGATGCGGATGCCCGTTTTCCAAACATCATGGGACACCGAGCCTGTAACGAAGCCCCGCCGGCTGCCCGGATAAAACAACGCTGCCGCTTCATAGCTTTCCGTCTCCCAAGGCAGCGGCTTCGCGATGTAACGCACCCATTTATCGTTGTCGTATGGGATGCGCAGGGCATGCAGTTGGTCCTCCCCGTTGCCATCGGCTTTTTCGAAATCCAGCTTGGCGGACTGCAGCACCGCAATGCGGTTTAGCTTCAGCCCCGCCTCCCCTGCCACAACGACCCGAATCAAGAAGAAAGGCTGCTGCTCATAAAGGTAAAAATACTGCTCCAACTTCGGTAACCCCGGTTTTTCATGACGAATCCCCACCTGCAGGCCATACCCAAAAGCATCGTTCAGCTCCTTCGGCTCCCCGATCACTTCATGGCGTTCATACTGACCGGTATGGTATTCCCTCCCCTGCCACCGATACGCGCTGCGAATCTCTTGCCAAACCAGCGCTTCGCGGCAGGTCCAGGCAAAGGTGCCGCCGGCCAGATCAAAGCTTAAGCGGCCAAGCCCGTTATCCAAATGCCTATGCGTATCTGATTCCGCCCAGAAGCGAACTTTTTCCGTGATAGGTCCGTTTATGGTCATTCAACTCCACCCCTTCTCCGCTTATTCGCCCCCATTATAAGGTCGAACCTTGCGGGGTTCTATGCAACGATGTTCCGATTGATAACGGGATATGCCTTTTTTGATTATCGATAATCTCGGAACTCCTGAGGGGTGCAGCCTACCAGCTTCTTGAACAGATAGGTAAAATAAGCGGAAGTCTGGATCCCTACGCGATCCGCCACCTCGTAAACTTTAACGTTCGGGTCGCTCAGCAGTTCCTTGGCCTGCCGGATGCGGGTTTCTTGAACGTATTCGGAAATCGTTTTGCCCATTTCTTTCTTAAACAGCACGCTCAAATAGCTGGCGTTCAAATTAAACTGCTCCCCAAGCTGCTTCACCGTCCAATTGTCCCGCACTCGTTCGTCTATGAACGCGGCTACCTTCCGGATCAAAAGGCGCTGTTGATTCATCCGTTCCCGCGCTTCCACCGCCATGTACCGATCCACGCATTCCATCAGGAATTCGATGATTTGCTCTGTGCTGCTGCAATCCAGCATCCGACGCCAAAGCACGATATTCGTTTCCCGGTCTGCCTCGCTCCCCCGCCGAAGCGTGCGGATCAACTCGCTGAGAAAGCTCATGCCAACGGCCTGCACATAGGAAAAAGAAGGCTGCCCCGACAGGAGATCCACCACCCGGTTCATCGTGTCCCGGACCGCAGCAGCATCTCCCTCCTCCATTTTCCGGATCAGCTCCGGCATCCATTGCTCCCGCAGACGGTAATCGTCAAACGCGCCGGCATCCGGCGTCTCTCCCCGCACAATTTGCCCATCTGCAATCAAGCGGGCCTGGGCGATGCGGAACTTCATCTCCTTGTACAGATCGGGGAGCTCCTCCCAGGTGCTTGCCGCTGGACTGCAGCCAATCGTTACGGTGGAGTGATGCTGCTCCTGCAGAATCACCTGAACGAACCTCAATTGCTTCTCCATCCGCGCTTTGTCCTCCACCGTCGGGTTCATTTGCAAGGC
This sequence comes from Paenibacillus phoenicis, assembly GCF_034718895.1. NCBI lineage: Bacteria > Bacillati > Bacillota > Bacilli > Caryophanales > Paenibacillaceae > Paenibacillus > Paenibacillus phoenicis. The sequence continues at coordinate 136,906 of NZ_JAYERP010000001.1, read as the reverse complement.
GACCATTTCATCGGGGGACGTTTGCGCCAGCCAAACCGAATTGAACGCGGACAAGGCCACATCAACCGTCTGGCGTAATGCGGCCGACAGCACCACGCGTTCTTCGGCCCGTTGCTTCAGGGACAAGAAGTGATCCAGGCTGAACAGGAACAGGTTGAGTTCGCGAACCCCTACTGGCAGCTTCATCAAGCCGTCCCAAGAGGCTTGCCTATCCTCCCCGGGAACAAGTCCGGCGAGCAGATCACTGAGAACCCGTTCCTGGATCAGACGCTGGCTGCCGGACACTTTTCGCTTCAAATCTTCGGTTTGCTCGGCCAGCCTGCGCATGTTCTCCACCGTTTCCCGCATTGCCGTCAAGCGACTGGATACCTCCTCCAGCTTCAGCGGCTTCAGCACGTACCCTTGCGCGCCGACATGGATGGCATCCTGCACGAATTCAAATTCGTTGTACCCGCTGATCATCAGCACTTGAAGCTGAGGAAGCAGTTCCTTCGTCCGGGCGACCAGCTCGATGCCGTTCATACCAGGCATGGCCACGTCGGAGATCAATACATCGAAGGGCGTTTGCCTAATCGCTTCTAACGCCTCTTCGCCCGACTCTCCTGTCTTCGGCTCCTCATACCCCAGCTCCCGCCACCGGATGTAACGCACCAAGCCCTGAATGTTGGAGGGCTCGTCATCCACGATCAGAACCTTCAGCAAATCCATCTCCTATCCACCCCTTCTTCCGGAGGATCGGCGGCTCGGTACAGGCCGGAAATCGGATCGTCGCCCGCGTCCAGGCTCCCGCTTCGCTCTCCAGCTTAAATGCCGCTGCCTCTCCAAAATATAATGCCAGCCGCTCCCGGATGTTCGCCGTCCCGAACCCGTTACCGCTGCCAAGGTAAGTTCCTGCCTCCAGCGCAGCCAGCCGCTCCGGGGCAATCCCCTGGCCGTTATCGAACACGGTCATCACCATACAGCCAACCTCGCGCTTTACGCTGATCCGAATGACAGCGTCCTGTTGCCTTGTGATCGCCCCATGCGCGTAACAGTTCTCCACGATCGGCTGGAGCAAGGTTTTTAACGTATACAAGGAGCCAGCCTGCTCGTCGATATCCCATTCGATCCGGACCCGCCCTGGATACCGCAGCTGCTGCACCTCCAGATACGCCTTTACATGCTCTAATTCCTCACGGATGGGAATGACGGCAACCTGGTTGTTTAACGTTTGCCTATAAAAGGTGGTCAATGCATCGATAATCCGGACCTGCTCGTCATCTTGCACATCCAGCGCACGCCAACGCAGCAGGCTTAAGGAATTGTAAATAAAGTGCGGATTGATCTGCGCCTGCATCGCCTTAAAGGCTTGCTCTCGTTCCTGCAGGCTTGTTGTTCGGATGTCTTCCACCAGATGGCCAAGCCGCTCCGACATGGAGTTAAACATCAGCTCCAGATCGCCGAGTTCATCCTGTACTTTGTTGCGGATCGTCACGTCAAATTCGCCGCGCGACAGGTCGAACATGCGATGCCCCAGCCGCCGGATGCGCCGAACGACGTTATTCATAATCGTCGTGATCAGAAACATCGACAACGCCAGCAGCAAAACGGCCGTCCCGGCGATCAGCGCCAGCAACGTGATGCTCCGTCCGTCCATATACTTCATCTGCGTTAGAGCGACGACATACCACCCGGAGGTCAGCGGCTCCAGCGTCACGAGCTGCTTGGTCCCGGTCAGGTCATAAACGGCGGCGCCTCCGTCTGCTTGTTTACCTGCCCCTTCGCTCTTTCTGTCATCCGTTCCGCCCTCCTCCAGCCAGCCTTCCGCCAGAATGCGAAGGCCGATCTTATCCTGTTTGGTTGTGGCTAAGATACGCTTTTCCTCATCCACGATGTACAAGCTGCCGCCATCGGCAAAAGGATGTTTCAGCAAATTGCCAAACACGACGTTGTAGTCCAGCAAAATATAGACCATGCCCAGCGGCTCCCCGGCGCTGTTCAAAATTTTGCTCGTCAGCACGATCCGGCCCGGTGCGTCCGGTGCCGTGCTCCAGAGCAGCAGCGTAGAGGAGGCCATCGTCTTCTCGTACCAGCTTCGTTCGTCCAAACCGGACAGAAGCCGCTGCTGCGGCCGCCACAAGAGCCGACCGTCCTCCACCAAAGTCGAGTTGGTATGATAGATGCGAAAATCCACGATCCCAGGCAAATATTTGCTCGTCAACATAAAATTGCGATCCAGATAGTCGACGGTGTCGATGATCTGCGTCATATCCGCATATTCCCGCCCCAGCCGGGCAATGAGCTCGCTGTCGGTCGCCGTGCGGATCGCCAGCAAGTCGTAGCTTTTCTTGCTATAGTCAATGTTGATCGCCGTTTGTTTGATCGATTCGTCGACGGTCGCCACGTAATTTTCGTGAAAGCTGCGCACGACGATGCCCATCGTGACCCCGCCGAGAATCAGGCTGGGCACCAGCAAAATCAAGCCGTACATGATAAAAATTTTCCTGCGGAGGTTCATCCCCCGGGTGAAGCGGATCACACGGTTTTCTAGCCATGCTCTCACGTCAGCTGCACTCCTTCCCCTCGGATGATGAGTGGACTTTTACACACGTCGGGATTCGCATCGCGTTCCACAAGCAAAAACAGGGCTGACCCCGATCCATCCATCGATCGGGGCAACCTTGTTTCTGGCGCAGGGGGCCACTTTACCCGTTCTGCATTTCAACATTCAGCTGTTCATACCATTCGGTCTTCAGCTCGCTCCAGTGGGCGCGTTTCTCTAGCGCCGCCTGGAATTCGTTCCAGGCCTCCTCGAAGGCCGCTTCGTCCTTGGCCATGATCAGCTTGGCTTTGTATTCCGTTTTGACGGCGTCCAGCTCCGGCAAATATTTCTCCCACAGGCCGCCCGCCTTCGCTTTGACCCGGTCATACGGCTGCGCGACGCGGATCGTGCCCATTTTGCCGATTTTCTCGGTGAAATCGATCGTTTTGAGCCGGCCTTTCGGCTCGGTCAAATTGTAGTTCCACCACGGGTACCATTCGTTGCTGTAGGACGAGGTCATATAGAGTTCGGGCGTGGTGCTGACCTTCTTCGCCTGATCTCCCGAGTCGTGCAGCTTTTGGTATTCCGCGTTCGTGTATTCCCATTTGCCGAGCGGACCGTCAACCCAGTCCCAGAACACGCCGGCCGGACCTTCGTTGACCACCTGCTGTTGTTCCGGCTTCGGCTGCAGCGTGTAATCAAAAAACTTGAGGATCGCCTCCAGGTTTTTCGTTTTTTTGCTGATGTAGACGTCATTTCCCGGGTACGGATTAATGATCTGGTTATAACCCGGCTTGCTAACGCCCTCAACCTGCGGGTACGGAATCGTCTCATAATACCAGGCCGGCTCCGTCGGACCGTCAAGGATTTCCCACAACTGAGCGTCCATATTAAAGAAACCGCCGGCGTTCATCGCAATACGTCCGGTTTTGTTTTTCTCCTTGTAGCGCTCCTTCTTGTCGGTCATCACTTCATGATCCAGCAAGCCCTCGCGGTACATCTTGTTCATCCATTGATAAGCCGCCTTATATTGCGGGTCGTCGTAGATGAAGACGTAGTCGTCACCCTTCTTCTCTACGGGGATGACACCGCCGGCCGTCGCCGTAGTCACGCCGAAAGTGCTCACAATGACGTTCTCGTCGCTGGCCTCGGACAGGAAGCTGAGCGGGATCAGCTTGTTGCCGTTGGCATCTTTTTGCTCAGCGGCCAGCCTTAAGTATTTTTCCACGCCGTCCAGCGTCTTTAGATCATCCATCGTCATTCCGACCTTCTCCAGGACGTCGGTACGTACGAACCAGCCTCCGGAGGCCCAACCCGGCCAGGGATCGTCCGGATTCTGGTCAAACCAGGTTGGAATCGACCAAATATGGCCTTCCGCATCCTTCATGGGCTCTAAATATTCCTTCGGGATGGAAGCCAACCCCGGGTACTTGTCAGGCATATCGAAGTATTGCTCCAGCGGCAGAATCGTATTGGAGCGAATCATGGCGTTATCAACGATGTCACTGCGTCCAAAGATCGCTGCATCCTCAAAGCCGCCTGTGTTCAGCTTCAGATTTAGCGCCGTCATGGCATCGCCTTGAGTGGATTCCAGTTGGAGATCGATAAACGGCTCATGCTCGCGCCAGTAATTTTGCACCATGCTGTTGTTGTTGATCATCGCCGTCCAGCCGAGCCACAGCTTAAAGGATGCGACGCCGCCGCCGTCTGTTCCTGCATTTCCTCCATCCGCGCTGCCCGTTGCTGCCCCTTCACTTCCCCCTCCGCCGCCGGAACAAGCCGATATGGCGAGCATGAACGCTGCGAGTGCAGCGGCCATCCATTTTCGGGTCCAAGATTTTCGTGAATTCAAATTCGTTTCCCCCTTCGTTTATGATTCAACATGCTTCTGCCGGTCCGTGGTGTTCTATGAGATCACATCACCCCTTGACGGAGCCGATGAGCACTCCCTTGACGAAATATTTCTGCAAAAACGGATAGACGCAAAGGATCGGAATTGCGCTAACCATCACCGTTGCCATCTTGATCGACATCAGCGTCACATTGGACAGCTGGGTGCCGCGGGCAAGCGCTTCGATATTGTTGTTCGAGCCCAGCACGGTCGACATGTCTTGCGCCGACAACAGCTGCTGCAGGAAGGTTTGCACCGGGATCAGATTCTGGTCCGTGACGAAAAAAGCCCCGGCAAACCAGTCGTTCCAATGCCCGACGGCCGTAAATAAGGCAAGCGCGGCTAACATCGGCTTCGACAGCGGCAGGATGATCGACAGCAGTACGCGGACCGGGTTGGCCCCGTCAATCTCGGCGGATTCCACAAGCGCCACAGGAATTCCTTGAATGAACTTCAGCATAACGAACATGTTCCAGGCTGAGAACGCCCCGGGAACGATATACACCCAAAACGTGTTCAGCAAATGAAGCTCGTTGAGCTGAATGTAAAACGGGATTAATCCGCCGCTGAACAGCATCGTAATCAGCACGTAAGTCAGCAGAGCGCTTCGAAACGGCATCCGCTCGTAAGAGAGTCCAAATGCGGCGAGCAACGTCACAACCAAACCGGCCAGCGTGCCGACAATGGTTCGGGCTACCGTGATCAAGTAGGCATGCCGTATAACGACGTTGCCCAATACGATCTCGTAATTGGCCCAAGTGAACTGCCGTGGCCACAAATACACCCCGCCTTTGGCTGCGTCACTGCCAACGTTTAGCGAAATCGACAGCATATACATGAAGGGATAGATGACCGAGGCGCAGAGAAGCAGCATCAGGAAAATGATGACGCCCTGACTAATTTTATCGCTTGTGGAAGTTTGCATCGTTTACCACAGCCCCTCTCCGTTGGCTTTCCGAGACAACTGATTCGCGCTGAGCACCAGGAGCAAGCTAAGCAATGAGGATAACATCCCAACGGCGGTCGCCATTCCAAAATACCCCTGCTGCAAGCCGCTTCTTAAAATATACGTATCCAGCACGTCCGCAACCGGCTGATTGGCCGGGTTCATCAGCGGATAAATTTGATCCATCCCGACAGCGATCAAGCTTGGCATGCTGAGGATCAGCACGATCGAAATGGTGGGCATCATGCCCGGCAATGTAATGTGACGCATCTGCGCCCATTTGCCGGCGCCCTCCACCTTGGCCGCTTCATACAGCTGCGGATCGATGGTCGTGATGGCGGCCAGGTACAGAATCGTGTTCCAGCCGACTTCCTTCCACAGGCTGCTGGCGACAATCATTGGACGGAACCACTCCGTGGATCCAAGGAAGAACACCGGGTCGCCGCCCAGATTCACGATCAGTTGGTTCACCAGCCCGCCGTCCAGCGTCAGGAAGGATTGCAAAATGTACGCAACGACGATCCAGGAGAAAAAATGCGGCAAATAGCTGACCGATTGGACGAAGCGCTTGAACCCGTTGTGCCGCAGCTCGTTGATCAGCAGCGCCAATAGGATCGGCGCCGGAAATCCGAACACGAATTTCAGAACGGCGATGTACACCGTGTTCCGCACCACCAGCCAAAATTGATCGTCCCGTAAAAAGGCAAAATTCTCGAAGCCCACCCAAGGACTGTTCCACATCGTTGTGCCGATTTGGAAATCCCGAAACGCCACCTGGATGCCCACCATAGGCACGTAACTGAACAGGAACAGCAGGACGACGGCGGGCAGCACCATGACGTATTGCCAGCGGTATTTTGCAAGTTTGGTAAGCATCGGATCACCTCTTGGGGATCATTATAAGGCCGCCATGTAAGCGGAACCATACAACAACGGTTGGATTTCTGTCGTTCTGATTGGAAGTTGATAGAACATTAGAGATACCGTGCAAACAAAAAACAAGCGGCGGAGGACCTTCATCCCCCGCCGCTCGTGTCACGGCCGTCTTATTTCCACAATTCCATACGTTCTTGATACTTCTTGTTATACACTTCTTCCAGTTTCGATAAGCCTGCAGCCTCTACTTGCTTCATCATGGTGTTGTACAAGGTTACCACGTCTTGCTCGCTAGGAGCCAGGGCCATCTTCAGGAAGTACTCGTTAATCGTCTCGTTGACCTTCGTCTCCATAATCGCTTCCGGTGTACCGCCGTCCGGGCCAAGGCTGTCATAAGGCGCCGTATCAAACGACGTATCCGCGAGGTTCTTGATCGCCAGGTCCGTCGTCGGATCGCTCATCCCGCGGCCGATCAGGTCATACGGCGTGCCGTCGGAGCCTGGTCCGTTCTTGATCGTCCAGGTCCATTTGCGGATCCCGGTCGTGCGGGAAGCTTCCGCCCAATCCTTCTTGAAGGCGTCCAGCACTTCTTGACGCGGCACGTGCTTGCCGTCCTTCATGTCCCAATGCACGCCTTCCACGCCCCACATCATCAAATACTGCCCTTCCTCGCTGGCAAGGAAATCCAAGAACTTGATCGTACGGACCGGATCCTTGTTCGTCTTGGTGATGGAGATACCGTCCCAACCCAACGAGCTCTTCGGCCCATACGTCGTTTGGTCCGGTCCAATCCCCGGTGCCAGCACCTTATATTGATAGAACTGTCTTTCCTCCGCCTTAGCTGGGTCCGGAGCATCCGCCTTCAGCAAACCGTTCGCTCCGCCCACGTTCCAGCTGGCATCCGCCGTAGCAAATACGTTCCCCGCCGCCAGCTTCTGCTCATACTGCTTCGTCTTCATCGTCACCCACTCTTTGTCGAGCAGGCCTTGGCGATACAAGGAGTTCATGAATTTCATCATTTCCAAATACCGCGGATCGCGGATATCCTTCAGCAGCTTGCCGTCCTTCTCGTAATACGGCATAATGCCATACATTCCTTTGAACGTACCGGTAACTCCACTCATGTTGTCGCCATTTAACGTCATCGGAATGGTTTCCTTGCCGTCAATCGTTGGGTACTTCTCCTTAAACGCCTTTAACAGGTTCTCGAACTCTTCGGCTGTAAACGGCTCGCCGTTGTTCACCTTATCCCCAACGCCCAGCTCCTTCATCAAGTCCATCCGCATCAGGAAGCCAAACACCGGGTACTGCTCCAGGCCGTACCAGTTGGCCAGATAGTAGTTCTTCCCGTCCGCACTGCGCGTTTTCTTCAGCGTATCCCCGTACATTTTCTTGATGTTCGGTCCGTATTTCTCGATCAGATCGTCCAGCGGGATCACGGCTCCCGAGGAGATATACTTGTTCATGATGTCGCTTCCGCGGCTCATTAGCACGATGTCCGGCAAATCGTTACTTGCCAGCATCAGGTTCAGCTTCTCCGCTGGATTCCCGGTGGGCTGCTGGATTTCTACGGTCACGCCGGTTTTTTCTGTAATCGCTTTCGCCACAGGGTTCGTAAACGGATCCCCGGTGTTCTGGTCAAACAACGTCAACGTGATCGGCGACTTATCATCTGCCGCCTCTCCGTTTGTCCCTCCGTTCGCCGCAGGAGAATTTCCTCCCGCCGACGGGGCGTTCCCGGACCCGCAGCCAGCGAGCAGGGCAAGGATCATCATAGAGGATACCATGAATAGCAGCTTCTTCTTCATTTGCGTAAACCCCTCTCTTGTACATTTGCGCTTGGACCTCAAGCTCAACTCAATTGTAAAAAGCGCCCCCATGTATATCCATAACGCAATGTTACTATTCATAATGGAAAACGACTTTCATCGGCTCCCCTCAGTTTGAACCCCTGCTATAGCTCGTTATCACCCCGTATTCAGCCGCGTTTCCAGCTCGGACGCGTTCGGATTCAGCGGCAGGCGGATCGTCACATTCGTCCCGATGCCAAGCCGGCTGAAGATTTCCACCCCATATCGTTCCCCGTAAGCCAGTTTGATTCGGTCGTCGACATTTTTGATACCATAGCCGGATTGATTGCTTGATTTATTAAACGCCTCCTCCAGCCGCTGGCGGGTCATGCCCTGTCCGTCGTCGATAACCTGCAGCAACAGATCCTCTCCTTCCGCCTTGAGCTTGACGATAATGTTGATGCCGGTCTCACTCCAGATCGCGTGATGGATGCAGTTCTCGATAAATGGCTGCAATATCAACTTGATCACCGTCCGGTTAAACAACGACTCGTCCAAATCGTAGTGCATATGCAGCATCCCGCGGAACCGGATGGCCTGAATAGAAACGTAGTTTTTGACTAACTGGATTTCCTGTTCCAGCAACACCACCCGTTTGCCCTTGTTCAGCGAGATTCGATAATACTTCGATAAATGGTTAACCATCTGATAGACCTGCATGCTGCCTTCCTTCAAAGCCAGCGAGGAGATCGAGGACAACGTATTGTATAGAAAATGCGGATTGATCTGCGCCTGCAGCGTCGTCAGCTCCGAATCCTTTACGGCGATTTCCTTAACGTATACCTCATTAATCAGTTCCTGAATACGCGCCGCCATCTTCTGGAACGCGTACGACAGCTGCCCGATCTCATCGTTTCCCATCGGCATGCGTTGAACCTGGAAATTCCCCCGCTCCACCTTGCGAATTTGCTGCAGCAGCCCCTCAATCCGTTTCGTGATCACCTTCGCCGTCACGAAAATGAGCAGGGCGGCAACCGCGATCACAGTGACCGAAATCCAGACAATCCGTTTAGTCGCTTTATTCGTATTGGCGAGCAGTTCGTCATAAGGGACGGTAATTACCGTCGTCCATCCGTTGCGTAGCTTTTTGTAGGTAAAAAACAACTCCTGTCCGCCAATCCGCTTATCAAATTTCCCGCTGGACAACGTTAAATCCGCTTGAATGGGATAAAGGTCAAACAGCTGATTCCCCTTCATCGCCGCATCACCGGAGCTGATCACGCGGCCGGTCTCGTCGATGATGTAGACGCTCTTATTAACGTTCTCTTTTTCGATCAGGGAATAGATTTCCTTGTCGTCGATATTGATCGTTAGAATGCCGTAAGGGTGCGACAAGCTAAAGTAACTGAGCGAACGGGCCAGCGTGACATAGGACGTGCCGGTTTGCGGATCTTCGATATGGGTGTAAACCGGACTCCCGGCCGCATTCAGCGCTTGCTGCTTCACCGTTTCCGGCAGCTCCTCGGTATATCGGATGTACTGCTTATCGGAATACAACGTCTTGTTATCGATGTAAATGGTGATGCCCTGAATATTCGCGTTGGAAATCATCATGGAGGACATCGTCCGATTGATGTAGCGGAACGCATCGAGATAATAATAGGCCTGTTCGTAATCGTTGGACAAAAAGTTCCGCAGCTGCGCATCCATATACAAAATATTGGTCAGCTGCTCATAATACCCCAGCCGGTTTTCAAGGTTCGTATTGATCTGATTGAGCGTCCCGCTTAACGAAGCGTACGTCTGCTCCGTAATCGTGTTCCGCGTGGAGGTATAGGAATAATAAATCAGCACGGAGCACGGGATAAAAGACACGAGAAGGAAAATAATAAACAGCTTGTTGCGCAGCCGAAGATTGGCGAACCAATGATGCCTGAACAAGGACAACCGCCGAGCGATCGGGTTCATTCCTTCCGTCCCTTTAAAGATTTTTTCGATATTCATTTGGCGTGACTCCTTGGTTTTTCACGAATAAGGAAATGAAATAGGACGTGCTCTCGTAACCGATTTTCTGGGCGATATCCTGTACCTTCAGCGATGGATCCGCCAGCATCTCCTTCGCTTTCTCCAGGCGGATGCGAGTCAGATAGTCGTGAATCGTCATCCCGGTTTTGTCCCGGAAGATCGAGCGCAGATAGTTCGGCGACAAATACACTTGGCTGGACAAGCTTTGAATGGTGATCGGCTCATGATACGTATTATCGATGATCTGGCAGACCTGATGCACCAGCTTGGCGTTCTTGTCCGTGGCCCGCTCCATCAGCAGCTCCAAATAATGCGCTGCCGCCCGCCAAATCGCCGCTTCGATCTCCTGCAGCGTCTGACAATCGTAAACCGATTGATACAGGGCGGCACGTTTGACCGGTTCGGCCTGGCCGTTTAAGCTCGGACTGTGAATCTGTTCCTCCAAGCGGTCCAGCAGGTCGATCGCCCACTCGTACACAAGCGATTTATCGATCCGCAGCTGGCGAACGTTTATGAGATAATCATGCAACATCGCTTCCGCCTCTTCGCTGCGCAGCTGCTGCAGCGCCTCCAGCCACGCCTGCTCCGGGAAGGGCGGCAGCGTGCCGTAGCGGTATCCCGGTTTGACGTCACCTGCGACCAAAATCTGCCCCGGCCCAAGGAAAAAACGCTCGTCTCGCAAGCTGCGCACCCGTTCATACAGTTGGGCGATGCCGGCCGGTTCGACCGCTTCGTTGCCGATGGCGAGCGTGACTGACAGCCCCAACAATCCCCGGACCGTCTGCTGCAGCGTCCCCCACTGCTCTCGCGTCATGGCGGGCTGGCTTCCGCTTTCGGGTTCAGCCGCGATAAAGATCGCCAGCTCCCCTTCCTGCAGCACAGCAACCACCGCGTCCTTACGGACGGCGTGGAAATATTCCTCCGTCACCTCGGGCAGACGGGAGATCGCGGCTTCCAACGAACCCGCCTCCCCTGTGCCGTCGGGCTCTCCGCCGTTGATGCCGCTTGCGCTGCGGTCCGCGCTGCAAAGCGCCAGCGAATAGGAAGGGCCGGAGGCTCCTCCCCGTTCCAGCTTGCGAAGCTCGGCGGTGAGCTGCTCCTGCCGAACCGGTGATTTTTCGTGGAGTAGCTCTTTCAACAACTTGGCTTTCGTCATCTGAACCGATTTATATTTTAAACGTACCTCTTCGCACTTTTGCTTCACCCGCGCCATTACTCCGGAGATTTCCTCCAGATCCAGCGGCTTAAGCAAATAACCGACCGCTCCGACGTGCAAGGCTGATTTCACATAACTAAACTCGTCATGACCGGTCAGAAATACAATCTGCATCCAGTCATACTGCTCCCTGACCCACCTTGCCAACTCCAGGCCGTCCATGAAGGGCATCTGGACGTCTGTCAGCACAATGTCAGGCTGAATGGCTTGGATCTTCTCTTGGGCATCCTTCCCGTTGATGCCGACGCCGGCGACGTATATCCCCATCTCCTCCCAACGGATGAAGTCCCGCATCATCTCCAATTCCAATTGCTCGTCGTCCACCAGAAAAATGCTGTACATGCCGCAAGCCCCCTTCGGTTGTCTTTCTATGCCTGATCACCGTCCTGGGAGGACGGTCCTTTCAACTTACGACTTCCTGCGTCCACTTTAATTATAGCGCTTACATCTTCGGGAGCTGAATCCTCCTTTCGCATGAAAGTTATTTTCAAGCATGATTCGATGTTTTGCTTTATCGACACGGATTTTTCGGGGGTCTTATAATTTTTTTAAGCCATAGGCTGGACGTCCTGACTTGAACTTGAACTAGAAAACCAATGCGAGGTGCCGCTATGCAAACCGACTTGAAGCTACGTGAAGGCACGGACCTGAACCTCCCGCGCCGGAAAGTTTGGCCCGTCTTCAAACAACAAAAATACCTGTTCCTCTTGATGCTGCCGGCGCTCATCTGGGCGATCCTGTTCGCCTATGCTCCAATGGCCGGATTGTATATGTCGTTCGTGAACTACCAGCCCACGCTCGGCCGTTTCTGGTACAGTCTGTTCCACAGCGAATTCGTGGGATTGCAGTGGTTTCGTTATTTTTTTAATAACGGCGATTTCCTGATCATCCTGCGCAACACGTTGGCTTCGACGTTGATTACACTCCTGTTCTCGTTTCCGATGCCAATCCTGATCGCGCTGGCCATTAACGAAATCAAAAACGTCCAATTCAAAAAAATCGTGCAAACGTCCTCCTATTTGCCGTATTTCATCTCCTGGGTTATCGCGGCCAACATTATCGTTACGCTGCTGTCCTCGGATGGTGCGGTGAACGCGTTGCTGAAGTTTTTCCATATTACCAATGAGAGCATCCTGTTCCTGCAAAACGGCAAGTACTTCTGGTGGATTGTCGCCTTGGGCAATACGTGGAAGGATATGGGCTACAGCTCGATCATGTATTTGGCGGCGATCTCTTCCATCAACCCGGAATTGTACGAAGCGGCCAAGGTGGATGGGGCCAACCGGTTTAAGCAAATCCGTTATATCACGTTCCCGCATCTAAAGCCGACGATCGTCATCCTGCTGATTCTGGCCATGGGCGGCATTCTGAACGCCGGGTTCGACCAGCACTTCCTGCTCGGGAACGATTTGACGAAGGATTACTCCGACGTGCTCTCAACCTACTCGTTCCGCTACGGGATCCAGAACGGGATGTTCTCTTACGCTTCCGCTGTCGGCATGTTCAGCTCGGTGGTCGCCTTTATCATCGTGGTGATCGTCAACCAAATCGCGAAAAAAATCAACGGCCAGTCCTTATTCTAAACCTGGCATGGAGGGAACTGCATGAAAAATCAAAAAACGATGACCGAGCATCTGTTTGATGCGGCCTTGTACCTGTTCCTGACGTGCATCTTTCTCGTCACGTTTTATCCGTTCTGGAACATCCTGATCATCTCGCTGAACGATGCGACGGACTCGCTGCGCGGCAACCTGTATTTCTGGCCGCGAGAGTTTACGACAGCCAGCTATATTACCATCTTCCGCAACCCGGAAATCTGGAGTGCGCTGCAGGTGACGGCGCTGCGGACAGTGATCGGGACCGCGGTGTCGATTATCTGTATCTCCATGCTGGCTTACTCCTTAAGCAAACGGTATTTGCTCGGCTGGAAGTATTTTTCGTTCTTCTTTGTGTTTACGATGTATTTCGGGGGCGGCTTGATTCCAACGTATATGGTGATCAAGGCGTTGGGGTTAATTGACTCGTTCTGGGTGTTTATTTTCCCGGGGCTGATCGGAGTGTTTCTGATGATCCTCGTTCGCACCTTCATCGAGCAGTTGCCCGGCGAAATCGAGGAATCGGCCAAAATCGACGGCGCCAACGATTTGCAGGTTTTCGTCCGCATCGTTCTTCCGCTGTGTGTACCGGTGCTGGCGACGATTGGCTTGTTCCTGGCCATCGGCCACTGGAATGCTTGGTACGATTCCTATATTTACACGTATAAACCGGAGCTTAAGACGCTGCAGGCCGTTCTGGTCAAGATCCTTAACCAATTCCAGACCGGCGCGATGATGACCGATGCCCAGCAGCTGGCGCAAAACGCCAAGCGCATCCCGGTCTCCAGCGAAAGCATTCGGATGGCGGTCACGATGGTGGCGACGCTGCCGATCATCATGGTGTACCCGTTCGTGCAAAAATATTTCGTCAAAGGGATCATGATGGGCGCGATCAAAAGCTAACAATTAAGAAACCCGTCGCGGCGATTGCCGGACGGGTTCTGTGTTTGTGGTTGGCTCTTGTTTAGGCTGATCTGGGCTTAGCCAAGGGCGTGCTCCTGCCGGATCAATTCCAGTAAAGCGCGGCAGCCCTGCTGCACCAGGCCGTAGACCTCTTCGAAATTCCCGGTGTAATACGGATCGGGAACTTCCTTTAGCTGCGATTCCGGCACCAGATCCAAGAGTTTCACGATCCGGGCATCGGTCTTGCGGGCCAACGCCTTCAAATCACGTTCGTTCTGGTTATCCATCGCAATGATATAGTCAAACTTGGCAAAATCGTCCTGCGCCACCTGCCGCGCTTTCAGCCCTTCATAGGAAATGCCGTACTGATCCAAAATGCGGCGCGTGCCGTGATGCGGCGGATTGCCTGTATGCCAGTTGCCGGTTCCCGCCGAATCGATCACAAACCGTTCGCTGAATCCAGCTTCGTTCACCAGATGCCGAAAGACGGCTTCCGCCATGGGCGAACGGCAAATGTTCCCCAGGCATACAAACAACACTCCCACTTTGCGCTTCTCGTTTTCCATGGTTCTCCTTCTTCCTTCCTGTCACCTATCTGCTCAACACTCTCTCTTAGCAGATAGTACTATAGGTTAAGCCGGAGAACAACCATAGCTCAGTCGAAGCTTCAGCCTTTGCGCACCACCGGAATCCAGATTTCACTTCGATAGTTGGGCAGGGAGGTGTCCGGGCTCTCGTTCCATAGGAGCTCCGGTCCTTCGACCAGCTCGTAATGAGCGGACGGGAACCACTCGGAATAAATCCGTCCCCAAACGTTCTGCAGCGCATCCGGGAATGGGCCGACGGCAGTGAACACCGCCCATGTCGAAGCGGCCACCGCAAGCGATGCATAGCCGTCCGGGCAAACCTGCGTTGTCGCCACGCCAAGATAATGGTCCAGCTCCCCCTGCTCCTCCATGCGCCCTTCCGAGAAATTAATCGACGCGCTGATGATCCCGGCCGGTTCGAGATTGGACAACCCCTTCAGCTGAGCGATCTTCTCCGGGGTTAACTGCTGCGCCATTTCTGCGATATGCGGATTTACTCCGTGAAATTGAACCGGCACCCGCTTGTGCAGGCCGACGATCCGAAAAGCATCTTTGTCTACGATCCGATAATTCATTTCATTTCCTCCTCGTATAGTATCTTTAAAAAGCTCTTTTAGGTTCATTTCCATCCCCCCGGGGGATGGAAAACAGCCTCCAAATTTTCAGCTTGTTCTTTGAAAATTCTATCAGGGACTGGACTTTCCGGTATGCCTCTGGACAATGGAACGTAGGGTCCATTCGGGGAAATCCTTCTGCCTCCAGTAGCATCGTCTACTCCTTAAGTCTGTTTCTCCGGTACGCGTCTGAGCTTCTTACCCGCTGGCTGTTCCCTTCGGCATCCCATGCCCGGTTTTAGCAGATCCGGGGCAGCTCATGGCCCGAAGTGTGTCCTCATACGCGAGGGTGATAGATCTGCGCGTGCGCCGGAGGCATCCCGGAGCGTCCATTCCCTGAATCCCTAGCGAAAGGAGGAATTTCACTTGAAGCTTTTTGTCGGTATTGACGTGAGCTCGCAAGAGCTCGAAGCGTGTTTCATGAACGCTGACGGTGACAAGCTTGAGACACTCACCGTCAAAAACAATTTGAATGGCGCCTCGCACTCACAATCTGCTGAGCTACCGGATGGCTGAGGTCCAGCGCGTACGTGTTCAGATAGGTTTTGATCAAGTTCCCCTGCTCGTCCTTCAGGCAGATGTCACGATGGGTTAATCCCGTCCCCTCGATCGGCAGGTCGATCCACTCCTCATAAATCGTAAACGGCGTCGAATATCCGCCCGCTTTCAGCCCTTTGGCATGCACATAGTCGATGAACTTGGTGATCGATTGTTCAAAAGGCAGGCCGCTTTCCGGTTGAAAACCGCCGAGGAAACGGAGCGCGTATTCTCCGTCGCCCGCCTGCTCGGCGCCAAAATGATCCGCGTCGGCGCGGCCGGATATGACGGCACCACCCCCTACCCTGAGCTGTACGACAAAACGGTGCGCTATCTGAAGGAAGCAGAGCGCCTGGCCAAGCAATACGGCGTCAAAGGGGTCGTGGAAACGCATCATCTGACGATCGCGCCCAGCGCCAGCCTGGCCCATCGGCTCGTCAGCCACTGCGATCCCGATCAGATCGGCGTCCTGTACGATCCGGGCAACATGGTGCACGAAGGGTATGAGCAATTCAAAATGGGACTTGAGCTGCTGGGCCCCTATCTCGCACATGTCCACGTCAAAAACGCCGCCTGGTCGCAGACCGGTACGCGCGAGGACGGCACCGCAGCCTGGCGCTGCGAGTGGTCGCCTCTGGCGGACGGCGTGATCGATTACAGCCGCCTGCTCCGGGACCTGAAATCCGTCGGCTACGACGGCTACCTGGGGATCGAGGATTTCAGCGGCCACTACGGCTCGAAAGAAATGCTCCGCCAATTTGCCGAGTTTATCCACGAAAGGATGTAAGGCGATACGATGTATGCACAACAACAGAAGCCCTCTTTTCAAGCGAAGGACGGAATGAACTATGCGCCGAAGGGACGTCCCCATGCCGTCGTGAAACCCGGTGAATTTATATTTGCTGCGGTGCACCTCGACCACGGGCATATTTACGGCATGACCGGCGGCCTGGTCGAAGCCGGAGCGACCTTGAAGTGGGTGTATGATCCCGACCCGGCCAAAGTCCAGGCGTTCGTGGAGCAGTACCCGCAAGCCGCCCGGGCAGACAGCCTGGATCAAGTGCTCTCCGACCCCGAGGTGCGGCTCGTCGCTGCAGCGGCGGTGCCGTCGGAGCGCGGTCCGCTGGGGCTTAGGGTGATGGACGCCGGGAAGGATTATTTTACCGACAAGACGCCGTTCACCCGTCTGGCCCAACTGGAAGCTGCGCGTCAGAAGGTACGCGAAACCGGACGCAAATATATGGTCTATTACAGCGAACGCCTGCACGTGGAATCCGCCGTGTATGCCGGTCAGCTCGTTCAGCAAGGGGCGATCGGGCGCGTGCTGCAGGTGACCGGGTTTGGTCCGCACCGGCTGAATGCGGGTTCGCGGCCGGAGTGGTTTTTTCAGAAGGAAAAATACGGCGGTATTCTCTGCGACATCGGCAGTCATCAAATCGAGCAGTTTCTGTTCTATACTGGGTGCAAGGATGCCCAAGTGCTGCACAGCAAGGTAGCCAACTATCATCATCCCGAATACCCCGAGCTGGAGGACTTCGGCGACGCGACGTTGGTTGGAGATAACGGGGCGACGCAATATTTCCGCGTGGACTGGTTTACGCCGGACGGACTCAGCACCTGGGGAGACGGACGGACGTTCATTTTGGGCACCGAAGGGTATATTGAGCTGCGCAAATACGTCGACCTCGCCCGGGATGCGGAGGGCGACCATGTCTACCTGGTGAATCAGGACGGGGAGCAGCATTTTGCCGTACGCGGGCAGGTGGGCTATCCGTTCTTTGGCGAGCTGATTCTGGATTGCCTGAACCGCACGGAAAACGCCATGACCCAGGAGCACGCCTTCAAAGCCGCAGAGCTGTGTCTAAAAGCTCAGCAGCAGGCACTTCGCGTCACCCCAACTTACTAGGACAGGAAGGGACCTTACGATGACGATGCAAGAACCGATCGGCGCGGCGATTATCGGCTGCGGAGCGATTTTTCCGCTGCATGCCGGGGCTGTGCAGCAACTGGACGGCGTGAAGCTGAAAGTGGTCGTCGACAGCGATGCCGCCAAGGCAGAGCAGGCCGCAGCGGCGTATTCCTGCGAAGCGGCCAGCGATTACCTGACCTTGCTGGATCGTGACGATATTCAAGTCGTCCACCTCTGTACGCCCCATCACCTGCATGCGGAGATGGCGACGCAGCTGCTCCGTGCCGGCAAACATGTGCTGACGGAAAAACCGCTCGCACATGACCTCAAAGCGGCGGAGAACCTGGTGGCAGAAGCTCGGCGCAGCGAGGCACAGCTGGGGGTTGTTTTTCAGAATCGGTATAACGACTCATCCCGAAAAATCCGCGAATTCCTGGAATCGAAAACGCTGGGCCGGCTCATCTGCCTGAAAGGCATCGTCACCTGGCACCGGGACGAAGCTTATTATACCGACAGCCCATGGCGGGGCCGCTGGTCGACGGAAGGCGGCGGCGTGCTGATCAATCAAGCGATCCATACGCTTGACCTGCTCCAATGGTTCGGCGGCGAAGTCCTCTCCGTCCAGGGGAGCGTCACTGCCGACGCCCTTGGCGACGTGATCGAGGTGGAGGATACGGCGCATGCCAGCCTCCGGTTTGCGGACGGCGTTCACGGGTTGTTTTACGCCACCAATGCGTACCTCACCAACACCCCAGTTGAACTGGAGCTGGTGTTTGAAGGCGGCACGCTGCGTCAGCGGGACGATTGCCTGTATTTGACCCGGGACGGTCAGGAAAGCCTGGTCTGCGAACCGCCGGCGAACCTTAACGACGCAGGACAAATCATCGGCAAATCCTACTGGGGCTCCAGCCATCAGTTGTTAATCGCCGACTTTTATGACCGCGTCCGAACAGGAACTCGCTTTGCGATTGACGGCGAAGAAGGCCTCAAAACGCTGCGGCTCATCGATGAGTTGTATCAATCCTCTCGGACGCGGAAATCCAGATAAACACTAGATACTGAGAACCGGGAACTTACGACATAAACAAACGGAAAATGGAAAATCGTTGCGAAGCGAAGGACCGTTCCTTACGAGGGGCGGTCTTTCTTGTATCGGGGAACATACCAGAGGGGATGGCCGAGGTTACAGCCGTTTTCTCATCCTGGTGAGGATGGTAACCAGTACCGAGTTGAAGCCTATGGGTACTTTAGACCGCTCACGCTTTGACTTCTCCCGCTCCCTGCGCCGGATTTGCTCAGCCAGCAAACACCGGTCCAGCTCCTGGCGAAGATCCCGAATATACTGTTTGGCAACGTCCAAGTCGTTCAGATACATCGTGCTCCACCTCCTTTTCGTCATTAGTTAAAGATCTCCATAATTGGATAAACACTTCCTGCTTGATCCTTCCCTATCATAACGCCGCAGTTGCAGCCGCGTAAGGGTACAAAACACCTTAAGTTCTTTTTTCCTCCCTTCTTCCTCACAAAATAAAAGCGGCCACCTTTGTTTTATGCAAAGGGGTCGCTTTTGTTCACGGCGTTCCACACGCCAGCGGCTTTATAGATAAAAATGGCGAATCCAATCGGTAGAGTTGACGCTACGTTAGCTGACCAGGTGCCCGCCGGGAAATAGGCGGAGTTCTCTTCGCCCGCTGCCGCGCTTGCTCCAGCGTGCGGTAGCGGAACTCCAGCAAGGCTCGGCCGATCTCCGGCGTCGTAAAGGTAAAGAAGGGCAGCACGTACATTTCGGTATCCCAGAAATAATGCCCTTCGTACCCTTCGCCGGTGAGCCCCTTCGCGGCCATGCTGGTCATGCCGTCGCGTCCAGCCGACTGCAGCAGGCCAAACGCATTAAACCGCAGCCCCTGCTGGAGCGCGGGATCGCTGGCAATTTCCACGTCGGCGCGGCTCCAGAACGCGTCCAGGTAAGCGTGCTGCTCCTCAGCCAGCCCGTCAAAGCCGCGGCTCTCGGCCAAGCGCAGCACTTCTTCGCTTCGCATCCGCAGCTCTTCCTCCCGGGTATCCCGGGTCGTATGAACGCTAATGAATTTGCTCAGCGACAGGTCCGCCGAATGCTCATAAGGCTGCTCGTTCATCCTTTCACCGAGCCTCCCATCAGCCCTCTAACAAAGTACTTCTGCAGGAGGAAGAAGATCGCGAGCGGCATCAGCATCGAAATAAACGCGGCGGACGTCAGCAAATGCCAGTCGTTGCCTCTCGAACCCACGAGATCGGCGATTTTCATCGACATCACCTGTACGCTTGGCTGGTTGCCGATGAAGATCAGCGATACCAGGTAATCGTTCCAGACCCACAGGAACTGGAAGATACTGATCGAAGCGAGCGCCGGCACCGACAACGGCAGGATCAGCCGGGAGAAAATCGTAAAATGGCTCGCCCCATCGATAAAGGCCGACTCAAACAAATCCTTGGGCAGTTGGCTGATGAAGTTATACATAAAGTACGTGACGAGCGGCAAACCAAAGGCCGTATGCGCCAACCAGATCCCCAGATAGCTGCCGTTCAGACCCAGCGCCGTATAGTCCTTCAACACCGGGATGAGCGCAACCTGCAGCGGAATGACCAGCATCGCGATGATCACCACGAACAGCGTTTTGCGGCCAGGGAACCGCAGCCAGGCGAAGGCATAAGCGGCAAACGAAGCGATCAGCACCGGAATCACCGTTGCCGGAACGGCGATCGTTAGCGTGTTCCAGAACGCCTGGGACAACCCGGTCCCTTTCTGAATCGATTCGCTGCCATCGGCGAGCTTCAGCTTATATTCCTTACCGGACAGCACGTTCTTATAATTCTCCAGCGTCAGCGCCGGCTTGAACTCCCAGCCCTGCTCCTGGACGTGGATCGTGCGGGCCCGGCGATTTTCCCAGATCAGCCGCTGTCCGTCTTTTACTACCCCGGCTTTCAGCTCGTCGTCACTGTAGGTTTCTCCGTTCACTTCAATCGGTTCGCGCAAGTCGATATCCTTGGAGAGCTGAATCGTTTCCGCATTCGTCCATTCCCGGTGCGGGAACACGTTCCACCAACCGGTTTGCAAAATGTCTGCCGCCGGCCGGAAAGAAGAGATCAGCAGCCCCAGTGTCGGGATGAGCCACAATAAGCAGATGAGACCGAGAACGAGGTTAACTACCGTTTTGCCGCGTTTGCGTTTATGCAATTTCGTGCCCGCCATTAGAATCCCCCCTGCTTGCGGATCTGCCGCAGATTAAAGAAGATGACCGGCGTTACGGCAATCAGCAAGACGATCGCCAGCGTGGACCCGTACCCGAAATTACGGTACATGAAGAATTGCCGATAGAACTGCGTGGCCACCACTTCCGTCCCGTATTGTCCGCCAGTCATGACCATGACCACGTCGAAAATTTTGAGCGTAAACACAATGATCGTCGTCGTCACCGTCAGGATTGTCACCGAGATATACGGGATGATAATGCGGAAGAAGATTTTGATCTCACCGGCCCCGTCCACACGTGCCGCTTCCAAAATATCCTCTGGAACCCCTTTGATCGCCGCGGAGAAAATGACCATGGCGAACCCGGTTTGCATCCAGATCAGAATTAAGATCAGAAACAGGTTGTTCCACGGCTGCAGCATGCTGGTCCAGGCTTGCGCTTCACCGCCTAGAGCGGTGACGATGGCATTAAACAGACCGATTTGCTGGTCGCCGGGCTGATAATAATAAACAAACTTCCAGATGACGCCCGCCGCCACAAACGAGATCGCCATCGGCATAAAGATAATCGACTTGGCGATTTTCTCGTAGCTGCTGCGGTCGGCGAGGATGGCAATCAGCAGCCCAAGCGTGACGCAAGCAAGCGTGCCTAGGAACACCCACAGCAGGTTGTTGCGCAGCGCCGTTCCCATCAGCTTATCGGTGAAGATCGCCGCATAGTTGGCGAGCCCAACGAATTTCTCCGACGAGGCGTTAAAGAAGCTCAAGTACAACGTCCGTACGGCAGGCAGCACCAGCAGCCATCCCAGCAAAATCACGGCC
Organism: Paenibacillus phoenicis; assembly: GCF_034718895.1. Lineage (NCBI taxonomy): Bacteria > Bacillati > Bacillota > Bacilli > Caryophanales > Paenibacillaceae > Paenibacillus > Paenibacillus phoenicis. Next base: position 115,445 of record NZ_JAYERP010000001.1, on the reverse strand, counting down.
GGACCGATGAAAATATACGGCAACACCTTCCGCCGCACCTGCTCCGGATACTGCTCCACCGCCCAGTTAAAGGTATAGAAAAGTAAGTACACGCCGAGTACGCCCCATAAAACGGCGAAGATCGCAGTCAGCAGCGGATTCAGCGTCGAGTCGCGGAAAAAGCGGAAGATCAGGCCGTGTCCGGCGGCATTCGCGACCAGGACGATCAGGGTGAAGAGCACGGCCCTCAGGCTGACGATTCGCTTGGCCTCTGAACTCATCATGACCCCTCCTAAATGTTTTGTGAGCGTTACTTCCTGAACCGGTTGGATTGATGAAAAAGGAAGGGGCGTGTGTGCCGGAACCCACGTTTCGGCTCGCGCGCCCCTCCGCGGTGCTTTAGTTATCGTTTATGCCGCAGATCCAGAATCGGGCTTAGTTATTCCAGCCTTCCTGAATTTGCGCCAACGCTTCATCCAGTGTGGACGTACCGCTCACGTAGTCGGTCATGCCTTTCCAGAAGGTACCGGCACCTACTTTACCCGGCATCAGGTCAGAGCCGTCAAACCGCAGCGTGGTCGCATCCTGCACGAGCTGAGCCATACGACGATCGGCCTCGGAAGTATACCAGTCAAGCGAAGCATCGTTCATCGGAGCGATCACGCCGCCGGATTGTACCCACGATTTGATCGATTCGCCTGTCGTAAAGAATTCCATAACCGCACGAACTTCAGGACGATCGTTGAACATGGCATAGATATCGCCGGCTACCAGCACCGGTTTCCCATATTGCTCGTCGATCGGCGGCAGATAGAACCAGTCGTAGTCTTCGTCGATCTTCGCCGTTTCCGGGAAGAAGCTGGTGATAAAGTTCGCTTGACGATGCAGCCAAATCTTCGGCGGGTTGTCGAACATCGGCAACGCCGAATCCCCAAATGCTGTCGTTACGATCGATTTCGTTCCGCCATACACGTAATCCGGATTCATCCAGATTTCCGACATTACTTCAACAGCATGCTTCACTTCAGGGGAAGTGAACGGCAGTTCACCGCTAACCCATTTATCATAGTTTTCCGGCGAGGTCGTGCGGAGCATGATGTCTTCTACCCAGTCGGTAGCCGGCCAGCCTGTTGCCGCGCCGCTTTCGATACCGATCCCCCAAGCCGTGTCGCCGTCCTTGGCGATTTGCTCCGTCAGCGCCATCAGCTCATCCCAAGTTTGCGGAATGGTATAACCCGCTTCCTCAAATTGCTTCTTCGGATACCATACCAAGCTCTTTACGTTACTGCGGTTCCAAATGCCCGCCATAATTTTATTGCCGTCCTTATCTTCCATCGTCGCCATGTCAAGCCAGCTTTGGTTGTAGTTCACCTTCAGCTTCTCCTGGTCGAGTATGTTGGTCAGATCGATGACCTTACCGGTCTTGGCAACGGCAGCCAGCAGACCCGGTTGCGGGAAGTCCGCGATGTCGGGGGCGTTGCCGCCGTCTACACGGACGTTAATGGTCGCTTCGAACTCTTTGGAGCCTTCGTATTGAATGTCGATGCCTGTTTTCTCCTCGAACTCTTTGATGCTGGTTTCGAATTTCACTTGGTCAGCATCTACGAACGGACCAAACATCGTAACTTTCGTCCCTTTATATTCACCTTTCAACGCCAACTCCAGCGGAGAGCCGGTGGAAGTGTCATTGGTTGCGGCGGTATCATTTGTGTTCTGTTCCGTGGTTCCCGTATTAGCCGGAGCCGCCGGTTCATTATTTGCCGCATTGTTCCCTCCGCCGCAGGCGCTGAGGAGAAGTGTGAACGATAACCCGCTAACGAGCAATAAGGAAGTCCATTTTGATCTTTTTTTCATTGACCCTACATCCCCTTCGATATGATTTAGGAACAACCATCTGTAGGTCAGACGACCTTTATTCGATTCCGGCGAATCACCTCCTTAATCAAGCTTTTCAGCAGCAGGCGACGATAAATATAGGCCTGTATCCGTTTTCAATTCGGTATAAGTGTATGACCTACCCAGCCGGAATGTTCCGCTTTTTTGAAAAGCTTTTCAGAATACGATTCAAATGGTTCGTGGTGAGTGTTGGAATGTGTGAGTTGTGTTACATTGCGTGTGTTGTGTTACGATGTGTGTTACGTTGTGTATGTTGTATTGCGTTGTATGTGTTGTATTGCGTTGTGTGTGTTATTACTTGGCTACACCGTGGTTCTTTCCCGTGAGGATTCCCTTACGACCAGCTTGTGTTGGAGGATCTCTCTGGGCACCGCCACGCTCCCGGTCGTCAGCAGCTCATGCAGCTTCTCTGCAGCACGGTGGCCTAGATCATAGATGGGTTGGGATATCGTGGTCAGCTTAGGAATATACATGCTGGCCATGCGGTGGTTGTCAAAGCCGATGACGGACACCTGCCCCGGGACAAGAATGTGCCGATCCCGAAGATACGAAATCGTCCCCATGGCAAATTCGTCGGCAACGCAAAACACCGCGGTCAAATCAGGATGCTCGGTAAACAGCTCATGTGCCGCCTGATACGCATGCTCAAAATAGTGACTGGCAAATTTCACGTTTTCGATATTCGATGTCAGTCCGTATTCCTTCATGGCCCGAACAAACCCGGCGAATCGCGGCGGGCCTGAAATGGAATTGTCGTGATTGAAGCCAATCATACCGATTTGGCGATGACCAAGCTCGATCAGGTAAACGGCTGCGTCATAAGCTGCCGCCTCGTCGTCGACTTCGACGCACGGAATATCGTAGTCGTCCGAATGGGACGACACCATGACACAGGGGATGCGGCAACCAATCAGTTTCTCGTAATACTCCGGAAACATTTTGTCGCTCGCAAATACGATCCCGTCCACCTGCTTCTCATGAAACGTATCGATATACGACAACATCCGCTCCTTATCACGGTCCGTGTTGCAGATCATCAGGCTGTACCCCAGCTTGTTGCAGGCATCCTGCATTCCCCGGATCATTCCCGCGTAATACATGTTCTCAATATCGGGAATCAACAATCCTAAGGTAAAAGACTTCTTGTAAATCAGTCCGCGGGCGAACGCGTTCGGCTGGTAGTTCAGTTCCTGAATCGCCTCCAGCACGCGCTTTCGCTTGCTCTCCACCACCGTACCCGGCGCGTTCATGACGCGCGAGACCGTACTGATGGAGACCCCCGCCTTTTTAGCAACATCACGGATCGTTGGTTTGCTTTTGTTTTTGTTCATCGTTTGTATCCTCGATTTGAAAAGCTTTTCAATGCGATTATAACAAGGGATTTTTTCGATGACAAGATTTTTTTGAAGCGCTTACAATCCTAGGGGTGACCCTAGCCCGTCCGCCCCCTTTCTCACCTTTATCCCTTTGAGTCCGGCTACTCGTAAGCACTCCCCCATTGGCATTTCCCTACCTAAGAAGTTCAAATGCAGCGTAAACGGACTGACTGGGGGCCAGACGATATACCTCGTTCTTGCTCTAACGGAACCAGATGACGCTAAAGTCCATTTCCCGCGAGATTTCCCGTTCTAACGGAACGTAAGGCCGTTATTGGACGTAAATCAACCTCGCTCTAGCCTATTCGAGCCAAATAACGTCATCTGATTCCGTTAAAAGTTCCGACCAGCTGCTTCCATGCGAAATAAGGGCTGTACGTTCCGTTAAATCCATTCATTGAGCATAACTCAACTTAATTGCTGGCCGCACGCCATCCCTTGCCAGACTGACGTTGATAGCTGCGGATGCTGCATCCCGTACCGATAAAATGGGCGCGCGAAGGTAAATTGCCCTGCGTGCGCAGCCACCACCAGGAACAGCCCATCTTCTGACCGTTTCGCAGCACATAATTGACTTCCTCGCCCTTGTCATAGACATAAAGGCTGCAGCCGTCGGGCTTCTTCAATTTCGCATAATCCGTCCCTACGGCGGTCAGCCAGTCCTTGCCAAGGCTTGCGGTGAATGCCTTCACCTCCGCTACACTCAGCAGAAACACGTTGTCCTCCGTATCGGGGCAGCCTTCCCCGTTATCTGTGCAATAAGCCGGCTCGATCAACGCTTGCTCTTCCGGGCTAAAGGCAGCAGCGAAAAACTCCTCGTTTAACCACTGCCGCAAATCGCAGTCGCGCCAGATGATGTCTACGGCATCCCGCCACGAAACATCCGCGCTTTTCCCGTGATAAAAGCTTGCAGTCCAAAATCTCTTCACTCAACAGAAACAACTCGTTGCCTGAATTTTGGAGAATCCGCCATACGATCGGCTGTACCGTCCGATCGGCTGTACCGTCCCATCGGCTGAATGGGGGTACGAGCCGAAGGTCATCCGTTCCCCCGGATGAATCGCATGATGGAGCGGCATAGAAGCAGGTTGATGGTTACCATCCATAAGACTCCCCTCCTCTTCTTCAGTCTATCTATTTTACAACAAGTTCCCAGGGGGGCCGCAACAACTAATCGATGAGACTTCTTCTTCGGCCAATAACAAGCGACCATAGGATCTAGTGATCTAGTGATCTAGTAACTTACTGACTTAGCGATCTAGTGACAAAGTAACCAAGCATCAACTACATTGACACACATAGTAATATGTATTACATTGTTTCAAAAGAGGTGAACAAAGTGAACGACAGCGCCATCAGCCGGGATTTGATCCGCGGCCACATCGATACGATTATTCTTCGGGTGCTGCTGGAGGAGGGAGATAACTACGGGTATGAGATCATGAAATCCATCTCCTCCATTAGCCAAGGACGTTACGAATTGAAAGAGCCGTCGCTCTACACCAGCTTAAAGCGATTGGAGGCCCAGAAGCTGATCGAATCCTATTGGGGGGAAGATCGCAGTTTGGGCGGGCGGCGCAAATATTACCATGTCACCCCTGCGGGAGCCGAGGTTTACAAAGCCAATTTGGCGGCATGGAAATTTTCCCGCGAGATCATCGACGTTCTGATCGAGAAACAGGAGGGATCCCCATCATGAATTCGTTGCAAAACCACGTGGATCGTTTATTTGCCGGCTACCCGGCAACCGGACGAAACCGTGAGATGAAAGAGGAAATCATCGGTAATCTGGAAGCCAAAGTCGCCGATCTCATGGCTGGCGGAATGGATTACGAACAAGCCGTCCGAACGGCAACATCCAGCCTCACCCGCATCGACGGGCTGATCGACGAACACCCGCTGATCTATGTAAACCGCTATCGTTTGGAATGGATGCAAAAGATGCTGTTTTTAGCCATCATTCTGTGGATCTTCACTATTCCATTACGTTTGATCGAACGCACGCCGTTAAGTTTCTTCCTTCTGGGCTTCGTCCTGGTTCTTGGCCTCTTTTATCTCGTGCTGCATTTAACGTGGCGCGGCCAAGCGCTTGAAGTAACGGCTCCGCGACATATCGCGGCGGCCCGGCGGCGAAGCCGAATCGTGTGGCTGCTGTGGGGGCTGTTCATTCTTGTCACCCTGCTCGCGATTACGGCCCTCCGGTTCGGGAGCAATATCTGGTTTGGCTATCAAGTGAAGATCGGCGGTCCTTATCAGTTTGCGCTACTGGGCATCCAATACGCCAAGCCGTTTCTCACGATTGGGATTCCGCTGGCGTTCCAGCTGAGCGCTTCGTTGCTGACAAAACATGAAGTAGGTGATTGGGAAGCATGACGACGAGACAAACCTTCAAACGTTGGAACATCGGAATTTTCGCCCTGCTCCTTGCCGGATTCGTCTGCTTGGGCGTGGTGGAAGGCGTGGCGCTACCGCGCCAGGATAAGCAGGAGGCGCTCTACAACGAAGCGCAAAACAATCCGCTGACCCATGACATCACCCGTACGGCCTCTTTTGCGACACCTTACATGGGCAATGCTTCTAAAGTTTCGGGCCTCTTCCTTTCGCTCCCCCTGGGACCGATTCGTTCTTTTGCCCTTGATCCGGACGTGTTCACCGTGCAAGTGAATCTGGATTCTTCGGTGCCGATGGCGGATGTCGATCGCGATCGAGCGTATTTATACAGCGTCACGGCCGCTTTTGCTTATATCGATAACCTGGAGGCCGTGATTTTTAACGAAGGTTCGGCGGCCTACCGTGTAACGCGTGAAGAACTGCTAGACTGGTACGGCGTAGATCAGTTTTCGTCTTTAACCACCGACCATGCCGCTTGGCAAGCTGCGGTGCAAAACAAGCTGACAGATCGGGATTACGCGTGGCGAGCGTTCCAGGAGCTTTTCCATGAGACCGAGACTCTATCCGTTTAACGCTTCCTTCTCCCAACGCTTTTATCTGATAAAGCCCCTTTACCGCACTCATCTCTAAGGGAAAATCAAAAACCGCATTTACAACCGGATTCATCAAAAAATTTAAAAAAGTCGATCAGGAATGAACTTCCTGACCGACTTTTTTTGCATGTCAATTACTTCTCCTCCCGCCTCTTAATCATCTCCAGAAACTCGAGAATGATGTCGGAAACGGCGTCCTCTTCGGACATATGAATATACTTGCTTATATGCACAATATCGCCTTTAAACAGCTCGATTAACTTTAACGTCGCATCGGGATCGTTATCCCTTGCTTTCTGAAGCAAACTCAGGAACTCTTCATCATCCGGGACAACTCTTTGATCATCTTTCGTTTCCATTTGTTCACCCCTTGCTGACTCATATTCAACTCGCGGGCGACTTCCCCCTCCGTTTTGTCCTGTAGATAGATTTTGGAGATGATCGTTTTTCCCGTCGTAGAAGGAAGCGCATTGATCAGCTGTCTTACAACAATTTTATTATCAGAAGATGAGGTGAAGCAGGTTACGGCCGGCTCGACTCCATTGAATGAACATTCCCGTTTTCTGACGACTCTCGCTCTGTATTGAACCCTCCATGCAATACGATAAACTTCTTTCCGATATTGCTCGTACACGGTATGTTGTTCCTTCAAAACTACCTCCCCCTTTCATTTTCATCTTCTATGTATAGGGAAATTTTTAAGGGGGTTATACAACCATAATTATATAAGTAGTAATGATTATAACATTTTTTCTATATTTTGGTTGTGCCATGACAAACTTTTTTTCCCCATATAGTGAAGGGCCCGAAAAAAGTTCAAGGAGGTACCCATGATGCAGGTTGCAGATATTGTGTCGTTGGTTGCTAATGTTGGCTTTCCCGTCACACTTTGCTTCATCCTGATCAAATATGTGCTGCAAACCGTTGGCGATAAATTGGGCAACATCGAGGCTTCCTTGCAGGCTCTCTCCGAAGAAGTGCAGCGGCTGGATGATATTCTGGGCGAAGATCGGCAGACCTCAGGAGCCTCCGGCAGCAAAGAATCTAGGAAACTGTGAAAATCCTCAGGCCTAAGGTTGTACCGCAGATGCGGGTAAAAACACCCCTATTTATATCTATGACGGGCCCGGCAAAGTTAGAACGATTGATGTCATAACAAAAAGCCCCATGCTGCTCGCTATCCCTTTGGTTCAAGGTTGGCGAAGCATGAGGCTTTTTGCGGGCTAGGAAAGTTTAAGATTGTTCCTTACGGTGATTTTAACCCTTGGTACAGTGCATCAAGCAGCCGGTGCGTCCGATCGCAGCCATACTCCCAGAACATCACCCCGGCCAGTTCTTGCGCCTTGACGTAATCGCATTTACAGCGGATCGATGCTTCATCGTCATAGGAGATAAACGTTTGGCCGTCAAACAGATACGGCGCTTTCGCCTCCTCATCCCAGTAACGGACAAATCCGTTGCGGTCGATATACTCGGCGGCTAATGCAGTAAAGTCCGGGCCGTACCCACCCGGGCCGGGAGACATTTGATACAGCCCGCGATTCACGTTTGGTACGTCCTTCCACATGCGTGAATAAAACGCTGCGCCGATGACGATTTTCTCCTTGGGCACCCCGGCCTGAATATACAGGTTCACCGAGGCGTCAACGCTGATGCGGAACAGGTCCCCGGTTCCTGTGTACAGGTTGGTGTGATGCCCGGTCAACGTCTGGAAGCCGCCGCGCATGTCGTACGTCATCAGCTGGACGAAATCAAGGTAACGCTGGACCTCAGCCATCTCCGTACCGTCAATGTAATATTGGTCCGCCCCAGCGGCGATCGTCAGCCCATAATGGCGGCCATCCCGTTCGCCTTGCCGATCCAGCGCCTCTCTCATCGTCCGCAGCAGCAGCGTGAAATTCGCCTTGTCGTCCGGGCTGGCAGCAATCCCCGCCTCGGCATAGCAGGGATACTCCCAATCCAGGTCGACCCCGTCAAGCGCATATTCCGTGACGGCGCGGACCGCCGACTCGGCCATTGCCTGCCGCCCGGCTTCCGTTGAAGCGGCCTCCGAGAAGCCGCCGGCGCTCCAGCCGCCTACGGACAGCAGGACCGTCAAGTCAGGATTCTCCCGTTTGAGTTCGGGCAGCAGGCCCAAGTTTTGCAAATGTCCCGTTTGAATCCGGTCCTCTCGCACATGGCCAAAGGCGATATTGATATGGGTCAGCTTCTTCAGCTCTTCCTTCGTCAGTTCAGGGAGGTGGCGGTCGCTAACGTATCCCGCCACCACATAGTTCCGGCTCATTTGGTGCTCCTCCCTTTGTTTGCGCGGCTACTCGCGCAAATCTGAGTTGTCGTCGTACACAGCTACAAATCGCTTAAAATCTGGAGTGCTTCCTTGCCGCTTCCCGGCTTATAACCCGATTGCACGTAACGGACGTTCCCTTCATGGTCCAGGACAAATAGGTGCGGGAACCCTCCGCTCCCTAACTGGATGCCGGCGTCCGTGAACCGGCGTAGCGCAATGTGACCCGGATCGCCGGCGAATACCGCGCCTTTCGGCAAGCGGGCAGCGGCTTCAGGGACGACGGGAGCCGGTGAGTCCTCTTCACGCCCAAGGACAAAAATAACCGGGATCCCCAAGACGTCAAACGTTTCCGCGAGCTCTCCTGTTTCACGCAGCAGATGCTTCGACGGCTCCCGTTCCGGCACCAGCCAAGCGATCATCGCGCCGCGTGGCCCTTGGCATAACGCCCCCAGCGTTGTCTCCGTCCCGTCTGCTTGCCATAGCGGCGTTTTGGGATCAGGTGTCCCGTACACCGGGATATGCCGTGATGGAGCTGGAAAGGTCAGCGTAACCTCGGTCTGCTCTTGCTCCACCACCCGGAAGTACGTGAACCGTCCCAGCACGGTACCGTCCTTCAGCCGTACGCCCGATGTGATCCGGTAATCCCCCGGCTCAACATCAAACGCCGTATCGTACACATCGGTTTTGCCGTGCGGGTACAGCAGCGTTTTATAGAACCCATTTTCCAGCCGGGCGATGGTGAAGTTCTCCATATAAGAGGCGTTTGGTGCGTCGGTTCCGCCATTCGCTTCGCGTCGAAGCAGCAATTGGCCGGCGCGGCCCTCGGCTTCCGCCTGTCCTTCTCGTACGCTTCCGATTGCCGCATCCACCCAAGTACCAGCCGCATAATACTGCGGCTTCAGCTCGCTTGGATGCAGCCTTGCCGGAATGCCGAGACTCCGGCATAACGCGACGAACAGAATGTCCAGCGCACCTTGGTCCGCAATCCGCAGCTGGAATGTGCCCAGGGGTCCTGCTTTGCCGCGCAGGTTCCCCGGTCCCTCATGCACTTTCCAGCCTTCATTCAGGAACTCAGCAATCCGGGAAGGATCGGCTTGATAAGATTTGATCTCCGCTTCGGTAAATTGATTCTGAAGCGCCTTCCGGTAAGGGGTGATCATCTCAAACCACACACGCGGGCACATCACGTACGTCACGAACAGCTCCCGGTTGTACGAATCCTTCCATGGCAACGATCCGGTCAAGTGGTCGTCCAGCGTCTCGCGCATCGTATCGGTCAAATCTTTCTCCCGCAAGCTTTCGAGCAGAAGCAGCGGCCATTCGCCATGTTCCGGGACGCGCTCCTCCAGGAAAGCGGCGATTTCCCGGCTGTTGCCGCGGGCAGGCTCAAGCACTTTCCATACCCGGTCTGCCGGCAGCCCAAGCTGGGCAGCAAGTTGCTTGGCATCCTCCTCCGTTAAGAACGTCTCCTCGTAAGCACGGCGCAATGCAGCCCCTTCGGCCACCCGTTCTTCATGCCGCTGTAACTGCTCCGCAGGGAGCGGCTCAGATTCCGGACCCTCCAGCTCCGGCGGAGGCACCATCTCGAAGTCCTCGCTTCCAGCCGGCTGCTCCGCCACCGCTCCGCTTAGCACGATCTCGAACCGGTCGCCATCGGCGATGCGGATCTTCCGCTGCCCCCAAGCCCCGTTCCGCACGGCCCGAACGATCAGATCGCCGTAACCGGTCGTGAACCGGACTTCGCCCCGCTCATCCGTGATCAGCTCGGCCAGCGGGAAGAGCTCGGCATAGTTGTACAGCTGGAACTGCACCTTTGCCCCAGCCGCCGGCGTGCCGTCCGCCTCCCGCACCTCCACGGCGATCGTCCGGGTCGGCGCGTAATTCGCCAGCAGGTTCAGCTCCGCATACGGGCCGCCCTTGACGGTAATCTCCTCCGGCCCGGAATAGGTCGCCGGGACGCGGGTATGCACCAGCATTGCCCGTCGTGCCGGACCGCTGAACCACCCCTGGTCTAGGCGGGCCTCCGGTTCGCAAGCGCCGATATAATGCCACTTGCCGTCAGCCCAAGCCTCGACCCACGCGTGATTATCGTCGCAGTGCGCCCAACGCGGCGTGTAGCACTGCCGCGCCGGAATGCCGATGCTGCGCAGCGCCGCAACCGCCAGCGTGGACTCCTCGCCGCAGCGCCCGCGCGCGTTGCGAATCATACCGATCGGCGACAGCGTGCGCAAGTCGCTGCCGATGTAGGTGGCTTTTTCATGGCACCAGTAATTCGCCTCGAGAATCGCCTCCGCCATCGATAAGCCCGCCGTCCGCGGCCCCAACTCCGCATAAATGACCTCACGGAAATCCTCGAGGTTCTCGGTGTTCACCCTGGCCGGCAGCACAAAATGCAAGAACAGGTAGTCCGGCACCCGGGCGCCCCAAGGTACCTGCTTACGGATGGCAAGCGCCTGACGAACATGGGTCAAGAAAAACGTGCCGTCATAATCGGCCAGATCATTTAGCGGCATATGCACATATAGAAATTTTAAAGCCCACGCCTCTTCGGCAGTTAAAGGGCCGTCAAAAACGTCAAACAATTCCTTCTCCCGGCCCTGTGCCAGCTTTCGGATGTCCGTAAACTTGCGTTCAATCTGCTCCAGCTCCTGTTCACTTAACGAAAACACCGGCGTCTCCACGCTCATCAACGCTCACTCCTTCCACAGTTTTCCGTCTTCCCGGATATAATAGATTCCCTTGCCGTCCGAAGCTGGCGCGGAAATCTCAAATCTTCTTCTCGCGGCCTCGACCGTCGGATGAATGCGTAGCGAATCCCTTTCTTCCGCGCTGACGAGCTCTGTAAGCTCCGCCGTAAATCGGCCATTACGGGCATAATAGTTCCGCTGGCGATAATACAGTCGGCGCAGCTCCCATTTGATATATTCGTCCTGCGGCAGCGGGAAACCGGCGGATCCGCCGCCCGCATCGGCTCCCTCGTCCGCAAAGACTACATAACCCCACAGCTCGGGATAATGCATGTTGATGATTCCTTGCGGGGACCATACCCAGTTGTCCTCGGGATAAGGCTTCCCGGTCTCAGGATTGATTTGCTTGACGTAGCGGCCGTCTTGCACCTCCACACGCCATTCTACCCGGGAAAAATTCACCCGCCAGAACTCGCCCGGCACCGGCGGACGCCCCTCCGGCGCGCATTCGCGCAGCGCGGCCCACGGGAGGGCCACCTCCACGCTCCACCGTCGATTTTTTGCAGTCGGATCGTTTAACTTCCCATCGATATCTACCGCCGTGCGCAACCCATTAATATCCCAGCCATTCACCGGCGGTCCGCCGTCCCGGTATGGCTTGACTAACAGCAAATCCCATACCGTATTCAGCGCGTTGATTTCAAATTCATAATATAGGTGGCTGTCGCCATCTGGATCGATAAAGATTTCAAAGTCGTTGTCATGGAAAATCACCGAATCCCGCTCCGTCAGCGTCGCCCAAATTTCGTCCTCCTCCATTTCGGCCGCCACGTAGAAGTATTCATCATCCCACAGCATTTTCGCCCGCGTCCGTTTGCTTGGCTTGGGCCGCACATCGCCTTCGATATCCACGAAGTCGTCGGTCCATGCCGCGGCATCCCAGAACGGCTTGTCGATCCGCCCGTCCAGGACAAGCGGCCCGGCGGCCCGCTTGCAGACATAGGTTTTGGGCGCATATTCGATTGAAGGTTCAGGCACCTCGCTGTAATTCACCGTTGTTCTCTCTCCCTTCCTGACTTAAGTAAAGACTGCCTAGCGGATGCGCAGCACGATCGCGATCGGCGTCTCCCCTTGCCGCGCGGCGTCGGGCAGGCGCACCGCCACCCCGCCTTCGGAAGACGGTCGGAAGTCCAAGGCTTCGGCGCCGCCGACCAGGTCGATCCGGATGATGCCGGAAGCGGATAGCGGCAGAAGCACTTCCTCCGGAATTGCCTCGGTGTCCTCTTGCACCAGCATCAAGGCGTATCTTGTCTCTCCCTTGCGGGTGAAGTAAATGTTCCCGGAAGCATACGGCTCGCAGATCCGTGTCCCGTAGATCGCTTCCCCGTACACCTTCAGCCACTCGCCTAACCCTTTCATCCGCTCCAACGCCGGCTTGGGCAGCCTCCCGTCCGGCTGCGGCCCGACGTTTAACGCAAGATTGCCGCCTTTGGCGACGATTTCGACGAGCAGATGCACCAGTTCGCGGACGGACTTATAGCTGTCGTTATAGCTGAACGAGAACGAATGCCCCATGGTGATGCAGCTCTCCCAAGGGACGGTGAGCGGCCGCTCCGGCACAGTTTGCTCGGGGGTGATCAGGTTCTCGTACGGCCCGCCGACCGTCCGGTCCGCGGTCAACAACCAAGGTTGGATTTGCCGCGCCTTCTCCACCACTTCGCCGAGACGAATGTCCTGACCGCGGCGGGCATTCACCCACCCGGCGTCCAGCCACAGCATATCGATGCGGCCATACCGCGTCATCAGCTCCATGATTTGCGCATGGGTAAACTGAACAAACTGCTCCCACAGCCAAGGGTACTGCTTCGGATCGTACGAAGGTCCGCGCCACATTCTGCGGCCCCGTTCCATGCCCGGCGCCCAGTAATACGGCGTATGCCAGTCCGCTTTGGAGAAATAGGCGGAGATCGCCAATCCTTCGGCGCGGAACGCATCGAACAGCACCCGGCAAATATCCGCATAACGGTGCATATGGAACGGACAATCCGGCCCGGTGATCCGGTAGTTGGTGGTATGGGTATCCCACATACAAAATCCGTCATGATGCTTGGTCGTAAACGTTAAATACTTGAACCCGCCATCAGCTGCAGCTTTCGCCCATAATTCGGGCTGAAAGCGGATCGGATGAAACGTACGATTCAAATCAAAATATTCCTGCTTAAACTGTTCCATGTCATCGATCCAGTCAATGTCGTTCCGGGACCAGTCCCCGTCCTCATCGCTCAGCGCCCAGGACTCCACCAGGCCAAGCTGGGAGTATGGCCCCCAGTGCATCATCAGGCCCAGCTTCTGATCCTGGAACCATTCCAGCCGCTCGAGGATGAACGGATCTTCCGGTTTCACCCAGTTCCGTTCACTGCTGTAATTGTGCACGCCTTGCTCCACTGCCGGTTCAGCTGCAAAAGGCGCCTCGGAGGGCGCCTTCTGCGGCTCGGCCGACGGCTCCTGATACGCGATTTCCTTCTCGCTCATGGATGCCTCCTTATCTCGGTCCGATAGATTTATTTGTTCGTATTAGCTACCTTAGCTGCCTTGATTCCAACGGTCATAAGCGGCTTGGTATACTTCGGCAATGCGATCGCTGCCCATTTTCTTCAGCTGGCTGACATATTTATCCCAGTTATCAAGCGATTCCTGGCCGGTAACGAACTTCGCTTCCATTTGCGTCACATACGTATTCAGGTCAGACAGCAACGCAGACACCTCGGATTGCTCATCGGTCGTCAGGAAGGCGTTCGGGAACGGCGGTTTGCCGATCGGAGCCAGCTTCTCTTGGGTTTGCTGTTCAATCCATTCGTCAAATTCTGTCTTCAAGCCGTTCGTCAATTCGCTCAGGTTGACCCCCGGCGTCAAAATACCGTAGTTTGGTGTAATCGTTCCGCGATACTCCTCACGGTCTTTGCCATCCGGCACCGGCAGCCATTCCTTCACTTTGTTCTCTTTGTCCTTGTACTGCCACAACAGTCCTTCCGGACCTTGCGTCCACAAGGTTGCACCTTCATAGCTGTATTGATAATCGATCCAACGCATCGTCGCTGCCGGATTCGGGTTGCTCTTCGTAATGGCGAAGGTCCCGTTGGCCGACATGCCCGGATGCTTGCCGTAAACCGGCGTACCGGCAATTTCACTCGCCACCGGCGTCATCAGCGGATGCTCATCACTTGGTTCCCCGCCGAGCGTGAAATAGGGATGATAATCGCTGAACAAGGCGATTTGGTTATTTTTCCCTTTTGCCTTCTTCTGGTCATCGGTTTGCGAGAACGTCTCGTGATCCAGCAACTCTTCCTTCCACAGGCGGTTCATAAAGGTCAAATACCCTTTATAACCTTCTTCTTGCGGCGCATAATGCACTTTGCCGTCCTTATCGGCATAGATGGTCGTGTCATACATCCCCCAGAACCCGAAGAAGAACATCCGCAGATCGTCCAGCTTCACGGACGAGAGCGGGATTTCGTCGGCTTTGCCGTTCCCGTTCGGATCCTCTTCCTTCACCCGTTTCAGATAGGTGTAGAGCTCTTCCGTGGTCTTTGGCTCTTCGGCGTTTAACGCCTTCAAGAACTTGCCGTTATACCACATCGGACCGCGATACCATACCGCTGCGGTATCGATGAACGGCAGGGCATAAATATGCCCATCCGTCGTCGTGATGTTCTTACGAATATCTGGGTTCTCGTCGAGGATCTTCTTCAAGTTAGGAGCGTAGTTGTCAATCAGATCCTCCAGAGGAATCAGAATCCCTTGGCTGCCATAGGTGACTTGCTCAGCAGGGGTAATGTCCGCTGCGTACAGTGCATCTGGCAGGTCACCGCTGGCGAACACCAGGTTTTTCTTCGTACTGAAGCTATCGATAGGAGCCGTTTGGAACTCCACTTTGATCCCCGACAGCTTCTCCATCTCTTGGACTACGGGCATCGTGCTCCAATCAGCCATCCCGGCATCGGGCGCAAACATCGTCAGCGTAAGCGGCTCATCGACGATGGGGAATCCCTCTTTCTTAACGCCCTTCACTTCACCAGCTTGTTCGGAATTGGATGCGTTCGTTCCCGAATTCGCCCCATTTCCCGAATTACTTGCCGTGTTGCCCGAATTGCCGGACGAACCGCAGGCTGCCAGCAACGAGGCCAGCAGGAGCAAGCTTAAGGCTAATGCTCCCCGTCTTTTCAGCTTCTGCATGAATGAATCCTCCTTTTGAATATTTTGAATGTATGGCAAGATCATCCCTTAACGGAACCGATCATGACACCTTGCACGAAATAACGTTGCAGGAAAGGATACACCACAATGACCGGCAGCGTCGCTACAATAATCACCGCATATTTGACCAGCGCGGCCACTTCCGCCCGGTTATTTAAGGCAGTTGCGGTAGCGGCGTCGATCGAACCGGTTTGCGCCGACATCTCCTGCAGGACAAGAATTTGCCGTAGCACAAGCTGCAGCGGATATTTCGCATCGTCATTCAGATAAATCATGGCTGAAAAGTAGCTGTTCCAGTGACCTACCCCGAAGAACAGAGCCATTACCGCGATAATCGAAGTCGACAAGGGCAGCACAATTTGGAAAAATAGCCGAAAGTTGCTGCAGCCATCGATTTCTGCGGCCTCCTGGAGCTCCTTTGGGATGTTGGACTGAAAAAACGTCCGGCAAACGATAAGATTCCAAACGGAGGTGGCCCCCGGCAGGATCAAAGCCCACATCGTGTTGACCATGCCCAAATCCTTAATGAGCAAATAGGTCGGGACCAAACCACCGCTGAAGAACATCGTTACCATAAAGATCCCCATAAACAGGTTCCGCCCAACAAAGTCTTTGCGGCTAAGCGCATAGGCGGCCGGGATGGTCACCGCCAGATTCACCAGCGTCCCTACAACGGTATAGAGAATGGTGTTCCCGTAGCCGGTCCAGATTTGCGGATCCCGGAACACCCGTTCATACCCTTCGAAGGTAAGGCCCATCGGCCATAACCACATTTCCCCGGAAGAGACGTATTTCGGGGTACTGACAGAGGCGCTAATGATGTAAATAATCGGATATGCGACGATGACCAGCGCCAGAAACAAAAACGCATAGTTGCATGCTAGAAAAATGCGATCCCGCCGAGTTTCCTTAATTGCCGATACCACATGCCCCACTCCTTTCTTCTACCATAGGCTGTTTTCACTGACGCGCCGAACGATCTGATTGACGGTGACAAGCAATATCGCGTTAACAACCGAGTTGAACAAGCCAACCGCCGTGGAGAAGCTATACTGCGCATCCAGCAAGCCTGACCGGTAGACGAACGTCGAGATGACGTCGGAGGATTCCATGTTCAGCGGGTTTTGCAGCAGCAGGATCTTCTCGAACCCAACGCCCAGCAGACTGCCCATATTCAGAATCATCAGGATGGTAATCGTGGGCAGAATCGCCGGAATATTGATGTACCGAATCCGCTGCATACGCGAGGCCCCATCCAAAATAGCCGCTTCATGAAGACCCGGATCAACCCCGGTTAATGCGGCCAAATAAATGATCGTGCCCCATCCGGTTCCTTGCCATACGTCAGACAGCACATACACCGTTTTGAACCAGCGAGGATCGGACAAGAAGTCAGGAGCCTTGATGCCAAACGCTTCAATCAAGTTCACGATCATCCCTGTTGAAGGCGTCAGGAACGTAATGATCATCCCCGCCATTACGACCATCGAAATAAAGTGCGGTGCATAGGTTACGGTCTGAACCGTACGTTTAAAGAAGCCGTCCTTCACCTCGTTGAAAGCCAAGGCCAGGATAATCGGGAGCGGGAACCCTACGGCCAGCCCGTATAAGCTGATCCCCAGCGTGTTCCATAGCAGATCCCAGAAATAATAAGAATTAAAGAAACGAACAAAGTGATCGAAGCCAACCCATGGACTGCCCAAAATTCCGTTCACGGGAATAAAGTTTTTAAAAGCGATTTGAATCCCGTACATCGGCACGTAGCTAAAGATCAAAATACTTAATAATGCAGGTGCGATAAAAATGTACAATTGCCAATTCCGGAGGATTTTTGTCCTAAGTTTACTTTTGGTAGCGATTGGGGTTATAGGCCTGGTGTCGATCGCGGTTGGTGCGCTTTTCTGCATCGGCGACTCCTCCTTTTTTTCTGAAGTGTAATGGGGCCGCCAGGCCTTCGTAAATATGTCATTTTGCTTCGAGATAACAAAACGCCGTGGCAATTTTAACAAATTGATTGATTTTCATATCTTTTCATGTAAATAAACTTAACACTTAGTTGTCCTGAACAAATGGAGGAAATGTGTATTTTTTTACGGTTCATGCCGCGATCTAAGCCGAATAAAGCCAGAGAACAAGCGCTGGCAAGCAAAAATAACATGTTTTTACCACCCGCTTCCGCTACTTTCCTCCCTTGCGTTATCCGGCAAACTCCTTTACATTTTATATAAAAAAATAAAATAGAGCGGGCGAGGGGGCAGACGTAACGTGAAGCTGAATTACTTTAAGTCTAAGCTTTTTCAAAAATACACCTGGTCTTACTTGTTCATGCTACTGGTTCCACTTGCATTGTTATCGGTCTTCATCTATAACAGCGCGGTCCGCAATCTCCGCTCCGAAATTGAACAATCCCATTTGAACCAGTTAACGCAGGCCAAGACGATCGTGGACAGCCATGTTAAGCAGCTCAGCGATATCGCTTCGCGGGTTGCTTATGACGATCAACTGGCCCGTTATCGCGTGCATGATCCGTATTACAGCTTAGAGGCGATCAATGCGCTCAAAAATTACAAGGCGACCAGCCCGATCATCGGGGAAATGTTCCTTTACTTCCATGGCGATGAGAGGATTTATTCCACCGCCGGGATGACAAGTCTGGACGTGTTTCACGAACGTTATCATTTTCTGAACTGGGAAGGCTCTACACTGGTTGAGGAACTGAATTCCGTCAAGTTTCCTGTCATTCACTCCACCGAGATGCTGAACCAGAACGGAACGATACAGCATTCGGTCTTGGCTTATCTCGTTCCGATTACACCTAACAACCCGAACCCGCACGGGACATTAATGTACTTGATCCCAAAATCGGAATTAACCCGACTGATCGATACAATTCTTGGCAACTATGAAGGATCTTCTTATATTTTCGATAACCACGGTCGTGTCATGGCTTCCAAGAACAATCAAGAACAATCGCTTCAGGGATCGGACTTACAACAATTGGTTGCGCTTTCAACAGGAATCCACAGCATCGAGATAGGCGGGGTATCGCATTCCGTGGTTTCGGTCAAGTCAGAGACCAACGGCTGGGAATACGTCACCTTGATGCCCAGCTCGCAGTTCCTTGACAGCGTGATGCATCTGCGCAGCCTAATGATTCTGCTGCTGGCTGTGCTGACCGTCGTCGGAACCTTGGCGGCTCTGATCTTGGCGCGGCGTCAGCTTCATCCGATTCTTGACCTCGTCAAGTTTGCCGATTCCAAATCGAAGCCCGGCGTACTGGCTGCCAAACCGCACAAAACCGGCAACGAGCTGGACCGCATCCGTACGGCGCTGCAGGAATACAGCTCGCGCGCCGATCTGCAGGAGCCGTATGCACGCAATCATTTTCTATTGATGTTGCTGAAATACGGAAACGCCCGCAGCCTGATGCCAGAGCTGTTAAGCTCGCTGGAGATCAACCTGAACAAAGCGCATTATTTCGCCATGGTAATCGGCCGGGATGAAGCGGCGAAGAGCCGGCTGAACACCCACGATTGGCAGGCGATGATCGGGCGGCTGGCCGCGGCGGAAATTCCTGAATATGGCGCGTGCCTTTACAGCGTGGAGCTGCCTAAACCCGGACAAATCGCTCTGATCGTTGGCTTTGACAAGGTCGACTCCTGGTCCGGACCCGACCAGTTCCGCCGGATCGTCCACCGCATCCACGACAATCTGCTGGAGCAGTTCCGGATCGACCCGGTTATCGGTGTAGGTACTTATTACAGCGATCCTGATCAACTGAACCAATCGTTTATTGAGGCTTGCTCGGCGTTTGAATCGCGGATGTTTACCGGGCATGGCAGCATCACCTTCTTCGAGAAGCTGTCCCATGCGCCGGGAGAAACGTCCTGGGTGCCTAAGAACGAGTTGCTGAAGCTGTCCCAAAGCTTAAAGCAAGGCAGCTACGAAGTGGCCGCCCAAACGATCGGCGAATCGATGAAGGTGTTGCAAAATCCGGAGCTATCCGTCGAGATGAAGCGCTGCATTAGCTTTGACATCTTGAATACAATTCTGCGAACGGGAATGGAGATGGATATTCGCGATTGGACCTACGAAATCCCAAGTTCCGATGCGTTTAATTCCCTGCAGGAGCTGGAGCGCCATTTCCTTGGCCTTGCTTCGCGGATCTGCGAGTTGGCGCTGCATAACGAACGCAAGGAAGAGCATTCCCTGATGGACCGAATTATCGCCTACATCGACAGCAATTATATGGATCACTCGTTAAGTCTGGAAGCAATCTCCTGCAAATATTCGATTTCGGTGTCCCATTTCAGCCGCTCCTTCAAAGATCAGATGGGAATCAATTTCGTTCAATACATCTGGCAAAAACGGATGATGGCGGTGATGAACGATCTGACGTCCACCAACGATCCACTGAAGGACATTATTCAGCGGGTCGGCTACCTCGACACGCCTAACTTCATCCGTAAGTTTAAGAAGGAAACCGGATTAACTCCGGGCCAGTACCGCAAACTGTACTCCCAGGTGGAATCCAGCAATCCACCGATTTCGGACTCGGCCGATGTCGGATAAGACGGTGGTTCCAGAATGAGAAGAAGGCTGCCTAAGCTTGAGTGCTTAGGCAGCCTTTTAGAATTGATGCTTTGGTTTATTTTCCACAGCATTTCTTGTACTTCAAACCGCTTCCGCAAGGGCAAGGTTCGTTGCGGCCGATCTTGTTCGACCGGGCTTGCTTAACGATATGCCCGCGAATGGAAGGTCTCGCTTGCGAGCTTCCGGAATTGTCCTGCATCCGGCGCAGCTCGTCCAACGTGTGTCCGGCATTGGACCACATCCGGGTGTGATCGTATACGTCGCCAATGAGGGCTACCGCTTGCTGTGCCTGCTTCTGCGACGAGAAGTTCAGGTCCCGACGTTCGAATTCGTAGAGCAGATCCTGCAAGGAAGCTTCCATCGAGCAGCCGAGTTGAATGTCGTCTACTAAATACTCCGCGCTTTCCGCATCCAAATGAAACTCCTTCGTCACAAACTCCCGCAACGCCGTCAGTTGCGGAGTCATCTCAAAGTAGTCTTGATCCGCATATTTAAGCAGTTCCTGCGCCTCCGGCACGTAGTAAGGTTTCCCTTGCACTTTGCCCTTGAGCTCGTCAAATTCTTTGTCTTCCATGTCCAAGGAGGCGATATAGCCCTGACGAAGCTCAAAATACTGATCCGTCCGGAGTAAAAATTGGTTCAGCTGTTGCAGCAAGTCCTCTTCTGTGATGGATGCATGGCTGTTCTGCGCGTTATAGATTTCCGTAAGCTTCGCTGGCGCGATGATTCCATACAGATTAATCGCGGCCATCAAGTAATTGTAGAGCCGGTGGCTTCGTTCCAGCGCTTGCCGGAAAGCCGGTTGATCCAGCTTCCGGAAGGCTGCCTTCACTTCGTCCGGAATCACCAGGTGCAACTGGTTATCAGTGAAAAAAGTAAACAGCAAGCCGCGATCCAGGAAATAATAGTAGTATCCGAAAGGTGTCGCGTTGCTTGGTTGATAGGAACCGTAAAGCAGCGAGGCGAACAGCTCCCATTCCTTCGGTCTGCTATTTCGTAAAGCAACCTCCAGCGATTCGGGATTCTCAATGCTTGCTTGAACGGCGGCGGCCAGCTCCTCCTTCTTCATCTTGGAGCGGCCAGGGATGCTATAAACGGCGGCTAACGCCGCCAGCCTGGTCTTGGTCAGGCTGGGCAAGATGTCCGACAGCCGATGCATCACCTCGCCAATCATCGCATGCTTAATATTGTTCTCCTCTAGCAGTTGGTTCGTCTGATCAGTCATGTAAAACTACTCCTTCTTCATTTCATTCAAACGGATATTTCAGCCCCCATTGCCCGCGAATCTGATCCATCAAGCGCAGGATAGCCAGCGATTCATCGAGCGAAATGTCGCTGCTTTCGGTCAACCCGGCATTCAGGGCCAGACCGACGGCTTCCGCCTCATAGGCGTAACCTTTAAAGGTCCGATCATCGGTCACGGTCTCAGGCTCTTCCCCATCGACATACAACGTGGCCGTGGTCGCGTTAAGGAACCCGGGAATGTATATCTTGCCGTTCGTTCCATGAATATAAGCATCGTTGCCGATCGCCAACCGCACGGCGCCGTTTAAGGAAGCGACAGCCCCATTTTCATAGGTCAACAATACGGAGAAGTGCTCATCGACCCCGGTTTCCCCGATATGCGCTGTACTTTGGATGCTTTGCGGGTGCGGCCCCAGCACCATCGACGCAAACGAAACCGGGTAGATGCCGGCGTCCAGCAGCGCCCCGCCGCCAAGCTCGGGGTTGAGCAGCCTCCCGGCCGGATCCCAGCCGGCGCGGAAGCCAAAGTCCGCTTTCACCATGCGCACTTCGCCGATCCGTCCGGCCGCCAGCCATTCCCGCACCCGGCGGATGACTGGCAGGAACCGCGTCCACATCGCTTCCATCAGGAACAGCTTGTGTTCGCGGGCATAGGCTACCAGTTCCTCCAATTCGGCGGCATTGACCGTAAACGGCTTCTCGCATAAGACAGCCTTTCCCGCACGCAGTGCCATCATCACATTTTCCTTATGGTAAGGATGCGGTGTAGCTACATAGACGGCATCGACTTCCGGGTCGGCGACCAGTTCCTCATAGCTTCCATACGCTTTAGGAATCCCAAATTTCTCAGCAAACGCCTTGGCCTTCTCCAGATTTCTCGAACCGATGGCATAGGCTTCGCCGTTGCTCGCATGCGCCAAATCCCCCGCAAACGATTCGGCAATTCCCCCAGCCGCTAAAATTCCCCACTTGATCGTCGCCTCTCCCATTCGTTCCTTCCTCCTTTGCTCGATTCATCTTCCATTCATTATAACTGCTAACCCGCCGATGGGGAAACGGAACGAATTGGAGCGTCCGATATGCTATAATCAATAGACGCGGGAAGGACAAGCCCCCGCAATTTCGCCATTTGAGAGGTTGGGCTGCATGCTGACATTTGAGCAGAAACTGGAAATCTTCAAATCATTCCCTGAGCTGGAACAAAGAAACGTATCGCTGGGCCGGGTAAATTTCCACTATGAAGGCAGCGTTTATGATAAAAAGACCGTCGTCTACCACCTGCACCCCAACGGGAACGGGTTTGTTTACGCCGGGCTGCTGGACGGTTATGAGACCGATGCCAAAGGATTCGTGAATATTCGGGACATGGCGGAGCCCGAGCTGCGCCGCCTGGTCAAGGCGTCAATTACCGCTTTGTCCGTCCGGAAGGACGAAGACAGCGTTTCACCCTCTGTGAACTCCGGATCGAAAGACGCTTCCCTGCAGAACACCTCAACCGGGGGTGTGTGGGCAAATGCCAAAGGCGAGAAGCTGACGCTCAAATACGAGGATGATTTGTGGTATATCTACTCCGGATTAAGCCTGGAGATGGCCTTCGAAACCCGCGAGGAAGCCGGAGAGTATTTGGCGGAGGAAGGCTTTTCCCCATTTAAAGGATAATAACTGAAACTCGAGCGACCGACCATGCCTTACGGGGCATGGTTTTTTGTTGATTTCAAAAAAAGTTTGAATTCGTTCAATAAATTGTTTGATTTTTGACACAAAATGTTCAATAATTAAGTCAGACACAATTTGTTCACATTTGTAAGTCCAGTGAAACGTAAAGGAGCGAGTCCTCATGTGGCAACCGGAGAAATTGAAAGGCAACGCTTTTCTATGGATTGTTGGGCTGGGTGTTTTTTACGCAGTGTTCTACACGGTATTTACCCTACTCTCGATTCACGGTTAATGGGTAGCGTTTTTTGTAACCGCTGCCATGGGCTTGGGCGATCTGCCTGATCCCGCGTATGATCAATGTCAAACATCTACCGCCGAGCCGGTGAGGTCTTCCTCCTGCGCGAAGCGGTGTTTTTGTTTTTGCCGGGAAGGGATAGCAAGGTATAATACGTTACGTGGCCGCGATCGGCCCTAGGAACAACTGAAGCTAAGGAGTTATCAACTTGAAAAATCTGCTCGTCACCGGTTACCGCGCCCATGAGCTCGGTATTTACAACCAGAAGCACCCAGGCATTCCCTATATCCGTCAAGCGATCACCCATCGCCTCATCCCCTTGTTGGAAGAAGGGTTAGAATGGGTCATTACCCCCGGCCAATACGGCGTGGATCTGTGGGCTTGCGAAGCTGTGTTTGAGTTGAGGAAGCGGTACCCCCAGCTGAAATGCTCGATCATCACCGCCTACAGCCGTCAAGAAGAGAAATGGAGCGATGAGAAAAAAGACTACTATTCGCAAATTCTTCGCCAGGTCGACCATTATGCTGCAGCGAGCAAAGATCCTTACCTCGGCCCTTGGCAGTTTGCGGGCCGGGACGAGCTGCTATTCCGGAAGACCGATGGTATTCTGCTCGTCTATGACGAGGAGTCGGGCGAGGCAAGCCCGAAATATTTTAAGGAACGTGCCTTAAAGAAGCAAGCCCAGGACGGTTACGTCTACATCAACATCGGTTCCGAAGAAATTCAAGCAATCGCTAGCGAAGAACAGGAGCGGGCTTACGTTGACAGCGACATCCGCCCGGATGAATATGGCCCGGCTTAAGCGAATTTCTTCCCGGGTGTTAACGCAGTAATCCCCCATTTCCCCGCTGCCTCTCTCTCCCCGCTCTCACGGGCCAATCCCCCTTCAGTCACCTTCCGCCCGCCTCCGGACTACACTAATAGCGTAAATCGCTTTCAGTGCAGCATGACGTTTGCATAGCAAAGGAGGTATTCCCATGGGCGAAAGGCAGCTCCCTACCGTTGCTTATTTCAGCATGGAGTACGGTCTTCATTCCGATTTTAAAATGTATGCGGGAGGACTTGGCGTCCTCGCCGGTGATTTTATCAAAGGGGCCAAAGATATCGGCGCTCCGCTCGTCGGAGTTGGCATCAAGTGGAAGCAAGGATATACCGATCAGCGGATCGGCGAGGATGGACGGCCCTACGATATGTTTACCGATCACGAATACGAGTTTCTTGAGGACACCGGTATCACCGTCACGGTGACGATCAAAAATACCGAGGTTCCTTGCAAAGTATGGAAAACCGAACAGTTTGGCAATAATCCACTTTATTTGCTTGATACCGACCTCCCGGGCAGCGAGAACGGCTGGATTACCGCTCGCTTATACGGCGGCGGCTTCGGCGAGGAGCGGATCGCCCAGGAAATCGTGCTGGGCATCGGGGGCGTAAAGGCGCTGCGCGCGCTGAACATCCCGGTAGAGGTGTACCATTTCAACGAGGGGCATGCCGCCCTGGCCGCCACGGAGCTGATCCGCGAAAAAATGCAGGCCGGGCTGACCTTCGAATCCGCTTGGCGGAATACCCGCGAAACGGTCGTGTTCACGACCCATACGCCGGTCAAGGAAGGCAACGAAGCCCATGGGCTGGATTTGCTGGAGGCGATGTCCGCCTTTAACGGGTTAAGCCGCGATCAGATGGAGCGGATTGGCGGCAACCCGTTTAACATGACCGTCGCCGGTCTGCGGCTGGCGCGCCGCGCCAACGCCGTGGCTGCGCTGCATGCGGAGACCGCAAACCGCATGTGGAAGGACGTGGCCGGGCGCGCGGAGATCATCGGGATCACCAACGCGATCCACCTGCCGACGTGGGCCGACCCGCGGATGCTCCGCGCTTATGACGAGGGCGGCGATGTATGGGCCGTCCATATGGAGTTGAAGCGCGAGCTGATCGGGTTGATCCGCGAGCGGTCGGGAGTGGAGCTGAATCCGGAGCGGCTGCTGATCGGGTTCTCGCGCCGGGCTGCGCCGTATAAGCGCAGCGACCTGATCTTTTCCCGTCCGGACCTAATCGCACCTTACCTTGAATCCGGACGGATCCAGCTTGTGTTCTCCGGTAAAGCCCATCCGAATGACGAAACTGGCAAGCGGATCGTCAGCAACCTGGTCGCGATGATGAAGCGATATCCTGGCAGCGTCGTGTTTCTGGAAAACTACGACATGACGATCGGCGCCAAGCTGACCCGCGGCGCGGACGTTTGGCTGAACAACCCGCGCCGGCCGCTGGAAGCGAGCGGCACCTCGGGGATGAAAGCCGCCGTCAACGGCGTGCTGAACTGCTCGATCCTCGACGGCTGGTGGCCGGAGGCCTGCCTGGACGGCGAGAACGGCTGGCAGATCGGCGACGGCTTCGAGTCGGCCGACCCGGACGAGCTGGACCGGCATGACAGCGCAGCGCTCTACGACACGCTGCTCAACCGGGTCGTGCCGGCCTACTACGAGGATCGCCCCCGCTGGGTGCAGATGATGCAGCGCAGCATCGAAACCACCCGCGAGGCATTCTCAACCAAGCGGATGCTGGAGGAGTATTACCGGAAGCTGTATATGCGGTGAGAGCGGTGGATGCGGCGAAAGCAGTGGTGAACGTGACAATAGCGGTGGATGCGACGGATGGTGAGCTTGGCGAGAGCGGTGGTGGATGAGGTGTGATTGTGAATGCGGCGGATAAAGCTGCAACGCAGTGTGAGGGGTTGCACTTGCACCGTTTTTTGGTGTGGATGTGACTTCCCCTCTTACACCGTTGTTTATCTCCTCCAAACCGTTATTTACTGGTATGGATGCGGCTCCCCTCCTCGCATCGTTATTTTATCGTTATTTATTTGGTGTCGATGCAGCTCAACTTCCCCTTCGAACCGTTGTTTATTGGTATGGGTGCGCCCACACTCACCTTCCACACAATGTAGTTCGTCTCCACTTCCCTTCCGCACCAAATGTATGCGAAAAATCGAATACATTTCAGCGTTTTCTGCGGTTTTAAGGGAATGTATATGAAATTTCATATATATTTGCCCAGTTTCGAGAGAATTGATCGAAATCTATATGAAAAACCGAATATATTCCAATTTTTTCGTCGTTGGCACCCTTTTGTATATGAAAAATCGAATACATTTCCGATATTACCTAAAGAAGCGATTCCCAATATACATAAAAGGAGAAACCAACTTGATGAACAAAACGAGCATATTCTATCGCGCCTTTGCGAAACGCCTGCTGCTTCTAGGGCTCGCCCTGGTCTGCCTCATCTCCGGCGGCATCAGTTGGGCCTCTGCCCCCGCTCCCGCCTCCGCCGCAGGCACGGCGACGGCGGCGCCTGCCAAAAACGTCGTCCTGCTGGACGCTTCCAGCGGACATGCCTTTGTGCCCAGCCGGGCCTTAAACGGACTGAACGGTATCCAGGTTCAGTGGGATGCAGCCCGGCAGCAGTTGACGATCGCGCAGGGCGAAGCCACGTCCGCGATCCTGAAGGTCGGCTCCGCCAAGGCCGAGGTTAACGGCGAGCCGACCACCCTAGCCGACGCGCCGTTCACCCAGGCCGGCGCGACCTACGTGCCGCTGCAATTCGTCAGCGCCACGTTCAATTTGCCGGCGGAATGGGACAAAACCGCCGGCTCAGTTACCCTGGGTCAAGGCGATGCCCGCTTGACCCTGCCGTATACAAGCCGCAGCGCGCTCACCAGCGCCGGCGCCTCAAAAGCGATCGTCAGCGCGCGCAAGACGTTTAAAGTGGGCGGACGTTCCTTCTCCACGCAGATGGTCACCATCTCGTTGATGGATCCCAAAGTCCGCCTGAAGGTGGCGCTCGCTGGCGACGCGGTCGGCAAGGTCGAGGAACTGAGCAGCCTCGCCAAGCGCCATAAGGCTGTCGTTGCCATCAACGGCACGTTCTTCAACGCTTATACAGATAACGCCTACAAAGCTCCTTACGGCTATATAGTCAGCGGCGGCGAGTTGAAGATGAAAGCTTCCGGCGACAAGCGCACCATCTTCACCTATGACTCCAACCTGCTGGCGCGGTTGATCCCCGGCGATGACTTCAACGATGCCTTTAACGCAGGCACGATGGAGGGAGCGCTTCAAGCCGGGCCGCGCCTTGTGGTCAATGGCAAAGTAGCCGTTGACGTCAAAGCGGAGGGCTTCAAGGACCCGAAAATGCTCACCGGCGGCGGTGCCCGCAGCGCCTTGGGCCTCACGCGCGACCATAAGCTGATCCTGCTGACCACCGGCGGCGCCACGATTCCGCAGCTCGCGGAAATCATGAAGCAAGCCGGCGCGTACCAAGCGATGAACCTCGACGGCGGCGCCTCCAGCGGCCTGTATTATAACGGGAAATACCTGACCCAACCGGGCCGCAAAATCAGCAATGCGCTGATCGTCACCTACCAATAAGCAAGAAAGTCAACAGCAACGAAGCGACCAACCAACGTAAGACCATCAACAATCAAAACGGCACTTCCAAGGAGTTCACCCCGCAGGGACAAGCTCCAAAGAAGTGCCGTCTTTTTACATCACCCTCTTATCTCAACCCTTTACGCCGATTCGAAATGTCGAGCCAAACCGCAAAGACGAGGATCGAGCCCTTCACCACGTATTGCCAGAACGACTCCAGCCCCATCAACGACATCCCATTGTCGAGCGAGGTCATGACGAGCGCTCCAATTAAGGCGCCCAGCACCGTACCCGCACCGCCCATCAGCGATGTCCCGCCGATGACGCAAGCCGCGATCGCGTCCATTTCCGCCATGTTCCCGGCGGTGATCGTCGCCGAAGCGAGGCGCGACGTCAAGACAATCGACGCGATGGACGCCAGCAACCCGCTGAGCAGGAAGACGATCATCGTCTTGCGGCGGATATTGATGCCGGACAGCCGGGCCGCTTCCAGGTTGCCGCCGATCGCATAAATGTGCCGGCCGAAGGTTGTTTTGGTGGACAGGAAGTAGAAAATGGCCGCCAGCGCGATAACGAAGATGATCGGGAACGGAATGCCCTTGTAGGCATTCATCACGAGCACGAAAGCGACGACCAGCAGGGAGAGCGCGGCCATCTTGATCACGTCCACTGCAAATGGCGCCACCTCAAAGCCGTATTTCTGCCGGGAACGACGTTTGCGCAGCGTGCTCCACACAATCAGGCCAATGGCCAATATCCCAAGGATGATGCCGAATCCCGAGGCAAAATACGCGTTACCCAGCAGCGCCAGCACTTTATCGGAGACCGGGATCGTCATCGATTTGGTCACGCCCATCAGCGTGCCGCGAAAGACCATCATGCCCCCCAGCGTGACGATAAAGGCGGGGATCATTTTGTAGGCGACCAACCAGCCCTGCAGCAAGCCTAAGATCGCGCCAGCTGCCAGCGTAGCGAGGATCACCACAATCGCCGGCAGCCCCAGCCAGTTGCTGAAAATCGCGGCAAGCCCGCCGGTCAACCCCACGATGGAACCCACCGACAAGTCAATATGCCCGGCGACGATCACCAAGACCATCCCAATCGCCAAAATCGACGTCACCGACATTTGCGTAAACAGGTTGGATAAGTTCCGCGCCGTCAAAAAAGTCGGGTCCAGCAGGCCAAACAGCACCCAGATCAACACCAGTGCGCCCACCATCGTGTAGGCCCGCACGTCCATTTTGCCGAACAGGCTGCCCCAAAGCGTCGGCTTTAAGGCGGCCCCATCCGTTTGTTTACCTAGTTCCTTTTGAAGCTCCATGTTTATTTCCCTCCCGTAGCGGCTTGCATGATATTTTCTTGGGTCGCTTCGCGCCAGTCGAACTCCCGGACAAATTTGCCTTCGCTCATCACCAGAATTCGGTCACTCATCCCGAGCACCTCTGGAAGCTCCGAAGAGATCATGATGATGGCCACGCCCTGGTCGACCAGCTGATTCATAAGATGATAAATCTCGTATTTCGCCCCGACATCAATGCCGCGGGTTGGTTCGTCCATGATGAGAATTTTCGGGTCAGACATCAGCCATTTGCCGATAACAACCTTCTGCTGGTTCCCGCCGGACAATGTGCCGACAGGGGTTTCCAACGACGCGGTTTTCGTCTTTAAATCCTGCACATATTTCAGACCCCAGCGGATTTCCTCATTATCGTTAATCACGCTTAACTTCGAGACCTTAGCCAACGTCGCCAGCGTTGTATTCGTCTTGACGTCCATCCCCATGACGAGCCCTTGACGCTTGCGATCCTCGCTGACGAGGGCGAGTCCGGCGCGGATGGCGTCGGAGACGGAGCGAATCCGCACTGGTTTGCCTTCTACGAAGATCTCCCCCGTCGCCTTACCGCCGTATGCGCCAAACAGGCTGCTGACCAGCTCGGTCCGGCCGGCCCCCATCAACCCCGCGATGCCGAGGATTTCCCCTTTGCGCACCCGGAAGCTGACATCCTTAATCACCCTCTGATTCCGCTTCTCCGGATGCCACACGTTATAGTTCCGAACCTCCAGCACAGTATCCGATGGGCGATGCTCCACCCGTGGGTACCGTTCCGTCAGCTCCCGTCCGACCATCATCGACACGACCTGGTCATCATTCGTTTCCTTGCGATCCAGCGTCGCTATCGTGCGACCGTCGCGAAGCACCGTAATCGAGTCGGCCAGAGCAAACACCTCCGGCATCTTGTGCGAAATATAAACGCAAGACACCCCTTCGCTGCGCAGCTGATTCAAGATGTCCATCAGGATCGCCACTTCACTTTCCGTTAAAGCGGCCGTAGGTTCATCCAGAATCAAAATCTGCGTATGCTTGGACAACGCCTTGGCGATCTCCACCAGCTGCTGCTGGCCGATGCCGAGACTGCCGATTTTCGTATCCGGAGAAATATTCAGCCCAACCCGCTTCAGCCACTGCGCCGCGTTATGATACAGCTCATCCCACTGGATCACGCCGCGTTTGGTTGGTTCCGCCCCAAGGAAAATATTCTCGCCCACCGTCATCTCCTTCACGAGCGCCAGCTCCTGGTGAATGATGGCGATGCCGGCTTTTTCTGCATCGGCAATGTTGTGGAACTGCTTCTTCTCGCCGCCGATGACGATGTCCCCGCTGTAGGTGCCGGCTGGGTACAAGCCGCTCAGCACCTTCATCAGCGTTGATTTACCCGCTCCGTTCTCGCCGCAGAGCGCGTGGATTTCCCCTTTACGCACTTGGAAGTTCACGCGGTCAAGGGCTTTCACGCCGGGAAACTCCTTGCTGATATTCACCATTTCCAATACATACATAGGCTTAGCTCTCCTTCATTCGCCTAAGGATCGGCGAAAAGCGCGAAACCAAGGAGGCGCCGAACGCTCCCTGGTTTTCGCCGCTTCCGCCCTTACCGATGTCCGGTTCGCATTACTTCGGCCATTGATCCTTTGGTACGTTTTTGTACACGTCCTCCAGCTTGTGGAACCCGTCTTCAATCACGACGTTCAGGCTATCCTTGTTGAGCGGAATTGGATCCAGCAGCACGGAAGGCACGTCAATTTTGCCGTTGTTGACGGTTTTGTCCGCTTTTACTTCCTCGCCTTTGGCGGCCGCAACTGCCATTTCCGCAGCGGTGATGGCAATCGATTTAATCGGTTTGTAGACGGTCATCAGCTGCGTACCTTCGGCGATCCGTTGGACTGCGGCCAAGTCCGCGTCCTGCCCGGATACCGGGATTTTGCCGGCCATACCTTGTGCGTTTAACGCTTGGATTACCCCGCCGGCCGTGCCGTCATTTGCAGCGACCACGCCCTGAATGTCATTGTTATTGGCGGTCAGCGCATTCTCCATATTCTTCAGTGCTTCTTCCGGCTTCCAGTCCTTGGAGAACTGGTCATATACGATCTTGATGTCGCCTTTCTGCTCCAGCGGCTTCAGCACGTTCATCGCGCCTTCCTTGAACATGTGCGCGTTGTTATCGGTGTCCGCACCGCCGATGTAAACGATGTTGCCCTTTGGTGCCGCTTCAATTACAGCGCGGGCTTGAAGTTCGCCGACCCGAACGTTATCGAAGGAGATGTAATAGTCAACGTCCGAGTTTCTGATCAAACGGTCATACGCGATGACCTTGATGCCTTCTTTGTGCGCTTTTTCCACGATGGGTGCGGTTGCTTCGGCGTTGTGTGCGATGACCACCAACACGTCAACGCCTTGCGAAATCAGTTGCTCCGCCTGGCTCAACTGCGTTGCGTCGTCACCGTTCGCCGCAAGCACCTTCACTTCGCCCCCGAGCTCTTCGACTTTGGCGGTGAATAAATCCCGGTCCTTCTGCCACCGTTCTTCCTTCAGGGTGTCCATCGACATGCCGATGACGATTTTCCCGTCGTCCTTGCCTCCAGCCGCGCTCTCTGCATTGTTCTTTGTGTTCCCGCTGTTGGCGCTGCCGTCCGAAACAACCCCGCAGCCTGCCAGGGTGGAAGCTAACAAAATGGCTGCCAAGCTTAACCGTACAAAATGACTATGTTTTTTCACTACGCCTACGCCCCTTCTTTTAAATAATCGTTTGATGATTCCGCTTACAAAAATATCGTAGCATCGCTCCTCGCGCTTCGGTTCGGTCAAAGCCTGCACTTGTTTGCGCTTGTTCTGCATTCCTTTGCCATCGGATGTAAATGCTTTCAAACCGAACGCTTTCACTGGATTTTTTTGTGCAATCACAACAAAAAAGTCCTTGTCTGGGACAAGGACTCACCTAAGCTAACCGAACGGACGGACTTATTCGATTTCGATTTGCTGGCGATATTCACTGGGGGTGATGCCAACGGATTTCTTAAATACCCGGCTAAAATAATTCGGGTCTTTGTAGCCC
The DNA here is from genome assembly GCF_034718895.1 of Paenibacillus phoenicis. NCBI lineage: Bacteria > Bacillati > Bacillota > Bacilli > Caryophanales > Paenibacillaceae > Paenibacillus > Paenibacillus phoenicis. The sequence goes on along the minus strand of NZ_JAYERP010000001.1, from coordinate 83,378 downwards.
ACCTCATAACAGATTTCCTTCAGGCTTAACGAGCGCCCGGCGATCAGCCGCTTCGCCTCCTCAATCCGCAGTCGGGTGAGATAATCGCTAAAATTCTCTCCGGTCTGCAGCTTAAACAATTTGCTGAAGTAGTAAGGACTGAGATTCACGTATTCCGCCGTCTGCTCCATCGAAATCTCTTCTTTGAACCGCTGGTTGACGAATAGGAGCGCCCGCTGAAGCACATGTGAACGGCTGCGTTCCTTCCGTTCCCGCAGGCCGTCGATCCAGCCGCCAAGCCGGTGCAGCGCGCGCTCGCGCAGCGATGCCGTATCCTCGCAGGCGCTCAGATCCTCGATTAACTCGGGACCGTCCCCCGCCTCCACGCCGCGGCTCAAATAGAGGAGCAACCCAATTACATCCCCGCGCAGACGCGGAAAATAATCCGACCGCCCCCCTTTCAGGCGTTCGAACAGCAGGTCAAAGCGCTCGGCTGCTTCGGGTTTGTCCTGCCGCAGCAGTGCATCCAGCAGCTTCTTCTCCTCATCCAGCGGAATCGCGGGGCCGCCCGAGCTTTCGGCGATATCGTCATAATGTCGGACGCAGACGATGTCCTGCTCCTCCGCACAGACGCGAACCGCTTCGCGGTACGAGCGGCTTAGCCCGTCCCAGCCCTCGCGGACCCCGCCGATCCCGACGGACAACGGCAGCCCAAACCGCTCCTCCACCTGGCTGCGCAGCCGCTCGCCCCATTCCAACGCCATCACCCGCTGCTCATACCCCGGCCGTCCCGGCGGCAACGGGATAAACAAAGCGATCTGATGGCCCACCACCGGGCTGACAATGCAGGACAAGCCCGGCTTCGCCCATTGCTTGACCGCATCGTAAATCTCCTTCTTGACCACCTGGAAGCTGGCCCATTCCTTGGGGGTGTGCTTCACAAATGACAATACCATCGCGTAGCCTTTCCTCCACTTGAGGTTCAGCATTCGGGCCAGTTGGTCGGCCTCGACCTCCTGCGCATACTCCAGCATTAACATCAGCGACAGTTCGTTCTCCGCCAGCGGCAGCAGGTGGGAGAGCTTCTCCTGCAGGGAGAGCTGCTCGTCGCGGGCCCGCTTCGCCTCTTCGGTCTCAGCGATTAGATGCTTCAGTACGTCTACGATCTCTTCCCGCCGAGCCGGCTTCAGCAAATATTCCCGTACGCCTAGCGCCAGCCCCTCCTTCGCATAGGCAAAATAATCATGGGCCGTGATAATAACCACCCGTGCCCCCGGCTGACGGGCCATAATCTCCCGCACCGCTTCTAAGCCCTGTATCCCCGGCATTTTGATATCCATAAAAATAAAATCCGGCCTTTCCTCCTCCGCCAGCTGGATCGCCCGCCTCCCATTCTCCGCATGAACAAAACGGAACGTATCCGGCATCGCGTGGCTGATCATCATTTCCAGACCTTCCCGTTCCAATGCTTCATCGTCCGCAATCAGCAAAGTGTACAATTCGGATTCCCCCTTCCCTGTCCTATGAAATCCCTACGCGAAGAGGCAGCGTAAACCGGACGGCGGTTCCAGCCCCTTCCTCGCTGTCGATCTCGATTTGTTCCTCTCCGTCAAAAAATAAATGCAGCCGCTTGAACACATTATGCGTACCCAAGCCGGTCGAATGCCTTTTACCCCCCATCTGCGGAGCATCGCCGCGTACCGATTGCAGCAGCCGATCCACCGTCTCTCGGCTCATGCCAACCCCGTTATCGCGGATTTCAATCTCGACCCGATCCCCCTCGCCAAGGCGAATCGCCAGCTCCAGCACAGCCCCTTCCTCCATCTGTTCAATGCCGTGTACAAAAGCGTTCTCCAGAATCGGCTGCAAGGTTAAGCAAGGGACTCTCCCGTCCAGTGCGCGTTCGTCGATGTTCATCCTGAAGGCAATCCGATCGCGGAACCGCGCCTTCTGGATGTTCATGTATTCCGTAACATGGGCCACCTCCTCGCGCAGCGGGACCGCCTGGTCAAGCTTCTGCAAGTTGTAGCGCAGCAGACGAGACACGGAAACAGCCAGGTCGCTTGTCTTGGTTGCCCCTTCGAGATAGGCCAGCTTGGAGATGGAGTTTAAAGTATTAAATAAAAAATGCGGATTGATCTGGCTTTGCAGCGTCTTGAGCTCCAGCTCCTTCACCAGCCGGTCCTTCTCCAAGTTGTTGATATTCTCCGCCATCAGCTGCTGGATGTTGTCAATCATTCCATTAAACGCCCGGCACAAAATACTAATCTCATCGTTGCTGTCGCTCTCCGGCGCTTTCGTGTCCATCCGCCCTTTGGAGATCTGCTTGGCAGTCGCGACCAGCCGGCGGATCGGATTGGTAATGCTGCGCGACAACCAAATCGCCAGCAGAATGCTGAAGGCCGCTGCCGTCACCACCAGCAGAATGCCCAGCTTGTTCAGATTTCCGGTCGCATCCATCATCTCTTCGTAAATCGGCTTATATTGCTCCAGCTCCAAGTCGACCAGCTCCTGAGCCTCCTCGCGGATAAAGCGCTGCGTCTGCTCGGCTTCGATATAAGCCCCGGCCATCGTATCGGAATCCTCGTAACTGATCCGCTCGATCATCGCCTCGGCCTGCTCCAGGAACGTGTCGATCAGGTTGCGGTAATTGGCGAGGGCCAGGTCGCTTCCGCCAATCGTTTGGAGGCCGTCGAGATCCGATCTCAAGGACTTGACTGCGTTTAAATGCTTAACAACCTCGGGCAAGCTTTCCATGTCCACTTGCATGATGAAACGGTTCATCGACCGCATGTTCTCTCCCACCTCGTAGGAGATCTCTTTGTACAGCAAGATGCGCTTCATCATCAAGTGGTAGCTCTCCTGAACACTCTTTCCGCTTTGGAACAGGAAAAACGATACCGAACTCATCACCAGCACGAACAGCGGGATGAACAGAAACAACTTGCGGCGGATGCTCATAAACTCTCGCCCTCCTCCACATTGTGCGCATTCAGCACCTTCACTTCCGTGAAGTAAGCCTTCTTCAGCGGTTGTCCCCCAAAGTGCTCATAAAGGAGCCGAACGGCCGTTTCCCCCATCAAAAAAGGCTGCTGCGCAACCGTCGCTTCGATCTCCCCCTTGCGAATCGCCTCCAGCGTTTCCTTCTGATTGTCGAAGCCGATAATCGTCAGGTCGTCGCGGTTTTTGGCCGCCTGCAGCATGCCAAGCGCATCGGTTGCACTGGTGCCGACCATAATGGTGATCTCCGGATGGTTCCGGAGCATGTTGGCCGCCTGCTGGATCGCCTCCATGTGGGAGATGTTCGAGCTGCGAACGTCCACGATCTCCAGCCCCTCGTGTTCGGCGACGATTTTCTTCAGCCCGTCCAGCCGCTGCAGCTGGTTGGCGGCCTGATCGCTGCCGATGATCACGCCGATCTTGCCAATCCCGCCAGTCGTCTCCACGACAAGGCGACCCAGGCGCTCGCCCGCGGCTAAATTGTCAGTGCCGACATAAGTCAGCCGCTGGCTGTTTGGCGCGTCGGTGTCGATGGTCACGACGGGGATGCCACGGCGTACCGCCTTATCGATGACCGGCGTAAACCGCTCTTCATTGAGCCCCTGCACGATAATCGCGTCGACGCGGGCGGCGATCGCTTTTTCCAGCAGGTTCAGTTGCTCTTCCATGTTGTTGCGCACCGGCCCCGTGAACTCGATGTCGATTCCATACTTCTCCGCCGCCTCCGCTGCACCTTTCTCCACCATTTCCCAATAGGGATGGTAGCGCTCTTGCTCGATCAGCACGATATGATAGCGTGGCTCTCCGCTCGCGGGCTGCCCTTGCAGCTCCTTGACAATGCTGCCGATTTTCCCCGAGTACCTGGCAAAGCCGATAAACAAATAGACCAAAACCACGATGCAGATCATGATGCCCGCCAGCCATTTCTTGTCCTTCATGAACCAGTTCACCTCTTCCGATAATCCTATCTCAGGATGTAAACGGTTGCAACTAGGTTTGATAAAAGCTATCTAACAGCGGACCCTTTCAATATTCAGATCTCAGGCCTGTCAAGCCTCTACGTTTCTCAATTACATGATTGTGAAGGAGAGGGGGGCGATAGTGGGGGATGATAGCAATCAGAAGAGTGTAATTATCGTAAGTAGGTTCAATCGGATAGGAGGCTACCCAATAATGGAGTAGCCGACCTTCCACACCACCGTACGTACCATTCGGTATACGGCGGTTCAACCGCTTGAGTGCAATTGACGTAATCGCTCGTATTGAGCAGGGAAGTCATAATACCCTGCTCGTGCGAGCCTTTCGTTTGTTACAGAGCGATTTAATATTGCGCTTCCGGCTACACGCCAATAGCCCAATCGAGTGTTTCCCCATGGGTATGCCTGCCACTCCGGTATTCCCAGCTTTCGCAGGTTTTGCACCCTCGTCTTCGGCTTCTTCCATTGTTTCCAGATGTACATCCGCATCCGTCTTCGCAGCCATTCATTCCAGTTCTGCAGAATTCGCTTCATGTCCGCTACATAGAAATGGCCGATCCAGCCGCGAATGTAGACCTTTACGTTTTCCATGACTTGCCGTACATTTCTGCCTTGGCTTCGACTCGTTAGCTCTTTTAGCTTCTTCTTCGCTTTGGCCAGGGATTAACGATGTACGCGTATGTATACGCCGTCTCCGTTCTTTCCCAAAGCAAATCCGAGGAATTTGAAGTGCCTTTGCGCTAAGACGCTAACGACCTTGCTCTTCTGCGTATTCATTTGGAGCTTTAGCTTCTGTTCCAGATACTTCCGGCTGGATTCCAGCAGTCGTATGGCTGCTCGCTTACTCTTTGCTAGCACCACGATGTCATCGGCATAGCGGATCACCTCCACGCCTCGGTTTCCATCTCCTGATCAAATTCGTTTAGATTGTTCAGCCCTTCCGCTCGCCGCTGTCCCGGCTCCGCGTACTATGGCCTCTGCTGACTTCTCACAGCAAGCTTTACTCCATGCTTCGGATTTTCCTGCTCCATGTCTGTGAGACCTCCCCGGGTAAGAGCGATAACTTTCCCCTCATCTATCTGCCACATTTACATGATGAGATTCGGGCAGTATTGGACTTTACTTTGTCGTGCAAGCTCGTCCGTCTCACCATGCCTTGTATGTGATTTCTGTTCGTCAGACCGAGGGTTTGCCTCCGGCTTCCTTCAGATTCCGCCTCGCGACGGACACCCTTGCCCTTGGCTAACAGTTCCTACTGCCAAGCCTGTAGCGGACTTTCACCGCCTAGTTATCGCCCATGCCGGGCGCACACGAATAAGCCCAAACTGGCCAACCAGTTTGGGCTTGATTTCTATTTATTCTGCGGAAATCGAAGCGTCTGCCGCGTGCAGCAGGCCGAAATTGGCTTCTGACGTCCACCATTAGCTCGCGACAGCTTCGAATGGAATGAACAGCCTAGCTATCGGACAATATTTTAGCTGATTATTTCTCCTTTTGGATTTCTGCCCAAATCAGATAGATCAGCCCCGCAATTAATGCAATAATTTCAGGAATCATCGAGTAAGAAAAGGTTGCCCCCATGGCATTGCTAAATGTACCTTCAGCAAAATTGCCATTCTTTTGCCCCATGATTGCAGCCACTAGTAAGTGAGTTGAATTACGGAATATAAATAACATTGCCGCGATCACGATTAGGATTGTACCGGTACCTCGTTTATTCATAACTTGTCACCTTATATTTCAGTTGGGTTTAGTGCTGCTCTCTTTTACTGTATAGAGTCCGTCGGGTAATCCAGCATTTCCTGGTTTGGCTATATAAACATCAAGAAAATAGGTTTTGTCCACAATTTTCACATTAGTAAAACCATCAAAATTCCATACTTCTTCATGCATAGTTCCATAGGAATTACTCATATTGGGGGTATATTCCATCCAGGAATATTTGTGGGGTGGAATTTTTTGTGTAACAGAATCGCTATCACTGTAAGTATTACTCCAAGAAGAGCCTACTGTTACACCTGCTGTGAATGCGTTTTTCGCATACGTGGAGGTAAGGGATACATTGCTTGTATAAGATTGCGAAGCAGTGAAAGAAATAGTCCGGGTCACTTCCTGACTTGTTTCATTGTATACAGGAACAGAAATCCTACGAGTTAAGTCGTTACGATACACGGATTGAATAAAACCAGCCTCAGTATATATGCTCATGTCTATTAATGCAAAAGGAGTTATTTCGTCTGGTTTCAATTCATTAGCAACACCATCATTTTTGTTTAGTTTTGCCTGGTTTATATTCTTTTGTCTCTCAATCTCTTGTACTTTATGGTTATTTTGTTCCATAAGTACCTCGTATTCTGTTGCACTTAACTCTTTTTTCACGCCATTTTCAACTAAGATCGCTCTAACTACTTTAATCTCTTCTGAACCTATACTCCCACTCTCAGCAAAAGTCGAAGGAACTGCGAATGCAAACATACTTACCACAAGTGACAGGACGACAGGAAACTTCCCACAAGTGACAGGACGACAGGAAACTTCGAAAACTTCATTACAAATACCACCTTTCCTCTCTAAGGATAATTTGATATAAATTTACATTAATAGAATACAACATACAGTGGTATTTTTCAATTTTTAACAATTAAAACCTTTAAATAATTTTAAGCGGGCGACAACACTGCCGCCCTTTATGCCTCGTCCGCTGCGAACCGCAGGCCAAACTGGCGTCTGGCTTCCTCCATCAGCTCGGCGACAGCCAGCGAACGGGCATGCGTATTGATCTGGCTCTCCCGCTTGCCGCTGAGAATCAGCTCAATGAACTCCAGCGCCTCGTAGTACATCGACTCCTGCGGCTGGAAGCAGGTCAGCTCCTCGGTTGTGCCGTCACGGTACAGGATTTTGACCTCATACGGCTGGTTGATTCGATCGATCACGATCGTTCCGTATTCCCCCTGGATTTCCGTTGGCAAATAGGAGTCGGTAATTTTGGAATACATAATCACGCCGTCCATCTCCGGATAACGCACAACGAGACTGCCTTCCCCGTCTACGCCTGAAGACAGCATGATCGCCGAAGCCTGCACGGATTCCGGTTTCCCGAACAACGTCACCATCGGATAGATACAATAAATGCCGAGGTCCATCAAAGCCCCGCTGGAAAACGCAGGATTAAAGGCATTCATCACCTTGCCCTGCTTAAAGGCGTCATACCGCGAAGAATACTGGCAGTAGCTTGAAAAATAACGCCGCACCTGGCCGATTTTGTACAAATTATCCTGAACGGCCCGGAAGTTCGGCATCAGCGTCGATTTCAGCGCCTCCATTAACAGCACGTCGTTGCGACGCGCCGCTTCGATCATCCGGCGAACCTCTGCCGCATTGGACGCCATCGGCTTCTCGCATAACACATGCTTGCCGTGGTCCATCATCAAGATGGCCTGCTCCGCATGAAATGAATTCGGGCTGGCGATGTAAACGGCATCGACGTCAGAGCTGGCCGCTAAGGCTTTCAAATCCGTATAGACCTGCGGATCGCCAAACTTGGCAGCAAACTCTCTGCCCTTCTCCTCGGTCCGGGAGTAAACCGCCGTTAAGGCAAATTGCTCCGTTTCCAGTGCTGCCTGAATAAAACGTTCCGTAATCCAGTTCGTTCCAATCGTGGCGAAACGTATCACATTGATTTCCTCCCTTTGTTCATGGTTGCTTCACTCGTATTCTCTCATTCCCTGTCAACCTTGTCCACTTTCGCATGCATTCACATATCCTGTCAATACAAACTGCTTACTTGCGCATGGCAAGAAAACTCATCTACAATAGATATAACGAAATGAACAAGGTTTCGGGGTTTAAGAGGGGTGATATTGTGATTAACGACAGCAAGTTTTTTTCCAAAAATGAAATCAAGTATATGGTCAGTGGAGACTCCATTTCCAAAGGCGTCATCTATGATGAACAACGTCATAAGTACGTCGTCTTGGAGAACAATTATGTTTCACTGCTGCAGCAGAAGCTGAAGGGTGCGGTTCATAATACCGCGCGGTTTGGTAACACGTTAATGAAGGGGCTCACGAACCTCAAGAGGGACGTGGAGAAAGATAAACCCCACATCGTCTTAATCGAGTATGGAGGCAATGACTGTGATTTCAACTGGAACGAAATTGCTGAGCATCCCGATGCAGAACACCACCCGAAAACCGACTTTTCCTTATTCGAAAAAATGCTGACCGAAGCGATCCAATTCGTTAAGAGTCAGAACATTGTCCCGGTCCTGATGAGCTTGCCGCCGCTCAACGCCGACAATTACTTCAAATGGGTCAGCCGCAACGACCCGGAAGCGGAGAAGAATATCCTGAAATGGCTGGGGAGCGTCACAAAGATTTATTGGTGGCAGGAACGGTACAATTCAACGATTCTGAAAGTATCGGAAATGACCAAGACCAAAATGATCGACGTGCGCGGCGCATTTCTGGAGCACCCCGATTACACGAAGTTCCTCTGCTCAGACGGTATCCATCCGAACGAAGACGGTCACCGGATCATCTGCGATAAGGTGCTGGAGTTCGTCCGCAATAACTACCGGTTCTTGCTGCGGGAAGGAAGCGGCGGATTGGCGTTGGAATAGAGAACTGTCATAGAACGAGAGACCTGAGGATGTCAGGTCTCTTTTTTGCGGGCTTGTAAATCGCGCCATACCTTCTTGTTGCTGTATTCCTTGCTGGTGCTGATGTCCGGGCCAAACCAGGCCGGCGGCTCAAAGGACCGCGCCTCTTCCTCCGAGCTAAACTCCACTTCGAGCACGATAAAATCGATCTGGTCGTAAACGTCGATCTCTACTGTACGCTTGTCCCATTCGGCAGTCACCCGTCGTTTGGTCAAAGGGATCGCCTGATGAATCGCGATAATCTGCTCATACAGCCCCTCCGAAATGGACACTTCCACTTCTTCGCGGGACAGGCCAAACCCTCTTTTGAAGGTATGCGTATATTGAATCTCTCCGGTACGCAAATCCTCGATCCTGCGAACCCGCAGCTCCTGATCCTCATGCAGGGCTAGATACGTCTGGTCGATCGCATGTTCCGACCGAACCACCAGCGCTCCCTCCCGAATCAGTTGCTCCGGATACGCCGGTAACAGAAACTTGCGTTCAATTTCCAGCGACAACGGAAAAAACCTCCTCATGTTCTTTTCAGTAAAAATTCAGTATCCGTTCATCGTGAATTCAGCGGTCTTTCATGCTCCATTCAGTTGTTATTCATGCTGGATTCAGTCCCCCCAGATACACTGGACATATCCATTATACGAATACATACCTAGGGGGACAATCACGTGAAACTCATCCAAGACATGAAGATTGCGCTAAAAATCCGCTTGCTGGCGTATTGCCTGTTTGCGTTTCTCCTTATCATCGGTGTCGTGGGTCTTCGGGAAATTTCCAACGTTAACGACAAGCTGGAGGAACTGAATAACGAACGGCTCGTGCCGATCGTGAAGCTGGAGGAGCTGAAATCGAGCATGATTGCGGCGAGCACCTCGGCCAACAGCTACATGAACGCCTCCGATGACGAAGAACGCGCTTCGCTGAAGGAGGAAATCACCGCAACCTTAACGAAGATCGAGGCAAGCTTGTCCGAATATAACGATGAAACTGACCAAGCGACTGTAAGCAATGTATTGACTACATACGCAGCATATACTGAGGCGTTGGACAACTTCCTGACGACGTACCAGAACGGCATGACCGGTCCAGGAGGCCCAGGGGCGAACGCGCCTGCAACGGAGGAGGCCGCTGAAGCGGGTGCTGAAGCAGGGGATGCAACAGGGGTTGCGGCGGGGGCAGACCCAGCCGCCGAACCGGCAGGGGAACCCGGCGGACCTCCAGCAGAAATGACCGCCTTGGATACGGCGAAAGCCGAATTGATCGACGCGATGGACGGCTGGATCAATGAACATATCAATGAAGCGCGGCAAACCTATGAAGACAGCAAAGCGGTCTACCGTTCCACCTGGATCACCATGTTGATCCTGCTGGCCATTTCCGCCGCCGTCACTGTCGTTCTGGCATTGTTTATTATTCGCGCCGTCGTCCATCCGATTGAAAAAGTAACCGCCAAGCTGAAGGAGATTGCCGACAGCAACGGCGATTTAACCGGGCGAATCGGTTATCGCAGCAAGGATGAGCTCGGCGTGCTCAGCCAAAGCTTTGACGCCTTTATGGCCAAGCTGCAAACGATCATCGGGGAAATCATCGCCTCCAGCGGCACGATGTATTCCGCCAGTCAGTTGCTGAGCCGGGCAACGGGAGAAACCACCGCTTCACTGGAAAACATCTCCGCCACGGTACAGCAGATCGCTTCCGGCACCTCGGAGAATGCCGCTGTCGCGGAGGAAACGTCCGCCAGCTTAACCGATATGGCCCGGTTCTCCGAATCCACGGCCATCGCCAGCAAACATACAGCGGAGAAGAGTAAAATCGTCGGCGAAGCCGCAGCCAACGGGGCGATGAAAATTACAGAGATCGAAGAGGCCATTACCGATATCGAGTCGTCAACCCGCCTCGTTACGTCAACGATCCGCCAGCTTAACGATTCATCCGAGCGCATCGCCAACATGACCGAGCTGATCGCCGGCATCTCTGCCCAAACCAATCTGCTGGCGCTGAATGCCGCGATTGAAGCGGCCCGCGCCGGGGAAGCCGGCAGAGGATTTTCCGTCGTGGCCGATGAAATTCGCAAGCTGGCCGATGAGAGTCGGATCGCCGCTCAAGAGATCGCCGATGTGGTTGCCGACAACCAGTTGAAGTCGGCGGAAGCCGTAGCCTCGGCCAATGAAGCGGCCGGCAAGGTGCAAGAAGGCGTGGAAAAAGCGGCGGAGGCAAAGCGCAGTATCGATCATATTCTGGGCAGCGTGCAAGAAATCATCGGCCAGATCGCCCGCATCGATGAGGATAACGATCGGCAGGCGCAGAGCACCCGGGAGATGGAGAAAGCGATCAGCAGCATCGCGATCGCGACCGAAGAGATCGCCGGAGGCACGGAGCAGATTAGTAGCAGCATCCAGCAGCAGCTCGCCACGATGAACGAAATCGACGGCACCGCCGACCAGCTGGCCGCGATGGCGAAGAAGCTGCAGGACATGACCTCCGGCTTCACGGTGTAAGGATGTTCAGGCACCATGCTCGAGCACAATAAGAAAAACGCCTGGCGGCGTCCTTTTAAGTTCGTTCAACTGAGTTCATACGTGTAAAATGGCCGGGTGTGGGAGAAAAACTTATACCCGGCTATTTTCTTACATCGCTAATCCTGTACTCGTAACCATGAATTCCCTCGTAATATTCCGGGTACATGCCTCCTCCACATTCTTCGCAGCTGAATTGCGGAGGTACGGTTGGATCTCCATCATCCATCGCATCGAAATTCCGAACGACATTCAGCGGAATCTCTTCTGTTGTATGACATTGAAGACAAATGTAGGTTACTTTCGCTTTGCTATGCAGCCCGCTTTGCGGCTTTTTCTTTTTCTTCGCTACCTTTCGTTTCTTTGACACCGGCGACATCCCGAATCATCCTCTCCAGACATGCCTTTGAGGTGGAGCACACCGCGTACTTCACCTTCAACTTCCCATCCTCAAGGCAGGCTTCTCCCTTGTATTCGTAATAACTTTCGCATTTTGGGCAACATGGCGGCTTCCCCGTCTGCTCCTTGATCCGTTCACTCCACGTTCTGCGTTTTAATATCCGCTTTGCCTTGACAATCCATCTTCTCGCGGCTTTTTGCCACTCACTGACTAACTTCTTGCACAGGCTCTTGATCCGCCGCGAATAAACCCCGTAGTAACGGATCGTTTTGAAGTTTTCATCCGGAATATGCCGCACAAGTCTACCCATAAATTCTTCTACCGAAATCGTCTCGGTCTTCTCTTCCCCGTCATTCTTATCCCGGTAACGAAATGTCACCTTTTCTCCGTCATACGCTTCGATCCGGCTAACCGCTATCGCTGGTCTTCTCATGTATCGCCCGATATACCCGAGTTGCTGCTTGACGTTCCCTTTCTGTTTCGGAGCATGCACATAAAAGCCTTCTCCGTTCTCGCAGTAAGCTTTTTGCAAACGGGACTGCACTTGCTTTTTCTCTTGTTCACTTAACTTTCGACGAATCAGCTTCAAAACAACCGTCTGCCATTGCTTACGCAGCATCTCGAACGGAATAAAATCGTATGTTTTCCACTCGCCGGTCTTCTTCATTCCTCCCATCGTTACAAGCATATGTACATGAGGATTGAAGTTAAGCCGTGCCCCAAACGTATGCAACCCGGCTACGATTCCGGGAGTTACCTTATGTTTCTTCTCAAAATGTTCTTTGACTAAGCGTACCGCTTCATCCATAAATTCTTTGAGTAATTTTGCCCGATGGAGCAGAAAGATTTCCCGTAATCCTTCGTCGATCGTGAAGACGACATGGCGGTGGTTGACTTGGAATACATCTTGTTCCAGGAGACGTGCCCATTCCTCTGTTTCTCCGCATGAACAGGTCGTACAGAATCTTCCTTTACAACGATACGGAACGAGCCATAGGTCATGACATCCTTCACATACCATCAGCTTAAAACCGTTTCTGGGATCCCCGCATCGACGGAACTTCTCTACTTCCTTCCGCACATTGGCACGCAGCTTGCCACCATGTTTTGCCACAAACCGATCCCAGTGCCCTCGCTCATCAAAGAAGATTCGTTTCAAAATGTTCGTCTCCATATCCTAACCTTACCAAAAACAGAAATCAGGCGGAAGACCTGCTCCCACCCCAAAATTTATAAATTCTATAATGTCAAAGAAAGCCGTCCCGGGAGTTCAAGCTCCCTGGGACGGCTTCTTTAGGTCATATCGGAAATCTATTCGAAATTTCATATATAAAATGGTGCCAACGAAGAAAAAAAGGGAATCTATTCGGTTTTTCATATAGATTTAGGCTGTTTCTCTCGGAAATGAGCAAATGTATATGAAATTTCATATAGATTCCCTTAAATCCGCCCAAATCGTTAAATTGTATTCGATTTTTCATATACATTAGGCGCGAGAGGGGAGTGGGAAGGCTCAACAGCGGAACAAGTTGCTGGACATGACCTCCGGCTTCACCGTGCAAGTCTATGGCGCCCGGTAACCGATCTCCCCGTTGACGATGGTCATCCGCACCTGGACTTGGAGAAGCTGCTCGGGGTCGCCTTCGATCTCCCGGTCGATGACCGTAAAATCCCCGGCTTTCCCCACGGCGATCTCCCCGCGCTCCTCCGCTTCCCCGGCGGCCTGTGCACTGCCGCGGGTAAAGAGCGCCAAGGCCTCCGCCGTCGTCAGCTTCTCCTCGGGCAGATAGCCCTCGTGCGTCTCCTCCGGCGCCCGCCGGGTCACCGCCGCATGCAGCCCGAGGAACGGGCTGAGCGGCTCAATTGGCGCGTCGCTGCCGCCGGCGCAGGCGATTCCGGCCGCCAGCAGCTTCTTCCAGGCGTACAGGTACTCCGTACGCCCTTCCCCCACCCGCTCCAGCACCCAGGGGAAGTCGCTGGCCACGAACCGCGGCTGGATATCCGCCGCGAGCGGCAGCGCGGCCATGCGCTGGACGAGCCCGGCGTCCAGCACCTGCGCATGGATCAGCCGGTCCGGGAGCCGGCTGCCGGAGATCAGCGGCTGCGCCTCCATCGCGCGCAGCGTGAGATCGGCGCCGCCGTCGCCGATCGCGTGCACGGCGATCGGGAAGCCCTGCCGCCGCGCCTCGCGCACGATCTCGGCGAGCCGCTCCTCCGGATGGATCGCCATGCCCCGGGTGTGCGGCGCATCGCTGTACGGCTGCTTTAGCAGCGCGGTGCGGCCGCCGATCGCTCCGTCGGCGAACAGCTTCACCGCACCGATGCGCAGCCAGTCATCGCCGTCGCCGGCCCGCACCCCAAGCTCTTCCGCCTCCTCCAGGAACGGATAGTACAGCAGCTGGTGGGTGCGGAAGGCGATCCCTTCCTCGCGCAGCTCGCGGCAAATCCGCCGCATCGTCTCGATGCTGCCTAGAAACCGCAGGTCCTCGGTATGGGCAGCTGTGAGCCCAAGGCGCAGCGCGTCGAGCCAGGCGCGGCGGATGGCGTCCTTCTTCGCGGCGTAGTCCGGTTCGGGCTGCGCCCGGGTGAACGGCACCGACGCCTCCTCATACACCCAGCCGTTTAAGCGGCCGTCCTCGTCTCTGCCGTAAGCGCCAGCTTCCGGATCCGGCGTATCCGCCGTAATCCCCGCGCGGCGAAACGCCTCGGAGTTGGCCAGATACGCATGGAAGCAGGTGCGCGTCAGGAAGATCGGATGGCGGTCGCTGGCCGCATCCAGCTCCTCCAGCGTTGGCGCAGCGGCAGGCACGAACCGATTCTCGTCCCAATTCAAGCCGAGAATCCACTCGCCGGGCGGCGTCACGGCAGCGCGCTCCCGCACGAGGCGCAGCATCTCCTCCTTCGAAGTGACGCCGCTGAAATCAAGCATGGCGAGCTTCATGCCGTGCATGGACAGGTGCATATGCGAGTCGGTTAAGCCGGGGAGCACCACGGCCCCTTCCCAGTCGACGGTACGCACCGCCCGGCCCGCCAGCTGCAGCTTGAGCTCTGCCGTCCTCCCGATGGCGCGAATGCGCCCATTCTCCACGTATATCGCATCCGCTTCTTTCTCGGAGAGTCCGCTCTGCTCCAACGTTTGGATTCTCCCGTTGATAAATAACGTGCCTGTCACGAACACCGCTCCTTTCTGCCTATCCGTCGGCCTGTGTGCCTGCTTTTTTTCACGGCAGACTTACATTACATCCCAAGCATAAACTGAACGATCTTATCGTGCATTCCCGGCAGCCCTTCATGACCGAAATCCGGGTAGATTTCCAGCTTCTTCGGCGAAGTAATCGCGTTGTATGCGGCAAATTGCGTGGACGGCGGGCAAATCTCGTCCATCAATCCAACGCCCATCAGCACTTCGGCTTGAATGCGGCTGGCCAGATGGTGCACGTCAATGTAGCCTAGCTTGGCAAACAGCTCCTCCTCCCGCTCATGCTGCGGATCGAAGCGGCGGAAATACAAACGCAGCTCCTCGTATGCGTTTTTGGCCAAATCCATCTCCCATACCCGGCGGTAATCGGAGAGGAACGGATAAACTGGAGCAGCCCGGCGAACCCGCGGCTCCAGCGCTGCGCAAGCTAACGTGATCCCGCCGCCTTGCGACCAACCGGTAACGCCAACGCGATTCTCGTCGATCTCCGGCATATCCATCGCGATCCCCGTCAATTGCACGGCATCCAGGAAAATATGGCGGAACAACATATTTTGCGGATCCCCGTCTACCCCGCGGATGATGTGGCCTTGCAGCGTATTGCCGATCGTTCCGCCGACATCCTCCGATTTGCCGCCTTGGCCGCGGCAGTCCATCGCAAAGACATGGAAGCCCAGCGAGGCGTACCCCAGCTTCTCGGTCCAGTCCCCGGCATTCCCGGAATAACCGTGGAACAGGATCACGGCCGGCGCCGGGCCATCCGATTTAGCCGGACGCACGTATTGCGCATGGATGCGGGCTCCCTTTACCCCGGTAAAATAAAGATGATAACATTCCACACCCGGCAGCTGATATTCGGCCTTTTCCAATCGCACCTGCGGATCAACCGCGCGCATTTCCCGCAGCGCGACCTCCCAATAAGCGTCGAAATCCGGCAGCTTCGGGTTCATTCCTTTGTACTTGCGTAACTCGTCCAAAGGCTTGTCGATAACCGGCATTGACCTCTTCCTCTCTCCACAATAGGGTCTAATTTTACCGTCCGGCTGAACTGTAGCAGTTGCCGGGCCATCGCTCACAGTATAGCTTGACAACGCTTTCTATACAAGAGGAAGGAGAAGTATGACCAGTTTGCGTGCCCATGGTACACTATTTTTATAGATGAAGATAAAAAAAACGAACGGATAGGAGCCATACAGATGAACAACAACTACAAAATCGTCTTCTTTGATCTCGACGGCACGCTGCTGAACGAGGACAAGCAAGTCCCTCAGGATACAATCCAGGCCATCGCTGAACTAAAAGCAAACGGTATCGAGCCGGTCATTGCGACCGGGCGGGCGCCGTATTTTTTTGAACCGATCGCCAAGCTGCTGGACATCGAATCCTTCGTCAGTCTGAACGGCGCTTACGTCGTCTACCGGGGCGAGCCGCTGCTCCAGCGGCCCCTGCCCGCGCAAAGTCTCCGGAAGCTCGTCGAGCTGGCCGGACGTCATCAGCATCCGCTGGTGTTTCAGGGGCATGAACGCTACTGCGCCAATACCGAGGCTCACCCCTTTGTCGTGGAATCCATTAATTCCCTGAAGGTCGAGCATCCGGGATTCGATCCGGAATTTTGGAGCAAATCCCCGGTGTATCAAGCCTTTCTGCATTGTGAGGAGCAGGACGAAGCGCTGTACGATGGGCAATTCGAGGACTTGCGTCTGATCCGTTGGCACCCGAAAGCGATGGATGTGACGCTCCGCGGCGGCTCCAAGGCGATAGGCATCGCAGCCATGCTGGAGCGTCTCGGCATCCCCCTGTCCGCTGCTGTAGCCTTCGGGGACGGTTTGAATGATAAGGAAATGCTGCAGGAAGTAGGGTTGGGGATCGCCATGGGCAATTCCTATCCGGAGCTGCTGCCTTATGCCGATTATGTCACAGCTGCCGTGGATGAGGGCGGTATCCGTCAGGGGCTGCGTTATGCGGGACTGATTAACTGAGACTTTTCGCAAAAAATGGGAGATTCTTTGAAACATCTGCAGCCCTTCCTGCGTCAAAGGGTTAAACCAAACTGAATCCGGAAGGAGGGAAATGATACCCAAAGCCTCGCCGGACGCTGCGCAAGAGCAGAGCAGCCGACGGATCGGATGCGTTTAACTCACTACTGTTTCCAGGAGGGATTTTGCGAATGAAACCGAAAAGAACTTTCTCTTTCTCTAAACTTTCAAAGCTGACGCTGCTAATGGTCATCGCGTTCACGATGATGTTTGGCGGTACGGCCTCAGCTTTCAGCGACATTAAAGGCGACAAGGAGCAGAAGGCGATCGAACGCCTGGAGAAGCTGGGGATCATTAAAGGCGGCCTTCACGGTCGTTACTACCCGGCCCAGAAGCTGACGGGTGCTGCAGCCGTCTCTCTGATCGTGAAAACGCTGGACCTGAACTTCGATACGGTCCGGTTCATCCAATTGCCAAAAGCCAGCAACTATTACACCAAGGTGAAAGATAACGCTTGGTATTCCGAAGCCTTCGTGATCGCGAACTACTACGGGCTGGACATTCCGAAGGACATCAACCCGGCCGCCAAAGTGACGAAGGAGCAATTCAGCCACTGGCTGTTCAAAGCGCTGAGCACGAAGGGCGAATACGCGTTTACGATGCAATATTTGTCCATCAATGATGAGAAGCAAATCAACAAAGACTATATGAACAGCATTCAAGCGCTTCTGAAAGCCAAAATCGTCACCCTGGATAAGAAGGGCAACTTCGGACCGAAGCAACCGATCTCCCGCAGTGAAGCCGCAGGCATGCTTGATCGGACGCTGCAATTTATCAAAGACAATGAGCCGATTGTGAACCCGATTCCCGGCCTGTACGATTTTGGAGTGAGCACAGACAAAATCACCAGTGACGTGACGAAAGTGAAGATCACGGCGATGGCGCCGCATCCGGGCTACGGCCTGGAAGTGTCGAATATCTCCTTTAAAGACGGCAAGGCGATCATCGACTATCGCGTCGTAGAGCCTCAGCCAGGACAATTTTATCCTCAGGTCATTTCCGAGGTGAAGGCCGTCACGTACATTCCGGCCGGATACCAGCCGGTGCTGGGCGCCCAATCGAAATAACCCGCATGATATGAAAAAAAGAAAGGACCGCATGGGTCCGGCAGCAGCCGGACGATCGCGGTCCTTTCTTTGTTATGTGGAGTTTATGCTCGAGGCTCCGGGTTTCCAAACGTCCGAATCCACCGATAGCGATTCACCTTCACGATCGCCACCAAGCATTTCAGAATCTGATCGGATTTAAGACAGATAAACGTCAGCAGCGGCGATAACCCCAACACCGCAGCGCATAGAAAGGCGGAAGGCAACACGATCAGCCACATGAAGATAAAATCGTTGTACAACACAAATTTCGTATCTCCCCCGCTGCGCACAATTCCCGTCAGCGCCGGCATTTGGTAAGCCGTGCCTACCGCCGTAATGGAGAGCACCGTCATAAACTGCAGGGCCAGATCCTTCGATGCCGGGGATATGGCATAAAATCCCAGTACCATGTCTTTGATCAAGAAGAGCACCGCCCCCGTCCCCAAACCGATGATCACATAAAGCACCTGCAGCGTTTGGGCGTATGGCTTGATTTTCTCCGGATGTCCGGCGCCAATCGTCTTCCCGATGATGACGGCCGTTGCACTGGCCGAAGCGTACGTGACGACCGACACGATTTGGAAGACCGTCGTGGCGATGCTGTTCGCGGCGATCGCTGCTTCCCCCATATGCCCCAAGATCCCGGACTGTACCGCCATGGCCAGCCCCCAGAGGGCATTAGACATCAGGATTGGGGAGCCCACGCTAAGGTATTGCTTGAACGTGCCCCGGTCAAATTGGAAGAAGTCCCGCAGCGCGAACCGGATTTTGCGATCCACCCGTTTGAGATATCCCACCACGATGGCCAACTCGATGATCCGGGCCGTTAACGTCGCTGCGGCCGAGCCGCGCACGCCCCAAGCCGGAAAGCCAAAATGCCCGTAAATCAGCAAATAGTTCAGGCAGACGTTGATCAGTAATGTCGATACGGAGAGGATAAATCCAACTCTGACCGTTTCCACGCTGCGCAGGGAAGCGAGCAGCAGATTGGTTGCCGCAAAAAAGAGATAGGAGAAGCCGATAATCCGTAAATATTTGGCCCCTTCAGCGATGACGCTGTCCTCGTTGGTGAATAAAGACAGGCATCCGTGCGGGAACAAGAACACCGCCAGCCACAGCAGCAACGCTAGTAGCAGCGCCAGGCGCATCCCGATGCTGGCCACCCGCTTGATGGTCCCCATGTCCCGCGCGCCCCATGCCCGTGACGACAGGATGACGACGCCCTCCCCTACGCCCAGCACGAGCATTTGCAGCAGGAACTGGATCTGGTTGGCCAGAGCTACTCCGGATAAGGCCGATTCGCTGTAACCGCCAAGCATGATATTGTCCGATAAGTTGACGCCAAAGGAAATGATGTTTTGCAAAGCAATTACCAGAGTCAGTCTGAAGAAGCTGCGATAAAATGCCTTATCCTGCACCAGAAATTTCATGTTTGCGTACCAGCTTTCATGTATGCTTACTAGCCTTCACGTTTGCTTACCAGCCCAACGATTTGAAGCGGATATCCCGTTCCCATAGCTCTTGCAGTTTTCGCAGTGATTCCTCCGGCAGAGGCGCGCTGCTTGCAGCTACATTTTCACGAAGCTGAGCGCTGTTTCGGACGCCGGGAATCACCGTTGTCACCTCAGGATACGCCAAAATAAAACGAAGTGCCGCCATCGTCATCGTCGTGTGCTCATCTTCCAGGAAGCGAATTTGCTCCACCAGCTTCGCACGGGTCTGAATCACTTCCGGAGACCAGCGGCTGCGCACGCCGGAGAACGAGCTGTTCTCGTCATATTTGCCCGACAACCAGCCGGAATCCAGCGGCACCTTAATAATGAGCGCAACATCTTTCTCCTGTGCGGCCTGGAACGCTTGTGCTGTTTCCTGATAAAAGATGTTGAACATCACTTCCATAACCCCAAGCTGAGAATGCTCCAGCGCCTCCAACATCTCACGGCTGGAATCGACGGACACGCCATATGCCAGAATTTTGCCTTCCGCCTTCAGATCCTCCAGCACTTGATAATGACCGTATTTACCATCCAGAACATCAAACGGCGGATTATGGATCAATACCGAGTCCAAATAATCGGTTTGCAGCCGCATCAGGCTGCGTTCCACCGAATTGCGGATCTGAGATGCGGAATAATCGGTCCCTTCCGGGGAATGACCGAACTTCGTATTGATGACCGCTTTGTCCCGTTTTCGTTCCAACGCTTTGCCGAGTAAGACCTCGCTTTTGCCTTGCCCGTAATTGGGAGCGGTATCAAAAAAGTTCACCCCAAGATCCAGCGCCTCGTGCACGAGCCGAATGGCCTCATCATCCTCCATCCCCGCCCAATCCTGCTTGTTGCCAAGCTGCCAAGCACCAAAGCCGATTTCCGACACCTGCTTGCCGGTCGTTCCGTACCTTCTGTACTTCATCCTCTCACGCTCCTGCGATGTTTGGATTTTAAATAAAGGAACTCATGCCCCAATTCTAGACCGGATCATGTAAGCCGCGCAAGGAGAAATCCGCTCCCCCCCTTTCCTACTTGAAACCTGTCCGCATACAACGTTAAGATATATGACATAAAAGAGGTTTTTCACGGGAAATACCGCAAAAACCTCTTTACGAAAACCGGAAGCTTGGATTATGATGCCATAAGCATGATACCTAATCTTACATATTTAAGATTTGAGGATATACGCGCGGGACTCGGACTCCGAGCTGACAAACGACCTCATAGTTGATCGTTCCGATCCAATCGGCGACCTCGTCAATCGATATCGCCGCCGTATCGCTCGTTCCGCCAAAGAGGATCACTTCCTCTCCCGCTTGGACGCCCTCTACCTCGGTGACATCCAACATCGTCTGGTCCATGCACACTCGGCCGATGATTGGCGCCCGCTGTCCGCGAACCAGCGCAAACCCTCGGTTCGAAAGCGTCCGCGACAGCCCGTCGGCGTATCCGATGGGAACCGTGGCGATCAGCCGCTCCTCGGCTGCCCGGTACGTCCGGCCGTAGCCGACGGTTTGGCCCGGCTTGATCCGCCGCAGCGAAGCGATTTTCGTCTTGAGCTGCATCGCCTGCTGCAAAGGATATTCCGGCAGCCGCAGCTGCGGCGAAGGATATAGCCCGTAGAGTGCGATCCCGATGCGAACGAGATCCAGATGCATTTGCGGGAACCGCATCGCGGCAGCACTGTTGCAGCAGTGCTTGATCGGTACGTGCAATCCGTGAGCCTCCAGGGCATCGAGACAAGCTTGGAACCGGGCGAATTGCTCCCACGTATACGTCGGGTCGGGTCCGTCCGCATCCGCGAAATGGGTAAACACGCCTTCCAGGATGACGAAGGGCGCAGCCGCTGCCGCAAGTTCAGCGAGCTCAATCACCGCCCGGGTGCTGGATAAGCCGATCCGGGACATCCCGGTATCCACCTTCAAGTGGATGCGTGCTGCACACCCTTGCTTTTTGGCGCAAGCGATCGTCTCCTGCAGGACTTCCTGGGTATCCACCGTCAAGGTGATGCCCTGCCGAACCGCCGCTTCGACGCCAAACGGTGGCGTGTAGCCGAGCACTAGAATAGGTTGTGATATACCGGCCGCTCGCAGCTGCAGCGCCTCATCAACGAGGGCAACGCCGAGACAATCGGCGCCGGCATGGATGGCGGCTTGCGCCGCTTGCACCGCTCCGTGTCCGTAGCCGTTCGCTTTGACTACGGCCATCAGCCGGCAGCCCTCGGCGATTTGCTTGCGGAAGAGCCTCGTATTGTGGGCGATGGCGTCCAGCGACACCTCCGCCCAAGTTTCCCGATAGCCGGTAGGGGTGGAGACCCTCGATTGCATCGTTGTCATCGTGGAATACCTCTTTCCTAATCAATAATCAGCATGAAGCATCTTGAAATTAAGTATAATTGAGCCGCTCCTGCCGGGGTTTGTCTTCCTACCCCAAAAAAACGGCATGATCCTAGTGCGGCTTCACAAACCATACCGCATCGGAGGTGACGCTCGCCTATGAGCCAAGATCAAGACGATATTTTCGAGCCATACTCCGACAATCTGGAATTGCTCGCGGAGAAGATCAGCGACGTGCTGGGCCGTCCGGTCACGATCGAAGACGCCAACCATCGGCTGGTTGCCTACAGCTCGCACGAGCCGGAGACCGACGCGGCGCGGCTGGCCACCATCGTCGGGCGCCGGGTGCCCGATCAGATCATTGGCAGTCTCTGGCGGGACGGCGTTATGCCTCGCCTATTGGAGAGCGAAGCGCCGATTCGCGTCGCTCCGATTCAAGAGGTGGGGCTTAGCGGCCGCGTTGCAACGGCGATCCGTTTGGGCTCCCGGGTTGTCGGCTTTATTTGGGTGCTGGAGGCGGAGAGGCCTTTTTCAGAACGGGAAATGGCGTTATTCGCCAAGGCGGCCCAAGCCGCCCGCACCAAAATGGCTAGGTGGCAGCTGCAGCGCCATAAGGAGGAAGAGGCGCATCGCGATTTTTTCTGGCAGCTGCTGACCGGGCATCTGTCCAACGAAACCCTAATCCGGGATAAGGCTCAGCGGATCGGGATCGCACTCCCTCCGCAATTCCATGTGGTCGTCCTGCAGTTTGCCGCCGAAGTGAAGGAATCGTGGCAGCGGCAGGCGCTGGAGAAATGCGCTCCCCTCTCCGCTTATAGCCGGATCGTGCTGCACGCCATCAATAAAAATCAGCTGATTTTGTTATTTGCGCCGATAACGGCGGATACTAAGGATGGAGTCGCCAGCCAGCTGGGGCTGCTTCAGCAGAATTTGCGCACCTATTTTTCGCCGCATTTCCTAGGATTGGCCAGCGGATGTCTCTACAGCGAATACGGACGGCTGGAAGACAGCTACCGCGAAGCGCTGCTCCTGCTTGAGGTGAAGCAGCGGTTTCCCAAGGAGACCGGAGATCTCGTGATATATAGCGATCTCGGGTATTACCGGTATCTTCCCCGAATCTGGGAGGAGCTTCAGCGGCATGGCCGCGCGGGCAGCCAACTGGCCCGGCTGCGGGCCTACGATCAGGAGCATCACAGCGAGCTGGTGCACACGCTGGAGGTGTTTTTGGCGCATGACAGCAATGCGAAGACAGCCGCCGAAGCCCTGCATGTTCATGCGAATACCCTGAATTACCGGCTGAAGCGAATCGCTGAAATCGGCCGGATCGACTTAACCAGCATGGAGCAGAAAGTAACCTTATATTTGGAACTCAAAGCCGAACGTTTCGGCGGCAGCAACGCATTGTGAAATTTCACAATGCGGGCTGTCTTTTTTCTCATATCGCCACAAACAAAAATCACAGCTCCTGTCCTATACTGATGTCAGATCGTTTGACAGAGGAGGTTACAGCATGATCATTGGAGTCCCCAAAGAAATCAAAAATAATGAGAATCGAGTTGCCCTGACCCCATCGGGCGCCTATTCGCTGGTGAAAGCAGGTCACTCGGTATGGATCGAGACCCAGGCGGGTGCCGGCAGCGGCTTTGAGGATACGGAATATGCGGCCGCCGGGGCCAAGGTGGTCGGCAGCGCCGCCGAAGCCTGGTCGGCCGATCTGGTGATGAAGGTGAAGGAGCCGCAGCCGTCGGAGTATGGCTTTTTCCGTCCAGGTCTGATCCTGTTCACGTATTTGCATCTGGCGCCGGAACCGGAACTGACGCAAGCGTTAAAAGATCAAGGTGTGACCGCCATCGCGTATGAAACGGTTGAAGTGAACAAAACGCTGCCGCTGTTGACGCCAATGAGCGAGGTTGCCGGTCGGATGTCCGTGCAAATCGGGGCGCAGTTCCTGGAGAAGCCGCACGGCGGCAAAGGCATCCTGCTCGGCGGTGTGCCTGGCGTGAAGCGCGGCAAAGTGACGATCATCGGCGGAGGCGTCGTTGGCACGAACGCAGCCCGAGTGGCGATCGGCCTGGGCGCCGACGTGACGATCATCGATCTGAATCCGGATCGCCTGCGGCAGCTGGAGGACATCTTTGGCGCCAGCGTGCAGACGCTGATGTCGAATCCGCAGCACATCGCCGAGTCGGTTGCTGAATCCGACCTGGTGATCGGCGCGGTGCTGATCCCCGGTGCCAAGGCGCCAAAGCTGGTCACCGAAAGCATGGTGAAGGCGATGCGCCCCGGCTCGGTCATCGTGGACGTGGCCATCGACCAGGGCGGCATCTTCGAAACGGTCGACCGGATCACGACCCATTCCGATCCGACCTATGTGAAGCATGGCGTCGTGCATTACGCCGTGGCGAACATGCCGGGCGCCGTACCGCGCACCTCTACGCTGGCGCTGGCCAACGCTACGCTGCCTTATGCGCTGGAGATCGCCTCGAAGGGCCTTTACACGGCGCTCAGTGAACGGGCAGCTCTGCGCAAAGGCGTTAACGTCGCCGCTGGTGCGATTACGTACGCCTCTGTTGCCCGGGACCTTCACTACGAGTATGTGCCTGTTGAGCAAGCGCTGGAGCTGCCCAGTTCCCCAGTTAACTAGGCGATTTCGCCGCATTCAACAAGAGCAAGAGATCCGCAACCAGCGGGTCTCTTATTTTATGTGGCAGCAACGCCGCTCCCTCGCTCGGCCAGCGACAGCTCGATGATCCGATCGAGCAGTTCGCTGTAACTGATGCCAGCGGCAGCGGCGCTGCGCGGCAGCAGGCTGTTCGCCGTCATCCCCGGCAGCGTATTTACCTCCAGCACGTAAGGGACACCGTCCTTGAGAATCATATCGACCCGGGCATAAACGCGGCATTGCAACAGCCGATAACACGCCAGTGCTGCCGCCCGTACCCGCGTCTCTTCGTCGGGAGGCAGCGTGATCGGCTTCTCCTCCGCCCCGCCGTCGCTGTATTTGGCTTCGTAGTCAAACCACTCCGCTCCATTGGCCGCCCGGATGCCCAGCACCGGAAGCAGCTCCCCGTCCAGGATCGGGCAGGTGATTTCCTGGCCGGACACCATGGACTCGACGAGCACAGACTCGCCCCAGCGGAACGCCTCCTCCAGCGCACCGCGCAACAACTCCGGCCGGTCGACGCGCTGGACGCCGATGCTGGAGCCTCCTGCATTCGGCTTGACGAACAGCGGATACGCGAGCCCCGCCATCTTGGGTTCCCACGTTCCGTCCGCGAACATGGCCCGCTCCAGATAGGCCCCGTCCGGCGTCGCAATCCCTTCAGTCTGCAGCAGCCTCTTCGTCAGATTCTTATCCATGCATAAGCTGCTGGACAACACGCCGCTGCCCGAGTACGGGATGCCCATCGTCTCCAGAACGCCCTGCACTGTACCGTCCTCGCCAAACACGCCATGCAGCGCCAGCAAAGCGAAGTCGATGCCCCGCACCCGGTCGATCAACTCCTCCCGCTTCGTCAGCTCAATCGGCACCACTTCATATTTATTGGGGTCCAGCTTCCCCACGATTTCCTTCCCCGTCATCAGCGAGACCTCGCGTTCCGAGGAGACGCCGCCCATAATTACGCCTACCTTCATCCTGTTTCTCTCCTTCACCCGTTGTTTAAGTCCATGCAGCACCTAACTACCCCGTTGCTAACTCTGATCTCCTAACAGCTTTGCAGCCGTATCACCGATCAGGCGAATCCCCTTTTCGATGTCTTCCTCGGACACCCGCGAAAAACCAATTCGCATCGTGTTCCGTCCTCCGCCGTCAACGTAGAACATATCCCCCGGAGTAAAGAGGACGCCCTGATCCGCGCAAAGCTCGAGCAGCTTCCACGTATCGAACTCCTCCGGAAACTCCAGGAACAAATGTAACCCGCCGCTGCCCGACAACCGGGAGAATGGCACGTACTGCTCGCAGCAGGCCTTCGTCCATTCGTACTTCCGCCGATATTCGGCCCTGGCCCGTTTCAGATATTTTTCGAGATTCCCGTTCAGCAAGTATTGATACAGCAGGGATTGGTCCAACGTTGAGGTATGAATGCTGCGCGCCCGTTTGACGCTTTCCAGCACCTCGATCAGCTCCCGGTCTGCTAAGATCCATCCGACACGAATCCCCGGGAACAGCACCTTCGAGAAACTTCCCAAATACACCACGCCGTTCCCCTGCCCTGCCATCGCAATCAACGGCGCGACGTGGGAGCCGGAATACCTCAGCTCCTCATTAAATCCATCCTCGATCACCGGCACACGGTAGCGGCCGAGCTGCTCTAGTATCGCCAGCCGTTTCTCAGCGGACGTCACGATCCCGGTTGGGTTATGATAGGAAGGAACGAGGAACGCGCCGTCAAAAGCCTGCGTCTTCAGCTCGCGCTCCAGCGCTGCCAGGTCCAGGCCGTCCGGCTCCATCGGAATCCCGGTGATCTCGAACCCGTGCCGCCGCAAATTTTTGATCGCGGTTTGGTGCGTTGGGTTTTCGCATAACATGCGTCCGCCCGCACTGCCATCCCGCCCCAGGGCTGACAACACGATGTCCAGCCCTTCCGTAAAGCCGCTGGTGATCAGCAAATCCTTGCCTTGCAGATCCACGCCTTTACGTTCCATATAGTTCAGCAAATAATCGATAAGTGGTTTATATCCTTTTGCGTATCCATAGTTCAATAAGACGCGGCCTTCCACCGCCATCCGATCCAAGAATGCGCGTTTGACGTTCTCCAGATCAAACAGCTCCTCGTCAGGGGCGATGCTCGTAAACAAAATGGCGCCTTTCGCCGCCCGCAGGCCGGGCCTGCTGCGTTTCATATGGTCGAGCTCCACGGACAGCCGGGCTTGCCGATTCATCCGCTCGCGCCAATCCATCCGCCAGGTGGGGACCGCCTGCCCGCTTGGTGCAGAGACCTCGGCGACGAAGTTCCCTTTCCCCGTGACAGCATACACTAGCCCCTCATCCTGCAAGGCTTCATAGGCAGCAATGATACTGCCCCGGCTGACGCCCAGCAGTTCCGACAGTTCCCGTGTTGAGGGAAGCCGTTGCCCGGCCTGCAAAGCGCCTTGCATCATTAGTCGTTTGATATAATTTTTCACCTGCACGTAAACCGGCGTTTCCGCCACAAGCTTAAATTCATGAAACACCCTGTATCGCCCCCACCCTCATGATGGCATATTCCAGGCCAAAAATAAAAGAACCACCCTCCCGCATTTTTCGGAGGAAGGTGGTTCTTCCGCTTACACCATCACTTTGCAAATATCGTTCGTAAATTCAACTGGATCGTTGATTGGCAGCCCTTCAATCAGCAGCGCCTGATTGTACAGCAGGTTCGTGTACAAGGCCAGCTTCTCTTTGTCGCTCTCGTAAGCCTTCTTCAGCGACTGGAAGACGTCGTGGTTCACGTTGATCTCCAGCACTTTTTCGGCTTTAACCGACTGGCCGTTCGAGCCTGGCATCGAGTTCAGTACCTTTTCCATCTCGATCGTCAGCTCACCTTCCGTCGACAAGCAGACCGGATGGGATTTCAGACGTTTGGACGCTTTAACTTCCTTCACCTTGCCCGCCAGCAGGTCCTTCATTGCGGCGAACAATTCCTTGTTCTCATCCGTATTCGCCTTATCTTCGGAATTCTCGGCTTCGATGCCCAAATCACCGCTCGATACCGATTTGAATTCCTTATCCTTGTATTTCATGATCATCTTGATCGCGAACTCGTCAATGTCGTCGGTGAAATACAGGATCTCGTATCCTTTATCCAGCACCAGCTCGGTTTGCGGCAGCTTCTCCAGCCGTTCTACCGATTCACCGGCAGCATAATAAATATACTTCTGGTCTTCCGGCATGCGGGAGACGTATTCATCCAGCGTAACAAGCTTCTTCTCCTTGGACGAAGTGAACAGCAGCAGATCCTGCAGCACGTCCTTGTTGATGCCGTAGTCGTTGTACACGCCAAACTTCAGCTGGCGGCCAAACGAAGCGTAGAACTTCTCGTATTTCTCACGGTCTTCCTTCAGTAGCGTTTGCAGCTGGCTCTTGATCTTGCTTTGGATGTTCTTCGCAATCAACTTCAACTGGCGGTCATGCTGCAGCATTTCCCGAGAAATGTTGAGCGACAGATCCTCGGAATCGACCATCCCTTTGACAAAGCTGAAATAGTCCGGCAGCAGATCCGGGCACTTATTCATGATCAGCACGCCGTTGGAGTAGAGCTCCAGCCCTTTTTCGTATTCCTTGGTGTAATAGTCAAACGGCGTCTTCTCCGGAATATACAAAATCGCATTGTACACGACCGCGCCGTCAGCCTTGATATGGATATGCGATACCGGTTTATCGAACCCGTAGCGCTTCTCCATGTAAAAGTTGACATAATCCTCTTCCGTCAGTTCGGATTTGTTCTTGCGCCAGATCGGCACCATGCTGTTGATGGTTTGCTCTTCGGTGTACGTCTCGTATTCGCCTTCGCTGCCTTCCTTCGGCCGGCTGCTCGTGACGTCCATCTTGATCGGATAACGGATGAAATCCGAATATTTCTTGATAATCGACTTCAGACGGTATTCCTCGAGGTATTCGTCATATTGGTCGTCTTCGGAGTTTTCTTTGATCTTCAAAATAATATCCGTACCCACCGTTTCCTTCTCACACGGTTCGATCGTGTAGCCGTCCGCCCCTTTGGACTCCCATTTGTAGGCCTCGTCCGAACCAAGCGCCCGGCTGATCACGGTAACCACGTCGGCGACCATAAATGCGGAATAGAAGCCGACACCAAACTGCCCGATAATGTTATGACCATCCTTCAGTTCATTTTCGTTCTTAAACGCATACGAACCGCTGTTGGCGATAGTCCCCAGGTGCTTCTCCAGCTCTTCCTTGGTCATGCCGATCCCGGTATCGGAAATCGTCAAGGTGCGGTTTGCTTTATCCGGCTTAATCTTAATAAAATAGTCGTCCTTGTTAAATACCAGCTTGTCATCCGTTAACGCCCGATAATAAATCTTATCAATGGCATCGCTGGCGTTCGAAATCAGCTCACGCAGAAAAATTTCCCGCTGTGTGTAAATCGAGTTGATCATCATTTCCAGCAGTCGTTTAGATTCTGCTTTAAACTGCTTTTTCGCCATGAATCGGATCTCCTTCCTTTCACCCCATGGGGGAACTTGTCTTACAACATATTAGCACTCTACAAGGAAGAGTGCTAATTCCTAGTTTTTAGTTTATCGATCCCCAATTCGAGTGTCAATACGTCCTAGGGGGCGAGCGGCGTATAGCCCGTTTGCTCCACTAAATACTGCCCTTGCGGGGAGCGAATCCATTCGATCAGCTTCTCCACGTTCGGATTGTCACTGCCCGCCGTTACCGCGTAAAACTCGGCCGCAAACGGATATTCGCCGCTGGCAATCGTCGCTCGTTCCGGCTTCACGCCGTCGATGGCCAACAGGCGGATATTCCCGTTTTTCACCATCTCGGTGGCATAAAACAAGAACGAATAGCCCAGCGCGTTTTTGTAGTTGCGGTAATCCGCGGTCCGCGAAATGATGCCACCCATCCCGGAGGCCACATTCTCCTTGGGCGGTTTGGCGAGCTCCCGTCCGTCCATCACCCGTATCAGCATCGTCTGGCTTCCGCTATCCTCCGGACGCTGAAACGCGCGGATCCGCTCTTCGCGGCCCCCCACTTCACTCCATCGGGTAATTTCCCCCGAGTAGATCCCGCGGATCTGCTCCGTCGTTAACCCGGTTACCGGATTCGACGCATTCACGAAAAAGACAAACGCCTCACGGCCGATCGGGGTGAGCTTTAATTCCTTCCCTTCCTTGCGGGCGGCGGCTATTTGCCCCTCCGACGGCGCGGCGGCGAAAATGATATCCGCCCGGCCTTCGATTAAATTCTTATAAGCCACAGGTGTCGTATTCACCATGACCTCGCTGTCGTAGAGATCATAATCCTGGCGCGGATATACGGCCTGCGCAAACGCTCCATACAGAGGATAAAGTGCCGTTGCTCCGTCAAGCCGCGGTAAATCCTCCGTTAATGTCAATTTGGACGGTTCCGGCAGCACGGCCAGCTTCCCCGTGTCCGCAAACGGCCGATACGGCCTCATATCTACCTCCTGGTCGCTGACGACCGGAATGCTGTTGTGGTAAGCTTTGCGAATCTCGTATCCCCCTGTTGTCAAGCCGCCCAAGATCACGACGGCAAGCAGCGAGAAATACAACTTGCGACGGTGCCGCTCCGGCAAGAACATAAAGAAAGCCAGAAAGACGACCAACACGGCCGCCGCAACCAGCACCAAAGGCGTATAGAACACCGCTCCGCCGGAGAATGACACGATTAAACCGGCAAAAAATCCTAAGAATAAAATCACACTAGACAACAGGACACAGAGCACAATTTTGGCCGCAAGCTCTCCGACGGATTTGTTCATCCTTCATTCATCCCCTTTGCTTCTTCCTCACAGTTATAGATCGGCAAGCTAATCGTAAACTTCGTCCCCGCTCCGGGTGCGCTTTGCACGCTCACCGTGCCGCCGAACGAAAGAATCGCCTGGTAGGAGAAAGTCACCTCGAGATTGGTAGGCTCCTGCTTATCGCCAATCGGCTTGGATATCGCTAGGTACTCGGATAACCCGCTCGTTTTGTGCATAGCTGATGAACAAATCCATCTCAGTGACCGCTTTTCAGAACAAACAAAGTATGTATAAAACTTTAATTCCATGTATCTCTCTATAAACCCTTTTTCTCTGACAACAAATTTTCTCTGACAACAAAACATGGACTAGAATGCATCTTTGGCATGTCCGCCGCCTGCCGATGAGTCTGGGCTTGTGGCTGAGCAATATCTCATAGCCCTGCTCTGCCAATGGCTGTCCACCCGCATCGTCAAATGGCTCCAATGAGTGGGGAAAGATGCGGGCCCCTCTTTTCCCCTTCTTTGCAGGATTATCCCCTTTGGTCAGGGGGCCCAATGAGGTAAAAAGATGAGCATATGTTTGCGATAAATCGTCCAGACAAACGATATGTACCTATTTTTCTCACGAGAGAGGAAAGGACTTTGGAGGTAACGGTGGAATCGGTTTCCACCATTTTGCAGACGATTTTGCTAACGAGGAGGATTGCCTGGAGGTCTTGAGGAAAGGGCGGACAACCTGCGTCGGCTTTGGTCGGAGGGGTACGATCTTCCTTTTGCCTATCTTCTGATCAAACGGGATAATCCTGTAAAACGGGCCCGGACGACAGGCCTGGACCTGCCGACCGACGTACGCCCAATGCTTCTCCCTACTCTAGTTATGGGTGACAACCGCACCCGAACCGCCGTACATTTCGACTGGCTCAGCAAACTCCAGCTTCAGAACGGTAACATGCTCATGACAATCCTCAGGCGTTAAATAGATCCACGTCGTTCCCGGGATATTAAACCAGGGCACACCGCCATGAATTTCATGTTTCAGTTCTTTGCCCGAATGGAGCACGGTCACTTTTTGAATCGGATTACATAAGCCCTTGAGGCAGACGCTTTCCTTCGGGTCATCGTAAACGAACAGATATAACGTCTTCCGATCTTTCGTTAACGTGCTTCCGCCTAACCAATAGCGGGTCATGATCCCTTCGACAGTTCCATACACGGCTTCTTCATGCGCGCGTATCCAATCGCCTAACCCAAGCAAAATGACAGCTTGTCTCGGATCGATCGTTCCGTCCTCGCGGGGACCGATATTTAACAACATGTTGCCGCCCATAGAGATGCAGTCGCAGAACATACGGATAATTTGATTTAACGATTTATATTTATGATCATTGTGTTGATAGCCCCAAGACGAATTAATCGTCGTACAGAACTCCCAAGGTCCTTCGGGTCTTGTGATCGGTAGCCCTTGCTCCGGCGTTTTATAATCCCCGTGACCGGCTAGGCGTGAGTTGATGATCAGATCGGGGTTAAAAGACAGCAAAAACTCCTTAAACTCCGGCAATCCCCATTGCTCAGCACTTCGTTCCCAATCCCCGTCGAACCAGAGCAAATCAACCTTGCCATATTTCGTTAATAGTTCGCTCAGCTGATGACGATTAAACTGCAAGAACCTCTGCCACTTCGCCTCGTCCTGTTTACCGTCCAGCGGTTCCGAGAAACGGTTAACCTGGCTTAGATCCTCGGGCACAGCACCGCCTGGATACACGCTAGGATAATCAGGATGGGACCAGTCGATTAACGAATAGTACAAACCTAGTCGAATTCCCCGTTTCTTTATCGCTTCGGCATACTCTTTAACGATGTCACGTTTGGCCGGCGTTCGCTTGACCACGCTCAAATCACTGTACTGGGTATCAAACAGCGCTACGCCGTCATGATGTTTCGTCGTCAACACCGCGTACTTGGCCCCGGACTTCTCGATCAATTCCGCCCAGTGGTCGGCATCAAACCGGGAAGCTGTGAACCCGTCCAATTGTTTCATGTAATCCTCATACGAGATCACGCCGTTATGAAAGGACCAAGATTCGGAAACACCGTCAACCGCGTAAATCCCGTAATGGATAAAGATCCCCAGCTTGGCGTCTTCAAACCATGGTAACATCGCTATTCCCCCTCTATGCTTGTTCCTCCTAACGATAAGCGATTGCAGCATGAGGGGTAAATATGTTGTTTTTACGACGGATATGTCATTTTGAAGATCATCTGCTTAAAAAGGGGGGTCCCCTAAGGAACACCCCCGTTTATCTTCTGCGGTTTAGATATCAAACACGCTGCGAACCGTGAGCCGCTCTTGCAGCTCGGTTAATGCCGCCGGACGGCTCAGAGTCGATTTGGCGATGGTGACCGTCTTCTTCGATCCGCCGGACAAATCGAAATAATTGTCGCTAAAGATGGCGTCCAGCCCCGTAAAATCCAGCTCTACGAACCGAGCATACGCTTCTGCGGTCAGCGTGATCGTAAAGCGGTCTTCCGCCTCCGTGATCACGGCTTGGATGTTCGGATTGGCGAATTCGAAATGCTTCGCTTTGACGAACAGGACCGTGCCGCCGCTGACGATCTCTCCGTCTTCCTCCCAAGCATATTCGAGATAGGTGCTCCGCAGCTTCGCTTTGGTGTCCAGCTCTCCGGCAAAATCAAGCTGCTCCAGCTCCACGCTGGTAAACGGAGCGACTTCCGCCGCCCGTTCTCCCTGCCGAAGCACTTCGGAGCAGGCATTCCGCAGCGTCCAGACCAGCTTGCCCTTCGCGGTCTGCTTGCTTTCGTTAGATACGTGCAAGGCGACTCGTGTACCTTCCTCGCAGGCCGACGCCAACACGGGAGCAAAGAAGCGCTTGGCCTCATATTGCAGCGCCTTCCATCTGCCGTAGTAATCGATGCTCGACCAAGAGGCTACCGGCCAAATGTCGTTGAGCTGCCAGTACAATGCCCCCATGCAGCGGCCGCGGTTGCGACGCCAATGCTCGACTCCGCAACGCATGCCTTCGGCTTGAACCAGCTGGGAGGCATACAGCAGGGACGAGAAATCCTTGGGATAACGGTACGTTTCCCCGATGTAGTAGAGGATTTTTTCGTTCCCCGTCCCGTTTTTCTGGTGAGATTCCATTACATAAGAGAAAATATTCCGGTCCTCCGGCAGCGTAAACGTCTCCACCGTCTTCAGCGACGGGAATGACTGCAGCCCGAACTCCGACATGTAACGCGGGTAGATGGTGCGGTAGGCGGTGAAAGGCTTCTTGCCGTGCCACACATCCCAGTAATGCATGTCCCCGTAATTTTCGTCATTCGGCTTGTCGAAGCTCCCCTTCGAGGACGGCGAGGCCCGCCAGTAGAACGTATTCGGATCGATTTCCTTCGCGATCTCCGGCAGCAGCACCTCATACATCTTGATGTAGTCCGCTTGCAGTTGCAGCGAGGTTTGCTCCGCCCAATTCCACTCATCCCAGGCCATCTCCTGCTCGTTGTTCCCGCACCAAAGCCCCAGCGAAGCGTGATGGCGCAGCCGCTTCATATTGTCGATCGTCTCCTGCGTGATGTTCGCCTTGAATTCCTCGGTCAACTCATAGACGCCACACGCGTACATATGGTCCTGCCACACCACGATCCCGTATTCATCACATAAATCGTAAAAATAATCCTCCGGATAATGTCCCCCGCCCCAGACGCGGATCGTATTAAAGTTGGCTTCAGCACAGCTGCGGATCAGGTGTTCTGTCCGCTCTCGGCTGCGCCGCGGAAAGATGTTGTCCTCAGGAACATAATCCGCCCCCATGGAAAAGAACGGAATCCCGTTCACGACAAACTGGAACGATTCGCCCCATTCGTCTTCTTCCTGCAGCACCGTCAGGGTGCGCAGGCCGATGCGCAGGTCGTGCCGGTCCAGCTCCCGGCCTTGCTCGCTAAGCACAACCTCCACTTCGTATAGCGGCTGCTCGCCGAGCCCGTTGGGCCACCACAGCTCCGGATTTAGGATCACTACCGGAATATGCCGCTCTCGGAGAGTGCCATTTGCCCTAGCGGTGGATTGCTCATTTTGCTCCAAAACCTGGGTTTCCAGCACATGGCCCGACGGACTGGTTACGCGGACCGTGATCTCCCGGTTCCCTTCCGCCCAGCTATCCGTCCGCACGCGTACATCCAAGCTGACCTTGCCGGGCTCGTGGGTTTGCGTGATGTACACATCTTCGATCCGGGAACGATCGTAACCGCGGATGGTCATGTCCCTCCAGATCCCGAGGTCTGGCAGCTGCGGCCCCCAATCCCAGCCGAACATCGAATGCGCCTTACGCAGATGGGAAATCCCCGGCACGGCGTCAGCACAGCCGATCAGCGGCCGTTCCGCCTGCTTGCGCAGCACGTATTCAACCGGCGAACGCAAAATCACGTGAATGTGATTTTCCCCGAGAATCAGCTGCGATTTGATGTCAACTTCGTACGTCCGGTGCATATTGTCTGCGTTCAGAATGAGCGTCCCATTCAAGTACACCTCAGCCAGGGTATCCAACCCCTCGCAAAGCAGCACCACCCGGTCATGGTCCAACGTGGGCTCGTCCACCTGAAAGGTCCGTTCATATTCATAATCGTATTTCGAAAGCTCCAGTACCTCGTACTCCTGATCGCGGTAATACGGGTCCGGCATTTGTCCGGCATTCAACAAATCATAATAAACCGAACCCGGCACGGTTCCCGGGAGCCATTCCGTCTGGTCCAGCCGTTTCATCCGCCAAGCTCCGCCCAAGTCGACAAGCAGCATTGTTTTGCCTCCTCATGTACTTTTTTATCCTGACCATGGTTTGATTGTACTAAAGAGGCTGGATATTTTCTTGTATTGTCTTCACCTAAGTCATGTGCTATTTTAACACCATCTTGTTGTGGAGAGGTGTCTTCCATGCTGAAATATACCGAGGAAAACTACATTGATCCGGAGGTGCCGGTCAACCCGTTTCGGGTGGAGGCCTTGTCTCAGGTTTCGCCGGAGCATACCCATGATTTCTATGAATTTTTCGTAATTGAAGCAGGGAGCTGCCGCCATGTTGTGAATGGGGAGACCCAATTGCTACAGGCGGGTTGCCTGGTCTTCATCCGGCCGGAGGATATCCATCGATACGAGCAGAACGGGGAGGAGGACTGCCGGTTTTACAATGTTCCCTGCCGGCATAGCTTGATGGACGAAGCGATGGCTTTTTTGGGGGAGGAAGAGATCGCCGAGCGGCTGCTGCAATCGCATCTGCCCCAGGTGGCCCTGCTGTCGCCAACCGAAGTTGGCGAATTCGTCGCCTTATTCGAACGCATCAAGCTGTTGTCCTCCATCGACAAACAGAAGGCCCGCCTCGTCCTCAAAAGCGGACTGATCGACCTGCTAACCCGTTACTTTTTTAACCCGAATCCGGTCAAGCAGGAGGAGATTCCATTATGGCTGGAGCATGCACTCAGCAAAATGCAGCTGAAAGAAAATCTCCACCGCGGGCTTCCCGCCTTGTATGAATTGTCCGGAAGAAGCATCGGCCACGTGAACCGCGCCTTCCGCCGATATCTGCAGCAGACGCCAACGGAATATTTGAACCAGCTGAAGCTGAGCGCAGCCCGCAACCTGCTGCTGACGACGGAGCTGCGCGTGGTGGAAATCGCCCTGGAGTGCGGGTTCGAGAACGTCAGCCATTTTTATCATCAATTCAAAAAATGGTACCACCAAGCGCCGCTGGATTTGCGCCGGAATCGCCAAGCCATCCCTGTGTCGACAGCCAGTCCTGGGGCAACGCGGCGGCCGGACTAATTCCGGCTTTGCGTCGCTACTTCTTGTCCACCTGCACCAGCGTGACTTGTTTGATGGAGAACGTTCCTTCCAGCTTTTCCTCGGGGATTACGTTCAGCTTCACGAGTCCGGCGATCTTCTGGGCGTCCGCTTTGGAAACCAAACGCCACACGCCAGGATCGGGAAGCGCTTCGTAAAGCTTACGATCATCGTACTCCTTCCGTTCCTGGCGGATGGTTCTAACCCGGTATTCCCCCACGTCCAGCTCCGAAATGCCTTGTTCCTGAAAATGTTCTAAAATTTCGCCACGTAATGCGGCCAGCTCTTGCTCCGTTTCTTTCTGCAGCTGTTTTAGTTCATGATAACGACGTACTTTCTGTTCCACTTGTCCACGCTCCTTCGGTGAGATCGAACCTTACCTCATGTATATGAAAACCGCCGCCGGCATCATGCGCACCGACGGCGGAACGTTCAAATCTTATTTGGTAAAATCTTTGAAGATGCGGTACACCACGACGGCTGCCTCAGCTCGGGTCGTTGGCGATTCGGCCTCGAAGCGGTTCCCCGCCTTGCCGTTCATGATGCCAAGGCTCGTGACTTTGGCTACCGCCTCGGCGGCCCAAGCTGGAATGCGAGCTTGATCGGCAAAGCTGTGATTCGCTCCGCCTTCCCCTGCGGATTGGCCCAGGACCTCCAGCGCCTTCGCCAAAACCATTGCGATTTCACCGCGAGTAATCGGTTGGTCCGGCGCAAAAGTACCGTTGGAATAACCGCTGATCAGCCCCTTGGATGTCGCAATCTTCACGGCCTCCTCGTACCAGCTTCCTGCAGGAACGTCAAGGAAGGAAATCTGGCTAGCTGCGTTTGGATCAGCCTTCAATTCCAGTGCCCGAACCAGCATGGATACGAATTCCGCCCGAGTGACTTGCGATGTCGGATGGAAGTTACCGTCGATGGATCCAGCGAGAATGTCTTTCGATGCCAGAATTTCGATCGCATCCACCGCCCAAGCGAACTTCGCTGGGGTGGCATCAGCAAAGGTGACGTTCTTGGCCAGATAGATGTAACGGCTAGAGCCGTACAGGTTCGCAACCACTTTACCGTCCTTCAATCGTCCGAAGAATTGAGTTAATTCTCCGTTGTCCCCCAGCTTGAACAGGCTGATCTTCCCGCCATGGATTGCTCCAGGATTCAATGCCGTCAGCGGGATTGCGGCTTCGGCTGGCTTGCTGAGCTGGATATTTTCCAGCGCTTTCCCGTCTTTCGCTAAAATGTTGATATCATAATAGATTCCAAACGGTTGAACTTCTGCTGGCAGCTTCAATCCTTCCAGCAGCTTCTTCGTTTCTTCCTCGGTTGCCGGCGTGACTTGGACATAAGCGGCATCCGGGGAAGTGATCGCGCCTTCCGGAATCGTTAACGTAAACCCATTTGGCAGCTTCACCACCGTTGGTTCGCCTGCCTTGATGGCTACGGCATCCTTAGGTATTGCTGGTTTAGTTGGCGTCGTTGTTGGTGTCGTGGTTGGCGTAGAAGTGGAACCGCCGCTGCTGGATCCGCCTCCGCCACCGTTGCCGCCGCCATTACCTCCGCCATTGCCTCCGCCGCCATTGTTAGGCGGGTCAGCTGGGGTGACTGTGACCTGGACGGACTTCGACAAACCTTGGGAAGTCACGTCGATCGTGGTAGAGCCTGCTTTCAAGGCCGTAACCAGTCCCGTACTTGAAACGGCAGCAATCAGCGGATCTCTCGATACGTATACCGCATCTGTCACAGAGGTTTCATTGCCATCCGCATCCCGATAAGTCACTGCTAACTGGTTGCTTTTTCCAACTTTCAGAGTCAGAGAAGGTGGTGTAACGATCAGCGAAGGTTCCCCTGGTTCTGGTTCTTCGCCGCCTTCAGCAGTAACAGTCACATGAACAGTTTGGGAGAGACCTTCGTGCACAACCTCAATCGTTGTCGTTCCTTCCGCTACCCCGGTCACGATACCTTGATCGACAGTCGCGATCGTGGAGTCCGCCACGGTATATTCCGCTGCTGCTGTGACGTCACTCTCCTCACCGTTTGCCGCTTTATACGTTACGGTGAGCGCTTGAACTTCATCTACTTGAAGATCCAAGCTCTCCGGATTCACCCGCAGCTCTGGTTGTTCTTCATTGCCTTCAGCGGTTACGGTTACATTAACGGTCTTCGAGATTCCTTCGTACGCAACTTCAATCGTGGTCGTTCCTTCTGCTACCCCGGTTACGACGCCTTGGTCAACTGTCGCGATAGTCGAGTCAGCTACGGAATATTCTGCTGCTACTGTGACGTCGCTCTCCTCACCGTTTGCCGCTTTATACGTTACGGTGAGTTGTTCGGTATCTCCTGCTTGCAGCGTCAGATTTTCAGTGTTAACGATCAATTCCGGTTCTGTAGCGTGGTTGTAGCTAAACACATGTGCCGGATCCCAGAACCCATTCCCGGCCAAGTCATAGATGTACACTTCATATTCGTTGTCGCCAGGATATACGGGAACCTCAATTTTGAAATTCCCTTGGTTATCAATAGTGCCAAACCGATAATCTACATTGCCCTCTGGATCTGCAAACCACGCCTCGACACCAATCACAAGCTCCATATCCAGCCCGCCGAAGTTCACGAGATAATTAATCAGCATATCCTCCGTCACTTCGCCGGAGATGACTCCCGTTTGACCAGAGCTCTTCACTGTCAATGGCGGTTCACTAAGATGGGATACCGGTGCCGTCGTATCGACGAAGAATACATAAGCAGAGTCTTCCGAAGGAACGGAGTCAAACAAGGATGTTCCAGTATAAGGGATCAGCAGGTATCCGCCATCGGGAAGTAACACTTCGTCGTAATTTTCATCAAAAACACTTCCGTCCCAACCTCTCAAAGTATAGCTGCCGGGATCAATGCCTTGATCGGTTTCAAAGACCACGCCCTGCCAATTTCCGTTCAGATCATGGACTTCCAGCGAGAAGTAATCGGTATATTCATTCACCGTGAATGAGATGTCTGTAGTATCATAAAGTCCATCGTTATTCGGCGAAATCGGGTTGCTGGACAGATCTACATCCGTCACCACATCCACCTGCGGCGTATCACCAACGTAGACCGATACCGGCAGGTTAATCACATGCCCGGTTGCCGTTTCGGTCAGGATCACTTCACCTTCATACCGTTGGTTGGCGGCTTCTTCCGGCACGACAACTTCGACGTCGAAGCTGGTTTCCCCGCCAGCGCTGACCGCAACCTCTGCCGCAGACAAGGTTAGGTCAATCGATGCATTGCCATACCAATGCGAACTGACCGTGTAGGTCGAGGACTCCCCGACGATGTCCTTCACGATCACATGTTGTTTGGCAGAAAAGCCGTTGCCAACATATCCAAACGACAGGCTGCCCGTATAAAAAGTTTCCGGGAGATCCCCATCCACATAAGGCGTCGAATCCTCTGCCATCGCTACCGCTTTGGCCTCCAGAACCTGATCCAGCGCGACCCGACCGGCCCCTTGATCCATGTGGGTATAGCGGTCACCGTTCCGATCGCTGAGTTTCACGGTATTATTCATCAATAAGGACTTTACTTCATAAGGCGTCAGGTTTGGATATTTTTGCAGCACGAGGGCTGCTGCACCTGCAATGTGCGGCGCGGCCATACTGGTGCCGTTTTGAGCGGCATACCAGCCTTCATAATCCGGCACGCTGGAGCGAACGCTCATCCCTGGTGCGGAAATGTCCGGTTTGAGGTCATACCCCGGTTTGGCTGGTCCACGCGAGCTAAAGCCCGCCATAATATCTTCTTCTATCGTTGTACTGAATTCAGCAGACAGCTCCTGTTCCTTCAAAGCCTCCCGAATTCGTCCCCCATACGCTCCAGAAAGAGCGTAAACCGGGATTTGAACATCTGCGTCCCCCAACGTCCCGCTTTCCAAAGCTTCCGGCACGTTGTTGAACACAATCGCGGCGGCCGCACCCGCGGCTTGGGCGTTGAGCGCTTTTTCCGCGAAGGAAATCTCACCGCGTTTGATAAAGGCGATTTTTCCGTTCAAGTCCTTACCCGCATAATCCGCTGCTTTCCCGAGTCCAACATCCACCAACGGGTAAGACTCGGTTAAATCCTCGATCCCGGCGGACTTATCAAACGTATCCATAAAGAAGCCTTCTCCGCCCATCGCCGGAATCCGCATAATCGGCGTGACGAGCGGCGGCTTGGATGCGCCAACCGTAATCGCCAGCTCCGAACTGCCCGGATCGGTCACCGTCGCAGCCCCCGGTCCGGAGTTGCCGCTGGATACCACGGCCACAACGCCGGCTTTCATCGCATTGTTGACCGCAATCGAGTCGGCGGAGCGCTGGTTATTGGTGTTGGAGCCCAGCGACAGATTGATGACATCCATGCCATCCACGACTGCACGCTCGATACCGGCGATCACATCCTCCGTCGTACCGCTGCCGTATGGACCTAACACCTTATAAGCGTAAATTTCCGCTTCTGGTGCGACCCCTTTGGTCCCTGCCAGTTCATCCGTGCCAACGCCACGACCGGCTACGATTCCCGAGACGTGGCTGCCGTGCGAAGTATAGTAAGCTCTGCCGTTTTCATCAAACTCAGGCAGCGACGGATTCTGGGCATGTGCATCCAAATAATCCTGCTTCGTTGTTTCGTAGGGCTCGGAATCATCGTTCACAAAGTCATAACCCCAATACCCATCCGGAACCGCATCCGCCAAATCGGGATGGTCCTTCGCCACACCGGTATCGATGACCCCAACTTTAATCCCCTGGCCTTCGTTTCCTTCGGCCCAGAAGTCACCGCTGCCGATAAACGACACGCTGTCCAGCGGCGCAGTCGGAGTCTCTTCCTCCTCCGTGGCATAGACCGTTTCGTTAGGATAAACGGCCTTCACTCCCGGAAGCTTGAGCAGATTTTCGATCTCATTGGCCGGAAGGGTCAGCGAATACCCGTTAAAAATATTTTCGTACTCGCGTTTAATTTTGGCCTTCAGTTTACCAACCGCTTGCGTCTTGAACGTTTGCTGCTGCAAATCGATCGCCTTTCTGTGGGAGCTCAGCGAATGGCTTGTTTTCATTTTGCTCTGCGTAGCCTCAAACACCTTTAACGGCGCTTCCTGCAGCTCGACGATGACCGTCGTTAACTCGCTGCCGTCCGTAAGCGGAACGAAGTTTTGCGGTTGAACCGCGGCCGCTTCGGCGTCCTGGCGTTCCAGCTGCAACTTATTGCCTGCGGGAGAGGCTTGACCCAAAACCTCCCGTTGCTCTCTGCCTTTCAGCTGAACGTCCGATACTTGCTTACGCAGCGCTTCCTGCGTCACGGCGTCCTGATTCAACCGGGGAACGCCGTCCCTCCTTGCATCGGCTCCCGCCAAAGCGTCGCCTTCGGCTCCTGCCATCGGCAGAAGCAGCGTAAATGCCAGGAGGAAGCTTAAGATTCCTGCAACGACTTTCTTGCTCAAACTCTCATCTCCCTCACCGTTCATAGTTTTCAAGGAGCCTATACAAGCTGCTGACTTTATATCTATTGGGTGAGGTTTCGATATATTCCCACTTTTATGGCACATAAGCAGTAAAAGGGTAAAAAAATACGCCTACCCAATTCAGGTAAGCGCATCCATATGTAGTAGATTCGGTTATTCTGCCATTGTCGCAAACAGTTGCTTCTTCAGCTCCCGATTTTTTTCAATGAACAGATCATTATGCGAGGAGACCATTCCATATGCCTCTGCCTCCGGGTTGATGTACTGTTTGGCTCGGTTCACAGCGTTCGCCGCATCCTGAAAAGCCCCGGCGATCAGATGCAGCTTGCCTTCATAAGACAAAATATCCCCCGCAGCAAAAATCCCCTCCACCGTGGTTTCACTCATGGCCGTTCCTTTTACGCCGTACTCGTTCGCCATTTCGATCTTGACTTCACTGTTTTCCAGCAGCGCCTTATCCCGTTCATACCCGTGGCTGACCACCACCTCATCCACTTCCAGCTCGACGATGGAGCCGTCCTCATGGTTTTGAATCCATACGCTGCGGATGGAATCTCCGCCCTTGGCGCCGGTCAATTTCACGATCGACGTGTTCAACAGGCAAGCCACATCGTTCTTCATCAGCTTCGTCACCTCAGCCTCGTGGCCTTTCAGCGTTTCTTTTCGGTACGTCAGATAGACCTTCTTCGCAATCGGAGCCAGCTCGTTCGCCCAATCGATCGCGGTATTCCCGCCGCCGGAGATCAGCACGGTTTTGCCTTTGAACCGGCCCAGCGATTTCACCGTATAGTGGAGATTCGTCACTTCGAATCGTTCCGCCCCTTCGATGTCGAGCTTCGTGGGCTTCAGAATCCCGCCGCCGATGGCCAGGATGATCGTTTTGGAGTAGTGTTTGGCTCCCGATGCAGTATGCAATGTAAAAATGCGATCCTCGCCCCGAGAAATCGAAGTCACCTTTTCACCTAGCACAACTTCCGGTTGGAACGTCATTCCCTGCTCGATCAATTGCTGGATCAGCTGTTCTCCAGTGACCGGCGTCAGGCCGCCGACGTCCCAAATCATTTTCTCCGGATACACATTCACTTTGCCGCCAAGAAAAGGCTGATACTCGATCAGCTTCGTCTTCATCTCGCGCAAGCCGCTATAAAAGGCCGAATACAACCCGGCAGGGCCGCCTCCGATAATCGTGACATCATATACGGTTGGTTCCATCGTCGTTACCTCTCCTTTTTTATCACGTAAACAAAGTAAATGATCTACTTGGATGGAACCATCGTATCATATCTAATTGAGAATGAAAATCATTATTATCTAAATTTTTTTGCTTTTTTCTCTTAAAAAGCGAATCCTTTCCCGCCCGCGCCTCGCTGCCGCGAATAAAATATTCGTAGCGTCCAAGATTCCGCAGCGCTCTGTCATCCCGTTGCCAAACCCATTCCATCAGCTGCATACTTTCGCTCAGGTCTTCGGCGTACAAGTGATCTTTCCCCCACTTGACACCTTTCATTAAATTGTTTATAAATAAATTGTAGGAAATTTAATTTTACTAAATATAAATAGAGGCTAAAGGATGTGTGTCGAATGAGAGTAGACATGACGAACCTGACGAAAGAAAAACTTGCGCAAAGCCTAGGCGGCCAGCCGGGGTACTTCAAGCTGGTTGGCGAATCGGAAGGGTGCAGCGCAGCCGGCGTTTATTCGCTGCATTTGGTCAGCGAGCCGCTTCCTACTGATATCGCATTTGAATCGGGCGGCTTCACCTTTTTGGTGGATCGCCAGCAAGAAATTTTGTTTGATGACGTCTTACGCTTGTTTGCCCATGAGAATTACCCAACTTACCGTTTGAGCAGCGACTCGATGTTGTACAGCAACAACGTCGTGCTGAAAGACAAACGCGTTGCTGCTACCAGCGAAGCCCTTCGCTAAACGGTCAGGGGCTTCCCTTCCTTTCCGCTTTCGGCTGCCGGATTTATGATCCGGCGGCCTTTTTGGGCTGTTTTTCTTTAACGCGTTGCCCTGCTCTTGAATCCGCCGTTTTTCTATGTCACAATGATGGGGGCATCCAGGCGCCATCGATGGAACTGGATTCGATCTCATATTTTTACATATCCGGCCCGGGTGAATAAATCATCTATTCCTAACCATAGAGGAGGATCCGATTAATGAAGACGATCAAGCTTGGTACGAGCACGCTGGAGGTCCCTGTCATTGCCGTCGGCTGTATGCGAATTAACTCGCTGGACAAAGCCGGAGCGGAACGTTTCGTCCAAACCGCGCTGGAAGAAGGCGCTAACTTTTTTGACCACGCGGATATCTACGGCGGCGGCTCCTGTGAGGAGATTTTCGCCGATGCGATTCACATGAATCCAGAAATTCGGGAGAAAATCATCCTGCAATCGAAATGCGGCATCCGCCAAGGGTTCTTTGACTTCTCGAAAGAGCATATTTTGTCGTCGGTGGACGGCATTCTGAAGCGTCTGAAAACCGAATATCTCGATGTGCTGCTGCTGCATCGTCCCGATGCCCTGGTAGAACCCGAAGAGGTTGCGGAGGCGTTCGACCAGTTGCATACCGCGGGCAAAGTACGCCATTTCGGCGTGTCCAACCAGAACCCGATGCAAATTCAACTGCTGCAAAAATACGTCAAACAGCCGATCGTCGCCAATCAGCTGCAGCTGAGCATCACGAACACGACGATGATTTCGGCCGGCATTAACGTAAATATGGAAAACGAAGCCGCCATTAACCGTGACGGCAGCGTGCTGGACTTCTGCCGCTTGAACGATATCACGATTCAGCCGTGGTCGCCGTTCCAATACGGTTTCTTTGAAGGCGTCTTCCTCGGCAACGAGAAGTTCCCTGAGCTGAACCAGAAAATTGACGAAATCGCCGCGAAATACGGCGTCACGAATACGACCATCGCCATCGCGTGGCTGCTGCG
The DNA here is from genome assembly GCF_034718895.1 of Paenibacillus phoenicis. Lineage (NCBI taxonomy): Bacteria > Bacillati > Bacillota > Bacilli > Caryophanales > Paenibacillaceae > Paenibacillus > Paenibacillus phoenicis. The sequence goes on along the minus strand of NZ_JAYERP010000001.1, from coordinate 39,013 downwards.
TCACCCGGCCCAAATGCAACCGGTCATCGGGACGATGAACATCGACCGCTTGAAGGACTGCATCAAAGCCAGCGACATCCGTTTGACCCGCGAGGAATGGTACGAAATTTACCGTGCTGCGGGGAACATTTTGCCGTAAGTTAAGTGTCCCTACGCGAAACAACCTAAGCCCCGTTTCCACAGGACTTAGGTTGTTTTTTTGTCCAAAATCTCGAAAGGAGGGGCTGGAGAAAACATGCCTACCGAAAGTACGGAAAGCACGCCGATTCGGCTGAGTCGGTTTCTCGTGTTGACCATGGCGGTCACCGCCGGCATCGCCGTGGCGAATCTCTATTACATTCAACCGCTGCTGGCGGAAATTGCCGCCTCGTTTGGCGTTACGCAATCCCAGGTCGGGTACGCTGCCACTTTGACGCAAGTTGGCTATGCCCTGGGGATGCTGATGATCCTGCCGCTGGCCGATATCCGTGAGAAAAAATCGCTGATTCTGTTCATGCTCGTCTGCTCCGCCGGCGCCCTGCTGTTTCTGGCATTTGCCTGGAACAGCATCATCCTGAGCGTCGCCTCCTTCGCCGTGGGCTTCACTTCCATCGTCCCGCAGCTGATCGTGCCGCTCGCCGCACAGCTGGCCGACCCAAAGGAGCGCGGCCGAATCATCGGCACTGTCATGAGCGGACTGTTGATCGGGATTCTCGTCTCCCGGACGTTCAGCGGGCTCGTTGGCGAATATCTCGGCTGGCCGACCGTTTATTTTATCGCCTCCGGACTCATGATCCTTCTGGCCTTCTTCTTAGCGTTCCGCCTGCCCAAGTCCCCGTCCGTGGCAATGGCCGGGTATGGGGATTTGTTCCGCTCGATGGCGTCACTCATTAAAGATCTGCCGCTGCTTCGCGAAGCGTCGCTGAACGGCGGCATGATGTTCGCCGCCTTCAGCGTGTTCTGGACGACGCTGTCGTTCCTGCTGGCCGAACCGCACTACGGCCTCGGCCCTGACGCGGCCGGTCTGTTCAGCCTGATTGGCGTCGTCGGAGCCTTGGCTGCGCCGATCGCCGGGCGGATGGCCGATCGGCGCAGTCCGCGCTTCACCATCGCCATCGGCATGGGCGCGGTGATCCTCGCCTACGCCTGCATGCTCGGCTTCGGCTACACCTTGGCGGGCCTGGTTGTCGGCGTCATTCTGCTCGACCTTGGCGTCCAGTCGACGCAGATCTCCAACCAGGCCCGCATCCACGCCATCAGCGACGAGTACCGCAACCGTATCAATACGATCTATATGGTATCGTATTTCATCGGCGGAGCTCTGGGCTCCGGGATCGGCTCGTTCAGCTATGCGCATTTCGGCTGGACCGGTGTATGCATCGCCGGCCTGTTGACGCAGCTCGTCGCCGTGTACGCGCAGGTGCGCGGGCTGCGGCGCGAGCGGGTCAGCAGATAATCAAGATTTCGAGAGCCACCATCCCCAAATGAAGGAAATATCAGAAAAATGTCGAATTTGTTTTAATTATCACATTTTTCCCGATATTTTATCGGAGTTTGACAAAGGAGTGGCCTCTTTAAATGTTAGGTTGGAGAAAAATATCGATTCATCTGATCGCAGCCCTTGGAATCACATTCTGCGCATTTTTATTACCTAAATGCGTTTATGCGGAACAGTTAGACAGCATGCTACCGGAGCGAAGTAAAGAGGAGATCATCGATCATTGGCGGCTATGGAATACAGGAACTTCTGGAACTTCCCCAGCCTTCGCTGAAGAACCCGCTACGACAGCTCCCTATTTACCAGGGAAGTTGAATGATGAGTATCTGAAAAGGGGCTTGGACACAGCAAACTTTTATCGGTTTATCACCGGTTTGCCTAGTGATCTGCAGTTGGATCCTCAACTAAACCGGCAAGCACAGCATGGTTCTGTACTTGTTTCCACAGTGGGACAACTCACCCATTGGCCAAAACAACCAGCCGATATGCTCAAAGAATTCTATGACATCGGATACAAATCCAGTAGCTCCTCAAATCTTTATTATACGTCCGGAAGCAACGGAAATATTTTAGTGGATAGCGTGAATGCCTATATGGATGATTCTGACGTCAGTAATATCGATAGACTAGGCCATCGAAGATGGGTATTAAGCCCGCAGCTAAAAAACATTGGCTTCGGTCTGGCATATAAATCTAACCCTGCTAAAGGGAGCGGATACTATAGCGCGATGCAGGTATTTGATACCAGTCGAAGCGATTCGCTTAACTTCAACTACTCCCTTTATCCCAATAAAGGTTATTTCCCGCTTGAATATTTTAATGGTCAACAAGCTTGGTCCGTGCAGCTAAATCCGGAACGATTCGAGGCTCCTTCCCTTTCGGATGTAAAAGTGGAATTAACCCGACTATCGGACCAACGTACTTGGAATTTTAATCATGAGATGGTGAAAGAGGAATTTCCTGCGGGATACCGCAACGTCGACTCTGAGGATTTAAAATGGCAGCAGCAAGCTTATTTTAACGTCGATACTACGAAATATGGTCACGTTTATGCAATCATCTTCCGTCCCGATGATGTCCAAATGATCCAAGACGGGGAACAGTTTTCAGTAAATATCACTGGACTTCGTAAAATTGATGGTACACCTGCCGAAATATCCTATCAGACTCACTTTTTCAAGATAGATCCAAGTCGAACAAATGAACTGCAAAACCTATCCACTCAAACGAAAGAAATTTCTATTAAACAAAACGGCCAAGCTGAGCTTCCAACCGTAATTGCTTCGTATTCAAATGGATTGCGTTTTACTGTCGAATCCAATTACAAACTCACGACAAGTTCAGATCTGATTCAAATCAATGGGAATATAATAAAAGGAATTAAGCCAGGTCGGGCGGAACTTCTCTTTGAATATGAAGGACAACAGTTGAAGTTAACTGTCAATATCTCTGGACGATCTAACTTCAGTGATGTTGATTCTCATTGGGCCAGTAGCGCCATTGCTTGGGCTATCGATCGGGAGATTGCCTCCGGATATAAGGATGGTACCTTTAAGCCTAACAATCCAATTACAGAAGCTGAATTTTTCGCGATGCTTTTCAAACTTTATTCCAATTCAAGTATGGTCCAAAGCATGAAGAAAAGCGCCGGAACTGCATACTATGACCGCGGTGCATGGAGTGACGAATATTATCGTTTTGCCGGGACCTTGAACTTGGACGTAGATGATAGTATCAAGGATATCAAACTTCGCAACCAACCAATTACCAGGCTTCAAGTGGCTCGGATCGTTGCGGGTCTCGGAGGCAGAAACTACTCCGATGATGACTCGATTCGCTATTTGTTCAATATGGGATACACTTCAGGCAAGACGTCTGCAACAGTAGAGGGCTACGCCGGAGATGATAAATTAACTAGAGCCGAAGCCATCGTGTTCTTGAAAAACTTATACGAGCTAGGATATGATATATGGCCAAAACCGCTGTCGCCTACCCCGTTCTCTGAGAATGAAAAAAATGGTGGATTCCCTGATAATACGGTTAGAGCCATTTACTCCTTAGATCATAGTTTATTTATTAAGGGAACTTTTCCAGAGGTCGCAGGAAAGACGTTTTCCGTTCATATCAACGGACCATCCCCTTTGTCCAAGAGACTAATGACCCGTTCGGTAACCGCTGATGATTATGGTAACTTTTCGTTAACTATAACAGGACTAGAAGAGCCCTCTTTAAGTATCGATATCGAAACACGCGAGAATTTTATGTACTGGTTAAAGGTCGAAGCGGGTAATGCAACCGTGAACGCCTACCAAAATTAAAAAAAGCCGATGCATTTCTCATTCGCTGAGGGTTGCATCGGCACTTTTTTTGTAAAGAGCTCTATGAAACATTGTATTTGCGAGGGGTTCGTTGTTGTTGGGCTTTAATCAAAACTTAAACTGCTCCACCATCCGGTGCAAATCGTCGGCAATCTCTTTCATTTCGACGGCCGATGCGGATACCTGCTCCATGCTGGCGAGTTGCTGCTCGGTTGAAGCCGAGATTTCCTCGGTAGACGCAGTGGCTTCCTGTGCGATGGAGGAGATGTTTTCGATGGTGCCGATCACTTCGTTTTTGTCGTTGTTTACTTGCATGATTCCATCGATCAGCTCTTGCATGCCCGCGATCATCTGATGGATCGTCTGATCGATTTGCCGGAACGCTTGACCGGTCTCCCGCGACACCTCGCTTGTCCGGGTAATGACTTCGGTTCCCTGCTGCATATACTCCCGGGTCTTCGCTACGGCAGCAGACACTTCCCGCACCATCTCCTCGATCCCCTGCACCGAACCTGTCGTTTGTTCGGCCAGCTTACGAATCTGCTCCGCCACAACCGCAAAGCCACGGCCTTGTTCGCCGGCTCTTGCGCTTTCAATCATGGCGTTCAGCGCCAAGAGATGCGTTTGCTCGGCAACCGCCTTGATCACGGTCGTCACCTGAGTGATCGACTGCGATTTGTCGCTGAGGTCGTTCACCTGCTCCTCAATGTTGACGGTGACCTCTGCATTTTCACGGATCGCTTTCTGCAGTTGTTTCATGCTACTCATGGTTGTTTGGTTGGCTTCCTGCGTCTCTTCAATGCTTGCCTTCATCTGGTCTGCCCGCGCAGTCAAGGCAAGAATCTCCTCGGCTAAGCGGTTCAGCCGCTCAAACCCCTCCTGCGCATTCACCGCAAGATCGCTGGATCCCGTCGCCAGTGCATCCGTCGCGGTTGAAATTTCCTTCACCGCCTGCGAGCTCTCCCCGATCATTATCGATAGCTGCTGCGAACCGGAGGTGACTTGGCCAGCGCGAAGCTGGATGTTCTCCATCATCCCGCCCAGCTTGCTGCGCATATGGGCAAGGTCCTCTGCCATTTTACCGATTTCATCGCGGCTATGATGGATGAATTCTTCGGTAAAATCCCCTGCGGCATACTGTTTGATGCATTTGGACATCATCACGATCGGACGAATCATTCGATGTCCCATAAACACGCCCAAGGCGACGGCGAACAATAAAATCAAAAGCGAAATAGCGATCGTCTCGATTAGTGCATCGCGGATTTGCTCGTTCATGCTTTCCAGCGAGATCCCCACATTTAACGCACCGGAGAGCTCTTGGTTGTATGTAAATTCCGTGGAAATATTATAAACCTTCTCACCACTGGCCGTTTTCAAGATTTGGCCCGTCGTCTCTTGATTGGCAACAACGGAGGACAAATCCATATTTGACGCCGTAACCGAGGAAGAAGCGACGGCGTCGATTTCCTCTGCAGTGTTCCCCTGGAGCTGGCTGTTATCCGATACGATCAATTTCCCTTGGGCATCGTAGAGCGAGACATAAACGAGGTTGCCGTTGCCTTCCTCCATGATGGTTTGAAATACCTTCTGCAGTTGCTCCATATCCAACAGCTCATTGCTGATGATTTCGCGTTTAATGTTCGTCACCAGGGTGGTCCCGTCGCTCTTCATCTGACTGGTCATTGATCGTTGGACCTCGTAATAGGACACCAGCGTGAAAGATACGGCGCATATTGTCATTAGCAGTACGATCATTCCCAGCAATTTGCCGGTTAGCGAATGGAACCTGAAACTCTTAAACAATCGGAATAAATTACCTCGCCTGGACATGATGATTCCACCTTTTAATTAAATTTTCATAGGTTGATGCCCCGGTGCTTTAACTGCATCTTCGGAATAAAATCTAAATAATACCTACATATTCATTTTTAACTAAATTCGACAAAAACACAGTGACTATTTTAATAGTTTACATGGTATGGAATTGTGATAAGAGTCACGAGTTCAAAAATATACAAGACTCAAATGACCTATTTCTCCCCGATCCCCGTCACGTTTTCTTCACAGATAAGCCGCTTTTTTCCAAGAAAAAATCAACTCATCGCATATTTGCTCCGGTTTCGCAAACAATAACCAGCGAATACCATTGGAAAGGAGCAGATGGCATGGCCCAAATCAATCAACAGGAGCTGCAAAGCCTGCGGCACCTGATTGGCGCTCATGAAACAGCACATCAAAAAATGCTTGCCTACGCGCAGCAGTCCGTTGATCCGCAAGTCAAAGCTTACTTTCAAAAATCGGCTCAGGACGCACTGAATACGAAGCAGCAGCTCATGTCATTTCTGAATTAGGAGGAGCTTTACACGATGATGCAGGATAAAGATATGGTGAACGACGCGTTGTCCATGGTCAAAAGCAGCCTGACCACCTACTCCAGCGTCATTTCCGAATGCGCGAATCCCCAGCTGAGATCAACGATTCAGCAAATCCGGGACAATTGCGAGAAATCGCAATACGAGCTGTTCCAACTGGCTCAGTCCAAAGGATTCTACCAGCCGGCGATGATGGCGGACGATCAGGAAGTGCAGCAGGTAAAATCGCAGCTGGGCGGCTGAGTGAAACCCCAGCTTGAGTGAACAGCAAAAAGAGCTTCTCCACCCCCTTTCGGGTGTAAAGAAGCTCTTTTTTTAAATTCCACGGTACAAGGGGTTTGGAATCTCCCGTTTCAAAACCGGCAGCACCTCTTCGGCAAACCGGTGAAGCTGCTCCCGCTGCTCGGCCTCACTTAATCCGTCCACGCTAATCCCCAGCACGGTATGTCCGAAGGCCTCGTGGTATTTCAGGATTTTCACGATAATCTGTTCAGCGCTGCCGATTAAGGCCGGTCCCCGTTCCACCATATCCTTTAGCGAGGTAAACGGCGATTGATTGTGCTTGGCGGCCTCCGTCCCGCTGAACGCCTCATAATAGGGTCTAAACCGCCGCAAGGCCTCCTCGGCCGTGTCCGCGAGATATAAACTTCCCGAACCGGCTCCCACCACCGCTTTGTGGGGATCATGGCCATAATAGACCAGTCGTTCGCGGTAATGATCGATTAAGGCTTTGTATTTTTCAAACGGGTGAAAAGAGTTCGAAGAAAAAATCGGCTCCCCGTACCGGGCGGCGAGCTCCGTCGACAGCGTGCTTGATGCGCTGCCGTGCCATACGGGGATTTCCGATTGGTGGGGTCTCGGAAAGGTCGTTACCTCTTGGAGCGGGGGCCGGTAACGGCCCGACCAGGTTACCTTCTCCTCCGTCCACAGCCGCTTCAGCAATCCGTATCGTTCGGCGAGCGACTCCCATTGCTCTTCTTCTGTGATGCCAAACAACGAGTAATGCCGGGGATCGTTGCCTTTGCCGATGATCATCGTCAGCCTCCCTCCGGACAAATGATCCAAGGTGGCATAATCCTCGGCGACCCGAACTGGGTCAAGCACGCTCAACACCGTAACGGTGGTGAGAAGGCGAATGCGGGTGGTCTGAGCAGCGATCGCGGTCAGGACCAACGGCGGTGAAGAAGAGAGAAAAGGTTCCCCGTGTCTCTCACCGATCCCATAAGCATCGAACCCCAGTTTTTCGGCGAGGATGGCCTGGTCGATCACATTTTGAAATTTTTGCTGCGCCGTCCACGCTTCCCCCGTTACCGCATTGGGAACATTCATCATCAAGCTGAACAAAGCAACTTTCATCAGGCTTTCGCCTCCTGCCGGGTTAATCAAAGTTACATTGGACTACTTTCCTCAGACAGAGCGTTTTAAAGCAGGAGCACCGGCATCTTGTGGCTGTCTCTTTCTACGGATCAGCCAAACAAGAGGAATCGCTGCGGCAATTAACCCGCTCGCCAGCCAAAAGGCATCTCCAATGCTCTGCGTATACGCCTCCCTGTACAACTGTTCTCGACTCAGCCCGTTAGCGTTAAGCTCGGCATGCATCCGGGCTTCATGGATCCCCAAACGGACGTAGAACACAGACGTGAACATCCCCAGCGAGATGGAGCTAACGATCTGCCTCAGCCAGCTGAGCAGCGCCGAAGCATCTCCCGATTCCTGCTCGGACACCGCCCCCATCGCACTGCCGGTGGCTGGAGTGAGTGCAAACCCCGTACCGGCGTTACGAATGCATAACCAGATGATCACCGAAAGCAGCGTCGTCTCCGGATGAAGCCGGCTGAAATGCAGGTTGGCCGCCAGCAGCAGCAAGCTGCCCGCACCAACCAGCAGCGCGGGGCCACGGGAAGCGTATATTTTCCCTGAGAGGAAGGTCGCCAAGGTCAGGCACGCCGCAGCCGGAAGAAACAGCAGCCCGATATGGAAGGCGGACATTCCGCGGATTTCCTCGAGGAACAGCGGGATGAAATACACCCCGGAGTACAGGGCTACCGTAAGAATCAGGGTCAGACTTAAGCTTGCTGTAAAGGGTAAATTGCGAAATAACCGCAGATTCAACAGCGGCTCTGGGGTGCGTAACTCCACTCGCACAAACATTACGAAGGCTGCACCTCCGGCGATCAAGCACGCCCAGGTTAAAGGAGAAGCAAGCCCCCATTGATGCAAATTCCCGAACAGCAGCAGCATGGCCAGGCTTCCTCCGGTGGCAAGGAACAGCCCGGCGATATCTAATTTTCTCGAAGCATCGGCGCCTCCTGCGGACGGCAGCAGAACCTTCGCGGCGATCCAGGCGCCGATGCCGAGCGGCACGGTCACGAGAAAAATCAGATGCCAATCCACCTGCTGAAACCAACCGCTTAGCGAAGGTCCAATCGCTGTGGCCAGCACCGTGGAAAACGACCAGACGCTGACGGCCAGCGGTTGGCGTTCGCGCGGCAGCGTCTGGTAAATCATCATCAGGGAAACCGGCTGGATCAGTCCGCAGAACACCCCCTGCAGGATACGAAACCCGATCAGCGCCTGAACGTTCCACGAGATCGCGCACAGCAGCGAGGTCACGCTGATCCCTGCCAGCGACCACAGAAACACCCGTTTGCTCCCAAACCGAAGGCATACATATCCGCTGACCGGCGCGATCATGCCGCAGGCCAAGGAAAAGCCGGTAATCACCCACTGTACGGTATTCAGCTCGGCATGAAAGATCCCGATAAAGCCGGGAAGCGAGACGTTTAGCGACACGACGTGATATACCCCGGCAAAGGACCCTAAAAACAACGTCAGGAGAATGGGCCAGAACCGGCGTTCAGTTCCAGTCCTCATAACGGAAAATGACAGGCCGCGTAATGGCCGCCTTCGAGCGGCCGAAGCTGCGGCTCCTCTTCCCGGCAGCGCGAGACGGCAAACGGGCAGCGGGTGTGAAACCGGCAGCCTGCCGGGGGATTCGCCGGGGATGGGATTTCACCGGTGATGCCGCGGGGAAGCTGCCCTTGCCCCTGTCCCTCGCCCGGGCGGCTCCGGGGAATGGAGTCGATCAGCGCCCGGGTATACGGGTGGGCCGGCCGAAGGAACAGCGATTCGCTTGGGGCAATCTCCACCAGCTTCCCGAGATACATCACGCCAATCCGGTCGGAAATATGCCGCACGACCTGCAGCCCGTGGGCGATAAACAGATAGGTCAGCCCCAACTTCTGCTGCAGGTCCTGCAGCAGGTTGATGATCTGAGCCTGGACGGACACGTCCAGGGCCGAGACGGCTTCATCCGCTAAGATGAACTGCGGGTTCAAGGCGATAGCCCGGGCGATGCCGATGCGTTGCCGCTGCCCGCCGGAGAACTCATGCGGATACCGTTCGTCCCAAGATGGGTCCAAACCAACGAGCTCCAACAATTCGCGAACGCGCTCCTTGATTTCCCCAGAGGGCAAATCTCCGTGAACTTTGAGCGGTTCAGCGATGCTGTCCCCGATTTTCCACCTCGGATCAAACGAGCCATAAGGATCCTGAAAAATCGTCTGCATATGGCGGCGGGCCGAACGCAAGGCTGCTCCGCTCAGTCGAGTAAGGTCCTCGCCGGCGAACAACACGCTTCCTGCCGTCGCTTTCTCCATCTGCAGCAGCACCCTCCCCAGCGTCGACTTCCCGCTGCCGGATTCGCCAACCAGGCCAAAGGTTTCCCCTTTCTTGATCGTAAACGTGACATCGTCTACGGCACGGATCAGCCGGGTCCGTTTCCCTAAGCCTCCGCCGTGAACGCGGTAATATTTGCGCAAATGCTCAGCGGCAAACAGCACCTCGCCTTCGTTTACATCAGTCGGTTCGGCCGTCGCGATGGGGCCTTCGCTCTCCGAGGAAGAGCTGCGTACGTGTATCGGGGCGGCTTCGATTTCCGGTTGCGCCGCAAGCCAGCTATCCTGCCGGACCAGCTCTTCCGAGTGCCAGCAAGCGGTTCGGCGGCCTTCTGCATCTGCCACTAAAGGCGGGGCTTCCCGAATACAGCTTTCCGTGGCGTAAGCGCAACGGGGATGAAACCGGCACCCGCTGGGCGGCTCGGCCAGGCTGGGAATCGACCCTTCGATGGAATGGAGCCGGGTCCCGCGGACGGTATCCAGCTTAGCGATGGAGCGGAGCAGTCCGCGGGTATACGGATGGCGGGGGAGTCGGAACAATTGCTCTGCCGGCGCCTCCTCCACGATTTCCCCGGCATACATCACCACAATACGGTCAGCGATATCGGCGGCAATCCCCAAATCATGCGTGATGAGCAAAATCGACATCCCGAACTCTTGCTGCAAGTCCTTAAGCAAGCTCAGAATCTGCGCTTGGATGGTCACATCCAATGCGGTTGTCGGCTCATCTGCGATCAGCAGGTCCGGGCCGCAGGACAGCGCCATCGCGATCATCGCCCGTTGCAGCATGCCGCCCGACAGTTCGCCCGGGTATTGCTTCAGCCGCAGCCTCGGCTCCGGAATGCCCACGCGTTCAAGCAGGCGAACCGCCCGCTCATCGGCCTCCCGCTTGGAGATCCGCTCATGCTGCAGGATGGTTTCCCGGATTTGCCGGCCGATTGTAAATACCGGGTCAAAGGCGGCCATCGGCTCTTGGAACACCATCGCCATCTTTTTTCCGCGAACCCGGCGAAGCTCCGCCTCAGACAGTCCCGTCAAATCGGTCCCGCCTAAGCGGAGGCTGCCGCCCGTGATCCTGCCGTTCTCATGATCGATCAAGCGCATAATGGCTTTGGAGGTGACCGTCTTGCCGCTTCCGGACTCGCCGACGAGGCAAACGGTTTCCCCTTCTCCGATCGTTAAGGTGACATCCCGAATCGCCTGGATCAGTCCGTTTCGGGTGCTGAAATCAACGGAAAGCTGCTGAATATCCAACAATGCGCTCCTCATGGCCCCCTCCTATCGCTGCGTAAGTTTTTTCGGATCCAGATGATCTCTCAGACGGTCCCCCAGTATATTGACTGCCAAGACAAACAAGGTAATCGCCAGCCCTGGAAAAGTGCAGATCCACCAAGCTACGGTCAGGTAACCTCTGCCCTGGGACAGCAGCGTCCCCCAGTCCGGGATTTCGCGAAGCACGCCCAGCCCGAGGAAGCTGAGACCCGATCCCGTCAGAATCGACGTGCCGATCCCCACCGCCGCCATGACCAGCAGCGGTGAAAGGGAGTTCGGCAGCACATGCTTCCAGAAGATCGACCAGGGCGAAGCGCCGATGGAGGCGGCGGCTTTCACGAACGTGCGGTTTTTAATGCTTAAAATTTGAGCTCGCATCACGCGGGCATATCCCGGTACGGAGGAGACGGCGACGGCCAGCACGATGTTAAACAGGCTGGGGCCAAGGGCCGCGGCGATCGCAAGCGCGAGCAGAATCCCCGGAATCGTCATCAGAATATCGTTGATTCGCATCATTACCGTATCCACCCATCCGCCCGCATACCCGGCGATGGCTCCGAAAGCTCCGCCGATCAACCCGCCGGTCAGCACGGAAGCCAGCCCGATAAAGAGGGAATCGCGGCTTCCATGCACGATCACGCTGAAGACATCCCTGCCGAAATAATCCGTACCCAACGGATGAGCCCGGCTGGGCGCTTGCAGGATACGGTCCGTCAGCATTTCCGTCGGAGCATACGGAGCGATCCAGGAAGGGACGATGGCGCATGCGACGATAAACAAGATGAATAATCCGGCCAACACCAGAAGCAGGTCATTGACCGAAAATCGGCCGGTTCGCGGCGCGGCCGAAGCTCCGGCTTTACGTTCGCGCCAGACGGTTTTGGAGAAGATCGCTTCTCTCACTCGATTTCCCTCCCGTTCATAGAGTACGTGAACCTCATTAAGTGGAGCGTCGGACTCGTGGATCGATGATCGCATAAGAAATGTCCACTAGCAGATTAACGAATACATAAATGGCGGCAGAAAACAGGATAACGCCTTGAACCACCGGCAAGTCCTTGGCCATGATGGCGTCCGAGATCACCCTGCCGATGCCCTGTCGGGAAAATACGGTCTCGATCACGACCGTGCCGGCCAGCATCTCGCCGATCAGCATGCCAATCATCGTCACAGCCGGGATCAACGCGTTCCTGAGCGCATGCCGGTACATCACCGCGCGCTCGGTGAGTCCCTTGGATCGCAAGGTGACGATAAACTGCTCCCCAATGACATCGAGCATGCTGCTTCGAACCATCCGGAGGATAAATCCCGCCCCGACGGTGCCAAGTGCAAGGGCCGGCAGGACGAGGGTCCTCCAGCCGTCCGATCCCATCGCCGGGAACCAGCCCAGCGTAATCGAGAAGATCAGGATCAGCAGAATGCCCGACCAGAACGTCGGCATGGAGATGCCAAATAATCCGATGATCCGGGCAATAATGTCAATCGCCCGGTTGCGATGGATCGCCGAGAGAACGCCCAGCAGGATCCCGACAACGACGGACACGAAGGCGCTGGCCGCCGTTAAAGCGAGCGTAGCCGGCAAGCTCTCCACGATCTTGGGCAGCACCGGGTCCGAATTCAGCAGCGAGTTGCCGAAGTCTCCCCGGAATATACCGCCGAAATACCGCAGGAGCTGAACGTGGAACGGCTGGTCAACGCCAAGCTGGTGCCGTAAGGCCGCAATCGCCTCCGGCGTCGCCAGCGCGGGATCAATCATCGCGTCCGTCGGATCGCCGGGCAGGACGTACAAAATGGTGAAGACCAGCACCAGCGATCCGAAAATGACCAGCAACGAGGCGATCAGCCGCTGGAAGATCGTCCAAACCATTTTCCTAATGCAGCTCCCTTCGCGTTACTTCTTTAATGAAACGTCGTTAAACAACGGATAGCCGAGGGAATCGAATTTGATTCCTTGTACGGACTGGGATGCAGCTACGGTATAAGGGAACACGTAGATCGGAAGAATGATCGCATTGTCGATAATGTAATGCTGCACCTTCTTGTACAGCTCCGCCCGTTTCGCGTCATCCTTCTCCACTCTTCCCTGCTCGAGCCACTCATCCACCTCTGGACTGTTCAGCCGCGACAAGGTGGGCTGTCCGTTCGGATCATAGGAATGGTAGAACGAATAGAGTGCGTTCGGATCAGAATTGACTTGGCTGTTTCCGTATAAATCGTAATCTCCGTTGGTATACACCACGGTCCGGACATCTTTGGTGATCTCCACCTCAACGGCGATGCCGATTTGCTTCAACTGCTGCTGAATGATCACCGCGATGTCGTTGCGTTTTTCCCGGTTCGGGGTTCCGTCGACGTAATGCAGGGTGAGCTTCTTGCCGTCTTTTTCCCGGATGCCGTCCGCTCCCTTCACCCATCCCAACTCATCCAGCAGCTGGTTGGCCTTCGTTAGATCAGGTTGAATCGAGTTCTCCAGCGAAGGATCGTAGCCAAACGTTCCCGGCGTCAGCGGTGACCAAGCCCGCTCGTAAGTGCCTAAGTACAAGGTCTTGACGATCGCATCCACATCAACTGCGAGCTGCACGGCTTGCCGGGCCTTCAGCTCATTCCAGGGGGCATGGTCCAGATTAAAAAATAACGTATACGGCAGGCCGACCGTATTGGTCTGGAGCAACTGCAGCTCGGCATGGTTCTTCAGTGCGATCGCATTCTGAGGCGGCACCGTTTCGGCAGCGAGCACTTGCTTGCTCTGCACGCTTCCGATCCGGGTCGCTTCCTCCGGAATGATACGAAAGTTCACGCTGTCCAGATAAGGCGCTCCCGGGTTGTCGACCAATTCAGGCGCCCAATGATAATCTGGATTGCGCTCCACCTGAATGCCGGCGTTTTCCTCCCATTTCACGAATTTATACGGTCCGGTTCCCACCGGGTGCTGTCCCAGCTGATCACCGTATTGCTTGGCTGCCGTCGGCGAGACGATGCCAAGCAGCGCCTGGCTGAGGTTGCCAAGGAACGCTCTGGACGGTGTCGAAAGGTTGAGCTTGACGGTGTACTCGTCAATTACCTCGGAGGATTCATACGGCTGAAGCAAGGCAGCCGCATTCGCCGCTTTTGTGGCCGGATCGAGAATCCGGTCGAAGTTGAATTTAACCGCTTCGGCATTAAACGGGGTTCCGTCATGGAATTTGACATCCTCCCGGAGCTTGAAGGTATAGCTGAGCCCGTCCTCCGAAACCGTCCATTCCTTCGCCAGCCACGGCTTGATGGTATTGTCCGGCAGCTGGACGACCAGGCTGTCATAGATCGTGCGAAGGACCCGAACCGCTACGGCAAGCCCGCTGCGATGCGGGTCCAACGTATCGGGTGAGGTCGCCAGCGCATAAGTGAGTTCCCCGCCTGGTGCGGCAGCTGTTTGTTCGGCATCCGAGGCGGACGCCTCAGCCTTTGGGCTTTCTTGTGCGGTTGGATGGCTCCCGCAGGCCGATAGCAGCAGCACCATCATCGTTGCCGCTGCGACGATGGATTTACTGCGCTTGGTTTTCATGATTCTCATGGCATCAACGCCCTCCCTGTGCTTAAACTAACGTTTGATCAGACATACCGAACGCTGCCGGCCTGTTGCAGCGCCCTCTGCGCCGTGTAACGGTTCACCGGCACAGGCAGCCCCAGATTGCCGCGAAGCGTATCCGCCTCATAATCGGTGCGGAACAATCCGCGTTCCTGCAGAATCGGCACGACCCATTCCACGAAATCTCTCAGCCCGCCCGGAACGCTTTCTCCGATAATAAAACCGTCCGCCGCCTGTTCCTCGAACCATTGCTGCACAATATCCGCAACCTTCTCCGGCGTGCCAAAGAACACCGTCCTTGGCGTCGCCTCCTGCAGCGCAACTTCCCGGAGCGTCAGGTTCTGCTCCTTCGCCCGTTTCTTGATACGTTCCGTTGTACTGCGGAAGCTGTTCGAACCGAAATCGCCCAGATCCGGGAACGGCTCATCCAGCGGATATCGGGAGAAATCATGGTGCTCAAAATACCGTCCAAGGTACTCCAGCGCTTTGTCCGGCGTCACCAATTCGGCGATTTCGCGGTATTTCCGCTCCGCTTCCTCCTCAGTCCGGCCAATGATTGGACCGATTCCCGGGAAGATCAGAATCTCATTAGGGGAACGCCCATTTTCGACGGCGCGCCGCTTCACGTCCTGATAGAACGCCTTGGCTTCTTCAAGCGTCTCCGGTCCGGTGAATACCGCGTCCGCCGTCTTGGCCGCAAGGTTGCGGCCGCTTTCGGAGGAGCCGGCTTGGAACACGACTGGTTGGCCCTGCTTGGAACGCGCGATGTTTAACGGGCCCTGTACGGAGAAATACTCGCCCTCGTGATTCAACCGATGCATTTTGTACGGGTCGAAGAAAACCCCGCTCTCCTTGTCGCGAATAAAAGCGTCATCCTCCCAGGAGTCCCACAGGCCTTTGATGACCTCCAAATATTCCTCGGCGATTCGGTATCGCTCAGAATGCGAGGGGTGCGGTTTGCCGCCAAAATTGAGGGCCGTCCCTTCCAAAGGTGAAGTCACAACGTTCCAACCGGCCCGTCCTTTGCTAATATGGTCGATCGACGCGAACTGCCGGGCGACCGTAAAGGGCTCGCTGTACGAGGTCGACAGCGTTCCGACCAGGCCGATCCGTGAAGTTACAGCGCCAAGCGCAGACAAGATCGTAATCGGCTCGAACCGGTTCAGAAAATGCGGGATCGATTTTTCATTGATGTAGAGACCGTCCGCAATGAACACAAAATCGAATTTTCCGTTTTCAGCGATTTGCGCCTGTTGCGTATAAAAAGCAAGGCTTATGCTGGCATCCGAAGGAATCTGCGGATGCCTCCACGCCGTATGGCTGCTCCCTACGCCATGAATCGCGGCTCCGAACCGGAGCTGTCTATTGGAATGGGAACCCATTGTTCACTCCACCTTTGTTTAATTTAGAAATCATGACACTCTAATCAATCATTAACTCATATGTTTAGTCGGCATTAGTGCAGCACAGAATCCCGTGAGGCTCTCCTTCACCTTCAGGCACATCGCCTTCTGAATTTACACAACCTGGCCTTGCTTCTGCTCCTCTGCCCCAAGCCGATAACGGGCCAGTTCCCGGTTCAGCTCGGCTACCTCCTCGTCCAGCCGCACCCGAAGCTGCTCTTCCAGCGCAAACCCGCCGTTCTCCAACCGGCTAACCCATTGATCGACGGCAAATACACCGCTGAGAATATGAGTTCCGCCAAGCGCCGCAACCACCGGCTTCAACGCGTAATCCACCGCCAGCAAATGGGCAATCGTCCCGCCGATGAACAGCGGCAGCACTACTTTGCCTTGGAGCCCTTTTTGCGGGATCAAATCCAGGATCGTCTTCAGCGCGCCCGAATAAGACGCTTTATAGACCGGGCTGGCGATGATAACGGCATCGGCCGCTTCAACCGCTGCGTTCAGCTCCTTCACAACCTCGCTGTTGAAATTCGCCCGGAGCAAATCCTCCGCCGGCAGCTCTGCCGCCGAGAACCAATCGATGGAATTGCCCGCTTGGGTCAACTTCTCCTGTACGTAATCCGTTAATCCGAACAACCGTGAACCTAAGGTTGGACTCCCAGCGATAATAACGATTTTGCTCATAATTTGATCTCCTCCTATTCGTAATCCATCTCCTGATACTGCAAAGCTAACGGCACCACCTCAGCATGCCGGTACCCGCCTCAGGATTTAGCCGCTACCGCTTTACGCTCCAGCGTATATCGGTTCTCCGGAAACGGCAGGCCCAGGTTGCCGCGCAGCGTATCGCTTTCGTATTCAGTCCGGAACAGGTCGCGCTCCTGCAGAATCGGTACGACCAGATCCACAAAATCCTCCAGCCCGTTCGGAACGGCAGCGGTAATCATAAACCCGTCGGCTGCGCCTCCCTCGAACCAGGCCTGAATCCGGTCTGCGACCTGCACCGGCGTCCCGATAAATCCGCCGCGCGGCGTTGCGACTTGAAGCGCCACTTGTCTTAACGTCAACCCTTTTTCCTTGGCGTCTTTTTTGATTTTATCCGTGCTGCTTTGGAAGCTGTTTTTGCCCAAATCCCCGACATCCGGGAACGGCTCATCCAGCGGATATTGGGAGAAATCATGATGCTCGAAGAAACGGCCCAAATAGTCCAGCGCATTCTCGATCGTCACCAGGCTGGCGACCTCTTGATATTTGCGTTCCGCTTCCTCCGGCGTACGGCCAAGGATCGGGCTGATCCCCGGAAAGATCAGGACTTCCTCCGGATTCCGTCCAAACGATGCGGCGCGGGACTTCACATCTTGGTAGAAAGCTTGCGCGTCCTCGATCGTCTCATGCCCGGTGAACACGGAGTCCGCGTGCTTGGCTGCGTAATTTTTGCCGACCTCAGAGGAGCCCGCCTGGAAGATCACGGGTTGCCCTTGCTTAGAGCGGGCGATGTTCAGCGGCCCCTTCACCGAGAAGAATTCTCCGACGTGGTTCAGCGTGTGCATTTTTTCCGGATCAAAAAATACCCCCGTCTCCTTATCCCGCACAAATGCGTCGTCCTCCCACGAATCCCACAGACCGCGGACCACCTCCAGAAACTCGGTGGCAATCCGGTAACGTTTGGCATGGTCCGGATGCTCCTTCTTCCCATAGTTCAGCGCCGAGCCTTCCAACGGGGAGGTTACGACGTTCCAGCCTGCGCGCCCTCCGCTGATCATGTCCAAGGAGGCGAACTGCCGGGCAACGGTAAACGGCTCGCTGTACGAAGTGGACAACGTTCCGACCAGACCCACATGCTTGCTGACCGCCGCCAGGGCGCTGAGGAGCGTTAAGGGCTCAAAGCGGTTCAGGAAATGGGGGATCGATTTCTCCGTGATGTATAAGCCGTCCGCAATAAATACCAGGTCGAATTTGCCGGCCTCCGCCTTTTGCACCCAACGTTTATACACGTCGATATTCACGCTGGCATCCGCCTGCACATCCGGATGACGCCACAGGGAGGTTCCTCCTCCTACCCCGTGCAATAATGCGCCTAATTTGAGTTGTCTTGGTTTCGCCATGATCTCGTTCCTCCTTATCGTTTGGGTATCGTTCGTTTCCTAGCCCTTAGCTCTTGCTTAGGGCAAACCCGGCTGCTTGTTTGATTCGATCGATTTGCCCCAAATGACGTTGGACGTGGTTGGTAAAGCCCTCGACAATATCCTTGATGGAGACAGTTTCTCCCTTGGCGTTCACGCCGGTTTTCTCCAAGTCGGCCGCATCCAGGCGGCTTAACAGCAGGCTGTTGTACAAAAGCAACGCATGAAAGGCCTGCAGCACATCGGAGACTTTACCTGCGTTGGCATATTGCCCGCTGATCCAGGCGTCTTGGTTAAAAGCCGGCAGCCGCGCCTCCGTTCCCGCCAGAATATCCCGGATCCGAAAAGAGACAACGATACTGTGATCCACCAAGTGGGTTAATACCTCCAGTACGCTCCAGCTCTCCGGCTTTGGCTTCCAAGTGGTCTGCTCCTCGCTGAGGCCATCAATGGCCGTAACGAGCTGTCCATGTGTATTCAAAAAAGCTTCAAAATTTACTTTAGTCATGCCATCCCCTCCGATTCCAAATTAAGCTTCTTCCCGAACTCCCTGCTTCGCCAACTGGCCCAATCAGGTCCAGCGCCAAATCTCTCTACTTCGCCAACTGGCCAAAACGATCCAGCGCAAACGGCCGCAGCGAGTCATCCGTCTTCCCTTTTTCAACCAAGTCCGCAAGCCGCTCCCCAATCACGCTGGCAAATTTGAAGCCGTGTCCGGAAAAGCCGCCCGCCACCCAAACCTGCGGGTGCTCTGGATGCCGGTCGATGATAAAGTCCTCATCCGGCGACATCTCGTATTTGCAGACCGCGCCTTGCTTTAGGCGGCCGGCCGCCCCCGGCATATAGGCTGACAGCACGCGGCGCAAATCCGCTTCATCCTCGGGACGGCTTCCGAAAGGCGCCAACGTCTCCCCCGGGGTCCAGGGGATTCCGCCGTCATGGCGGCCGATCTTAAGACCGGCTCCGCCGATGTTCGGGAACCCGTAATACCCGCCTTCCGGCGTCCCCAATGTAAACCCGGGAAAACGTCCCGCGTCGAAGCCAGGACCGGTTGTCTCGAACCATCCGACCACCTTGCGCACGGCGCGAATGGGAAGGTTGACGAACGGGGCGAGCGTGCTGAACCATGCCCCGGCAGTAAGCAGAACGGCCCCGGCATGAAACTTGTCGTCCGCGGTATAAACCGTCACGCCGCCTGCTCCGCTGTGTACCTTCAAATCCCGCACGATGGCGTACGTCAGCAGCTCCGCGCCTTGTGCCAACGCCAGCTTGCGATACGCCTCCACACATCGCTCGCTGTACAAGTACCCGGCGTCCGGCTCATACATCGCCTCAAACGAATCCGGGATCGTCAGCTCTGGCCAGCGGGCGCGGATTTCTGCCGCATCCAGCCATTCCGTACGGACGCCCAGCGCCTCCGATTGCGCAATTCGCTCCTTAAAGGAATAGATGGTGCGATCCGCGATATTCAGCACGCCGGACGGCTCCAGCAGCCGAGTTCCGGTCAGCTCCTCCACTTCATTCCATAAGCGGTGGGCGCGAACCGCCAATTCCGTATACACGGGATCTCCGCTGTAAGCATGCCGGATCAGCCGGGGTTCGCCGTGATGGCTGCCTTCCCGGTGCGGCGGATCAAAAGCATCGATCAGCAGCGTTCGCAGCCCCTTACGGGCCAAATAGTACCCGGCGCTCATCCCCATGGAGCCTGCGCCAACGACGATGACGTCATAAACGGCGGGCGTGCTCATCGGGACGCGCCTTCCTTCCGTCGGTTATCCCGTGCCAGCTCCTCCAATGCCAGCTCCGCCAGCTTCGTGAAGAAGCCGATGCTTACCGGAATCGCCCGCTCGTCAAGATCAAAGGCTGGATGATGCCATTCCTGCGGCCCATCCGTCCCCATAAAGACGAAGAGCCCCGGAACTTCCCGTTGATACCACGAAAAATCCTCTCCTGCCGGCGACGGAACCGGCATGATGCCCTGATACCCCGCCGCCTCTGCGGCCGCCAGCCCAAGCTCCGCCAGCTTGGGATCGTTCAGCACGGGCGGCGGCCCTTCGATCCAGCGGACGGAAGCTGTCGTGCCAAATGCAGCCGCCACTCCTTGAACCACCTCTTCGAAGCGCTGCAGCACCCGCCGCCGTACCTCTTCATCAAAGGTGCGGATCGTGCCCTCCAGCAGCGCTGTTTCAGGGACGACGTTCCACGCCGTGCCGCTGTGCAGCTTCGTGACGCTGATGACGGCACTTTCCAGGGAACCAACGTTCCGGCTGATAATCGATTGCAGCACCGTCACGAGATGCGCGGCGGTGACGATCGGATCGTTGCCGGCTTCCGGCACGGCAGCGTGGGTCCCCCGTCCGGCGACCTCTACAACAAAGCCATCGGCGGCGGCCATAAGCGCGCCGCTCTTGATCCCGATCGTCCCGACGGGAAGATCGGGCTTATTGTGCATGCCGAAGATCGCCTGCACCCCGTCGAGCGCCCCGCTGGCGATGACTTGCCGCGCGCCTTTGGCCTTCTCTTCGGCTGGCTGGAAGATCAGCCGGACCGTGCCCTTCAGCTCTGCCTCCCGCGCTTTCAACGCATACGCCGTACCGATCAGGGCGGCAGTATGGAAATCATGCCCGCAGGCGTGCATCTTGCCGGGATTCGCCGAAGCAAACGGGAGTCCCGTCTCCTCCTGAATCGGCAGTGCGTCGATATCCGCCCGAAGCGCGATCACCGGCCCGCCCTGGAGCCCGCCAACCTCGGCTACCAGCCCCGTTGTCAGCGGAATGTCCAGGATCCGGATGCCCGCTTCCTCCAGCCAGCCGCGAATTTGACGGGTCGTCTCGAACTCTTCGTTTGACAGTTCCGGGTACCGGTGCAACTCCCGGCGAATCTCTACGAACCGCTCTGCCGCTGTACCGGACAACTCTTGAGTCGTATAAGTATCGTTAGACATGTTACGCCTCCACCGTCACTTCGACTAATGCTTCGCGAAGCAGCTCAAAGGAGCGGACTCGCTTCTCGAAAGGCGTGATATTGCTGGTGACAATCACTTCCTCGATGCCGGTGTCCTTCTGCAGCGCGAACAGCTGCTCCCGGACCGTTGCCTTGGTCCCTTTAACAATCCAAGGCTCCTGCTCCTCGATCGTATAGGGCTCTCCGGCCTGACGGCCGAACTCTTCCGCTTGCTCCCGTGTGCCAAGCGTCACCAATTTGCCGCTGGCGAGCCGCACCTTCACAACCTTCTGATTGCCGGCAAGCTCGGCGGCTTCCGCTTCAGATTCGGCGACGATGACGGACAACGCCAGGATGACTTGAGGCTCGGTACCGTGGGACGCCTCAAATCTCTCCCGGTAGGTTTGGATCGCCTTGAGCGCAATCGCCGGATCCCCGTTAATAAACAAGGAAAACACATAAGGCAAGCCTAGTCCTGCAGCGATTTGCGCACTATCCACGCTCGCCCCAAGCACGTAGAGCTCAGGAGCCTCCGCCGGGAGCGGGGCCGCGCGCAATCCGGCCAGCGGATGGTCCGCCTCCAGGCGGTTCTGCACGTATTTGCGCAGCTCCACGATTTTGTCCGTCAGGGTCGCCGATTCCCTTACACCTTGCTGCAAAGCCTGCGTGCTCTTCGGCAAACCTCCTGGAGCCCGGCCAACGCCAAGGTCGACCCGCCCCGGCGCCAGAGAAGCCAGCACGTTGAAATTTTCCGCCACCTTATATGGGCTGTAATGCTGGAGCATCACGCCGCCGGAGCCGATCCGGATCGTGCTCGTTTTCGCCAGAAGGTAGGAAATCAGCACCTCGGGCGAGGAACCGGCCACCTGCTCCGAATCATGATGCTCAGACACCCAAAACCGCCGGAACCCCAGCTCCTCGGATTTGCGGGCCAGCGATACGGTATGCTTAAACGCCTGCTCCGCACTCTCCCCCGGGTAAACCGGGCTTTGATCCAACACGCTAATCGTGAGTCCCATCTCTCTTTCGCCTCCTAAATCCTAAATGCTTAAATGCTATAGCTCGGCTCAGGGGTAATCCGTTTCAGAAACTGCTTCGTCCGCTCTTCACGCGGATGATACAGCAGCTCCGCCGGGCTCCCTTCTTCCACGATGACGCCGCCGTCCATAAATACGGCGTGGTTGGCCACATCCCGGGCAAACCCCATCTCATGGGTCACGACGATCATCGTGATCCCTTCCTTGGCAATCTTGCGAATGACCTCCAGCACTTCGCCAACCAGCTCCGGGTCCAGCGCCGACGTAGGTTCGTCAAATAAAATAACCTCCGGCTCAAGCGCCAGTGCTCGGGCAATGCCCACCCGCTGCTGCTGGCCTCCGGACAGCTGGCTTGGATAAGCGTCCAGCTTACCGGCCAGCCCCACCTTCTCCAGCAAAGCGATGCTGCGGGCTTTGGCTTCTTCCTTGGGTATTTTTTTGACGATCACCAAGCCTTCCATCACGTTCTCCAGCGCCGTCTTGTGCCGAAACAAGTTATATTGCTGAAACACCATCGCCGTCTTTTGCCGGAGGGCATGAATGTCTTTCTTGGTCGCGCGGCTGCAGTTCACCCGGTAATCGCCGATGGCAATCTCGCCGCCGCTGGGCTTCTCCAGATAGTTGATGCATCGCAGCAGCGTCGTTTTGCCGGAGCCGCTTGGTCCCAGAATGACTACGACATCGCCTTGGTTCACCGTCAGATCAATCGATTTTAAGACCTGCTGGCGCCCAAAAGACTTGGATAATTGACGAAGCTGAATCATGCCACTCCCCCCCGATTGTAAAGTTGGATTCGTTTCTCGAGCCGCGCCGTGAGCCGTTCGATCAGGACGGTCAGCCCCCAGAAAATCAACGCCGCCGCAACATAGGCCTCAAAAAACTTCCAGTTGGTCGAGGCAACGATTTGCGCTTTCGCGTTAATATCCACGACGGATACGGTAAAAGCCAGCGTCGACCCGTGCAGCATCCCGATCGCCGAGTTGGACAGGTTCGGCAGGCTGAACGCCAGCGCCTGGGGGAACACGATCCGCCGCAGCGCCTGAAACGTCGTCATCCCGATGGAATAGGCTGCTTCGAGCTGCCCGCGGTTCACCGCCAGCAGCCCCGAGCGGACGACCTCGGACATATAAGCCCCGGCCGTGATAGAAAAGGAAATATAGGCAAAAGCAATCATCGGAATGGAGGCGGACTTAAAGCCCCAGCCGAACCCCTCCGATAAGCCGTCAATAATGACCGGCAACCCGAAGTAAATCAGCAATAAGTGCGTCAGCATGGGCGTTCCGCGAATAAAGGTGACATAAGCGGTGGAGATTTGCCCCAGCACAGGAACCCGATACAGCCGGAACAGCGCGGTGATCACGCCAATGACAAACCCAACCGAGACGGACACGGCAGTGATCATTAAGGTGGTGGGAATCGCCGATAACAGCTGAACGAAGGCCGTCCAGATAAACGAAGGGTCGATTTTCATAGTTTTGCGCCTCCTTTCTCCGCGCCGATCCCGGCGAACATGGCCCGAAGCGATGGCTTCCGCTCGATCCGGAACCTCCTTCTCTCCGCCCCATCCGTCTGCTCATGCTTCAGCAAACGCCGTTCGGCGGCCCGCAGCAGCTTCTCTAATGTGAAGCTCACGACCAAATAGATGAACGCCAGAGCCAAATACGCTTCAATAAAATGCTGAGTAAGCGCGCCAAGCGTCTGGGCTTTGCCGGTGAGTTCCATGACGCCAAGGGTAAACGCCAGCGAAGTATCCTTCAACAAGGCAATCACCATATTGGAGAAGACCGGCACCGCCACCGCCAACGCTTGCGGCAATACAATTCGGGTGAATGCTTGATGCCCCTTCATCCCGATCGCATAGGCTGCTTCGACCTGTCCCCGATCCACGGCCGTCACCGAAGCGCGGATCATCTCCGACATAAAGGCTCCGGTGTGCAGGCCGTAGGTCAAAATGACGAAGAACAACACGGGCGCTCGGGAGATATCCAGGTGGACCAGCTTCAACAGCTCCGGCAAGCCATAGTAGAACAGGAACAATTGGATCAAGATCGGCGTCCCTCTGAAAAAAGAGACATATACCTTCGAAAACTGCTGCAACACCGGAATCCGATACAGCCGGGGGAACGCGATCACAAACCCGACGATCATTCCCGTCAGCAGCGACCCGCCCACAATCAGCAAGGTGACGCCCAGCGTCGACCACAGCTTCGAAAAGGCGCTGATCACGAAAGAAAAATCAAACGGTGCCCCCATGAAAATCTCCCTCCTTTCCCGCCTTGTTGATTAGCTAGTGAAGTCTTCTCCCAGCCATTCCTTGCTCAGCTTGCCTAAGGTTCCATCCGCCTTCAATTCCTTGATGACCCCGTCGATCGCATCCGCCAGCTTCTGTCCCTCCGGATCGTCTTTGCGGAAGACGAAGAGAATATCGGCTTGTGACAGCTCCTCCCCGGTCGTCTTCAGCTTGCCTTGAGGATCGATCAGCGACAGCGAGAAGTCCGCTCCCAATGTGGCTTCGACGCGGCCGGAAGTGATTTGGCTGACCGTATCGTTGGCTGCACCGCTCTGGTACACGATCTCGATAGCATTGTTATTTTCCTTGTTGTAGTTCTCCAAAATTTGTGCCTGCGCGCTGGTTGGTGAGGTCAACACCTTCTTCCCCTTCAAATCATCCAAGGAATGAATCGTATTGTTGTCTTTCGCGACGATGATCTTATTTCTCCAGTGCGCGTAGGGCTCTTTGTTAAACAGGTATTTCTCGGACCGCTCCGGGTTCTTCTCCATCTCATGAGCGACAAAATCGATCTTCTTCGTCTCCAAGCTCAGCAGCAGGTTGGAAAACTCCTGGGTCTGGAACTCGAATTCATATTCCTCAAGACGCTGATCGATCTCGCGGACCAGCTCAACGTCAAATCCGGTTAATTTCCCGTTCTCGTCGATAAAGCATACTTTCGGAAAGCCTGTGCCCGTCCCTACGATGATTTTCTTCACTTCCCCCGTGTCCGCACTCGCCGCCGTATCCTTCGCTTCCGTCCCGCCGGACGCTCCCGCTCCGCATCCTGCCAGCGCCCCCGCTAACACCAGTACGGCCGCTGCACTTAACCATCTCTTCATGTCTCTAACCCCTTCCTTATTCACGGTGATCTTTGTTTTACAATCCCTATAAGTTTAGTCAGGATTATGTTGACACTACTTTACTGTGATTTTTGTTACACGTCTAATCGAGTTTTTCTATGGGTACATGCAAATCGTCGATAGGAGAAGCGCCTAGCTCTAACAAAGCGTCCAAAAACACGTTGTTTTCACCGCTGAGGGAGATAAGGTGGGTTTGTAAAGAAACGCCTGCCGTCTCAAGGATGTCTACCGGCACGAGGATTCCCTCCTGCACTTCTTGTCTGGCGGACAACCCAGGGAGAAAGCAGATGCCGGCCCGGCTGATCACAAGCTTCTTCGCAGTCTCGGCATTATCGACTTGAAACACGATGTTTGGCGGCTGCTCCAGGCTTTCGAACGCGCGGTGAATTCGCATCCAGTCGAGGGAGCCGCATTCGAAGAACACCAGCGGTTCCCGCCGGATGTCGCGGATGGATGCACTTCCGGCAGCGGCAAGCGGGTGATCCTTATACACGTATAGCCGGATCGGATCATCATAGAAAGGATAGGATTGGAACGACGGACTCATCTGCTTGCGTGCAAATGCCACATCGATTTCCTTGGCCGCCAGCTTGCCTGCCAGAACGTCAGTCGGACCGGTTGTCACCTTGAAGTTGATCAGCGGAAAGCGTTGATGCAGAAGCACGAGCAGGTGCGGCATTAAATAGTTGGACACGGAAACGGTGCTGCCAATCCGAAGCTCCTCAGGGGTACCCGGCCGGGAATGGAGATGATGTTTTCCCTTTTGGTAGATCTGGAGGATTTGCTGGGCATAAGGCAGAAATTGTTTTCCCTTCTCCGTCAGCTGGATTTGTTTCCCCAAGCGATCGAACAATCGGCAATCCAGCTCCCGCTCCAGCGATTGAATCCGCGCGGTCACCGTCGGCTGCGAAAGAAATAACACCTCCGCCGCTTTGTTGAAGCTGCCGTAGTGATTGATGTATACAAACGCCTCAATATGATCGATGTTCAAAAAGATCCCTCCCCTAATTACTCTATATTTCTTACTATACCAATCTATATAGGCGGTTTTATTAAAATTATCCTTAATCTTAGGGAGCCCGCCACTTTTTGTCAATCGTTCGATATAGAATTTTTTAATGTCTGTGTAAATATTTTTATATTCCGATGCGGTTAGTCGGTATTTAGTCTATACTGATTTCACTTCACCTGATTGGGATGTTAAATGAATTACTTCGATAAGGAGTGTTGGAGAGATGAGCCGTTTAGAGCAGGAAGTGTTAATCCGGGATGCCCGGGAGGATGAACGGGAACAAATTGCCAAGGTGATGCTGGAAGCTTACCGGCAATATGCGTTTGATATGCCCCGTGAGCGGTGGGAGGAATATCGCGAGAACATCCGAAGCTCTGTCTACGGCAACGGCCCTTATGCCCGCCTTGTCGCCGAGCTTAACGGAGACATCGTGGGCAGCGTGCAGCTGTTCCTGAACTCGGAAGCGGCCTATGGGAGATCGGACCTAGGCATCCAATCCCCCATCATCCGGCTGCTCGCCGTATCCCCCTATGCCCGCAGACGCGGAATTGCAAAGCAGCTTATTCGTGAGGCCGCCCGCCGATCCCTGGAGCTGGGCGCCCGCACGCTGTACCTACATACGTCGGACATGATGGCCGCTGCGGTGAAGCTGTATGAGAGCCTCGGATTCGAACGGGCTTACGAAGCTGATACCACCAATGGGGAGACCCTGGTCAAATCGTATAAGATCCAATTGACGGACGCGTTGCCCCTGCTGCAAACCTCGTAAGTACAATCAATCAGGGGCGTTCGCTCATGATATCCCCCTTTCTGGCATCTGGCCTGTCTCCTAAGCTATAATGGAAATGGAAATCATGTGATGAACAATGTTAAAGGACGGAGCCCCTAATGATAAATCAATCTTTTGTGAACCCCTTAGAGCAAATGAAGGCCTTGCAGAAGTCGTTGACCCGATTTATGATGATGTACAAATTTGCTCTCCACGAGGTGGAGACAAAAATCGAAATTTTGCAGGAGGAGTTTCAGCTTCTCCACGACTACAATCCGATCGAGCATACGAAGTCTAGAATCAAGTCTCCGGAAAGCATCATGAAGAAGCTGTACCGCAAAGGCGGCGCTTCCTCCTTAGAGGATATCAAGCGCAGTATCCGCGACATCGCCGGCATTCGCATCACCTGTTCGTTTATCTCGGACATTTACCGGATCAGCGAAATGCTGCAGGCGCAGAAGGACCTGAAGATCCTTACGATCAAAGATTACATCAAGAACCCCAAGCCGAACGGATACAAAAGCCTGCACATGCTGGTCGAAGTGCCGGTGTTCATGTCAGACGGCGAGGAAATGGTGTGCGTCGAAATTCAGATCCGCACCATTGCCATGGATTTCTGGGCCAGTCTGGAGCACAAAATTTTCTATAAATACAACGAGTCCGTACCGGATCGTCTGCTCCAGGATCTCAAGAACGCCGCCGACACCGCCTACGAGCTGGACTTGAAAATGGAACAGCTGCAGCAGGAAATGGAGGAAATCAAGCACGCTCACCAAGTCGAAGCCTCCGAAGAGTTCCAGTTGCTTATCGACAACCAGAAGTTCAACATTCCGCAGAAGCTGCTGAAGTTGTTGTCGGGCGGGGAATGAGCCTTAGGAAGACCTACAAGAATAGGAGTTGCCCTGTACCATCATCAAGATGGGAGGTGCAACTCCTTCTTCATTTAGCGGGATTGTCTTACACGTTTGGTGTTCAAGGATTCCGTGCGCTTCTTGGACTCCCTTGCCGGCTGCACCGGCTTTGGAGCTAAGGCGGTCTGCTGCATCGGATAAGGGTGCTCCTTAATGACAGGGATCCGCTTTCCGATCAATTTCTCGATATCGGCCAGGTACGGCTTCTCGTCAAAATCGCAGAACGAAATGGCGACGCCGCTTTGTCCGGCCCGGCCGGTCCGCCCGATCCGGTGGACGTATGTTTCGGGAATATTCGGCAGCTCATAGTTGATGACGTGGGACAACTCGTCGATGTCGATGCCCCGTGCCGCAATATCGGTAGCAACCAGGACGCGCAAGGTGCGATTCTTGAAATCTTGCAAAGCCGTCTGCCTAGCGCCTTGCGATTTGTCGCCATGGATGGCTTTGGCGCTGACCTGCGCCTTCGTTAAGTGGCGCACCAACCGGTCCGCCCCATGCTTGGTCCGCGTAAAGACGATGGCGGATTCGATGGACGGGTCTTTCAAAAGATGAATCAGCAGATCCCTCTTGTTGCCCTTGTCCACGTAATACAGATACTGCCCGATGGTGTCCACCGTTGAGGAAACCGGCGTAATCTCCACCTTGACGGGATTTCTCAGGATGGAATCGGCCATTTGCGCGATCGCATCTGGCATCGTGGCGGAGAAGAGCAAGGTTTGCCGCTGGGACGGTGTCTTGGCGATGATCTTCTTGACGTCGTGGATAAAGCCCATATCCAGCATGCGATCCGCTTCATCCAAAATCAGGAGCTCCACGTTCTTCAGATCGATCAGCTTCTGCTGCATGAGATCGTTCAGCCTTCCGGGCGTGGCCACCAGAATGTCTACGCCCTTTTGCAGCGCGGCCTCCTGAGGTTTCTGCGACACGCCGCCAAAGATGACGGCGCATTTCAGAGGCAGGTACTTGCCGTAGGTGCAAAAATTTTCGTAAATCTGCAGCGCCAGCTCGCGGGTTGGCGTGATCACAAGCGCGCGGATGTTCCGCCGGCCTGCACGCGGGGCGCCATCCTTATGCAGCAACTGCAGTGTAGGGATGGCAAATGCTGCGGTTTTCCCCGTACCGGTCTGCGCGCAACCCAGCAAGTCTTGGCCGCTGAGTATCGGCGGGATCGCTTGTTGTTGAATCGGCGTAGGTGCCGTATAATTTTCCTGCTCCAACGCTTTTAAGATCGAAGGGATCAGGTTCAGTTCTTTAAATTGCATAATAACTCCTTGCCGGCCTTACTGCCGGAATCGCTAATTTTGGCAGGAAGTGCCCAAGGCTTGAAGCTCGTTCCACCAATCTTACCAATATAACACTTCACAGGTAACCCGGCAAATGGAGAGTTGGATCGGACCGGTTCGGTGCATGCGCGATGGCCGACCGTTCTCATTTCGGCAGAGCATTCCGATAAGGCCCTTTTGTGGCGTTATTTCCGCCCTTTTGCACTCCATGAAGAAAATAAGGCCCTTTTAGGGTCTTATTTGGAGGAAAAGAGGCTGAAATGTCCCGTATTGGCCCGATTTGAGATCAATAAGGCCATTTTAGGGCCTTATTTTACGAGGAACGTGTTGATTTTGAAGAATAAGACCACTTTTTACCCTTATTTCAGCACCGAGTGAAGTCGGAAACCCTACCTGCGCACCACGTAGTCCTCCACCTGACACAACCATACCATATGGTCTTGCCCCGGCCCCCAGTAATCCTTGGCCACGGCATAAGGCTCACCGAACTTGCGAAGCCACTTCTGCTGCGCCCGCTTGTAGCCGCTGTCGAGGCAGAACCGCTCGATGCCCCGCTCCCGCAGCGCCTTCGCCATCGCCTCGATCAAAGCCGATCCGATGCCTTGTCCTTGATAGGCGGACAGCACGTACAAGCTCCCCAGCTCGCCAACATCGTCCAACGCGTGCTGGGTACATTCCCTGATTTCCTTCCCGCAAGGGCCAAAGGAAATGATGCCGACCACCTCCCGAGCGATCTTCGCAGCGAGGAAAAAGACAGGGCTCTCCACCGCTTGTGGCCCATCCCCGCGTGAATCAAAGCCAGGTGCAGCCCCAAGCGCTGCGTCCACCAGCTGGATTTTCCCCTCAATTTCCTCGCGGATATCTTCTATTAAATGTCCAAGCCCTTCCGCGGCAAACGCCTCTGGAATCGTCTGCTCGAATAACCGGCAGGCTTCCTCTCGATCTTCAGCGGTTAACGGTACGATGACGATATCTTCGACCATGGCAATCCCTCCTTCACTTTTTTTCATATCGGCCTGCAAAATCGGAGCTATTCACTTCATATTCTAAAGATTTTACCGAAATAAAAGCAAAGAGGCGATCCCATCACGAAAACGCTAACCTACGTGACAACACGCTGGAATATGCGGGTTTTACCTGTGAACGGTTGTGGTATAATCACGATGATTTGCGAAAACGGGGTTGCATTTGACAGCTTGCAACAACAAACAGAAACGGGTGATCAGAATTGTTTGAACTCAAATGGCTGTGGCAGAATTTGGAGGGCAACCGGGCCAGATATATCACGGCGCTGGTGCTTTCCGTCGTGGGCTCCTCGCTCATGATTATCAATCCGTACATAGGCCAACGCATTGTCGACACGTTTATCACAGGTGAACATGCGATGGAAAATTTATCGCAGCAACGGGGACTGCTGATCATGCTCTGCTTGGGGATGATTGGTTTCTCTCTGCTGCGGACGGGGCTTGCTTATTTGACGACGATGCAATACGAGCAGGCTTCGCAAAATATGCTGTACAAAGTCCGCATCTACCTCTACAACAAAATCCAAGGCCAGGATATGGAGTACTATGACCATAACCGGACCGGGGACCTCATGACCAAGATGACCGGGGACCTGGACATGGTGCGGCACTCGATGGCGTGGATTATCAAGACGATTATTGAATCGGTGACGATCTTTGTTGCGGCCGTCGCTTATTTTTTCACAATTGATGCTGTGTTGACGCTGTGGCTGCTGATCTTGGCGCCTCCGATCTTCATCGTGGCTTACATCTTCGCGAAAAAGGTCCGTCCAATGTACGTGGATCTGCGCGAGCGGTTGTCCCAACTGAACACGATCACCCAAGAGAACATCTCGGGGAACCGCGTCGTTAAAGCCTTTGCCCGTGAAGAATTTGAAATTGAGAAGTTCACCGACAAGAACATTCACTTCTCAGAAGCGAACAAGAAAGCCGCGCTCGTGTGGCTGGACTACTTCCCGTATCTGGAGACGTTCGCACAAGCGTTTAACGTGATCCTGATGCTGGCTGGCGGATATTTTGTCATGCAGGGACGGATTACCTTCGGGGAATTTTCCGCGTTCTCCGCATTGATCTGGGCCGTATCCAACCCGATGCGCAACATCGGCATTATCATTAACGATATTCAACGTTTCTTCGCCAGCTTAAGTAAAATTGTAGAAATTTATTACGCCAAACCAAAAATCGTAAACGAGCACAAAGCGATCGAAAAGCGCCGTTACGAAGGACGGATCGAATTCAAGCATGTCAGCTTCAAATATGACAGCAATGAAGTGCTTCACGATATCAGCTTCTCGGTGAATCCGGGGGAAACGATCGCCATTATGGGCTCAACCGGTTCGGGCAAAACATCGCTCGTAAACCTGATCCCCCGCTTTTACGACGTATCCGACGGGCAAGTGTTGGTTGACGGCGTGGACGTCCGCGACCTGGAGCTCGATGAGCTCCGCAGCAACATCGGCATCGCGACCCAGGACGTGCTGCTGTTCTCCGATACGATCGACGGAAATATCGCTTACGGCGATCCCGAACTGCCGGAGGAACAAACGAGAGAGTATGCCCGGCTCGCTGCTGCGCATGATTTTATTACGAAAATGCCGGAAGGGTATGACACCATCGTTGGGGAACGCGGCGTCGGCTTATCCGGCGGTCAGAAGCAGCGGATTGCGCTGGCCCGGGCGCTGGCGGTGCGCCGACCGATTCTGATCCTCGACGACACCACCTCCGCGGTTGACTTGGAAACCGAGGAGCATATCCAGAAGAGCTTGCGCGAGCTGAACTTCCCGTGCACGAAGCTGATCATTGCCCAGCGCGTGTCGACCACGGCCGAAGCGGACCGCATTCTGATCCTGGACGGCGGACGGCTGATCGAGGAAGGCACCCATGCGGAATTGCTCGCGAAACGCGGCTATTATTACGATGTATTTATGCTTCAAAATGAAGGGATCGGAAGGACGGTGAGCGCCCATGGCCAGAAATAAGTTCGATGTGGATGAGAATCTGGAGTCTCCTTTTGACATAAAGCACTTCAAACGTGCCATGGTGTACATCCGAAAACAGCAGAAGCCGATGATCATCGCGTTTGTGCTGAGCGCCTTGTCGGCTGCAATCGCGCTGTCGGCGCCGCTCATTATTCAACACGTTGTGGACGTGACGATTCCGGAGAAAGCGTTTGGTGCGCTGGTCGGGTGGTCTGCGCTGATGCTGCTCACGATCGTGGTCAGCGTCGAGCTGGCGACGATCCGCTCCCGGATCATGACCCGGGTCGGCCAGGATATCATCTTCGATATCCGTACGGATCTGTTCAAGCATCTGCAGCAGCTGCCGTTTAAATATTACGACGACCGCCCGCAAGGGAAAATCCTGATCCGCGTCGTCAACTACGTCAACGCCGTATCGGACGTTTTGTCCAACGGGATCATCAACTTTATTTTGGAGATCGTCAATTTGATCTTTATCGCTGTGTTTATGTTTGCGTTGGATGTCCGGTTGTCGTTCGTCACCTTGGCCGGATTGCCGGTGTTCCTCGGCGTTATGCTGCTGATCAAAACCCGGCAGCGCCGGGCATGGCAGGCTGTTTCCAACAAAAGCTCCAACATGAACGCGTATTTGCAGGAGAGCATCAGCGGGATTGGCGTGACGCAAATTTTCTCCCGCGAGAAGCATAACGAAGGCATCTTTACCCGCCTGGCCGGCAACTACCGCAAGGAATGGATGCGGGCGCTTCGCTACAACGCCCTGATCCCGTTCTCCGTCGACAACCTGGCGACGATCGTCACGACGCTGATCTATATGGTTGGCTTGCTTGCGATGGGTCCGGAAGGCGTGACCTTCGGGGTCATCCTTGCGATGAGTAACTATGCGGCCCGCTTCTGGCAACCGATCCTGAACCTGTCCCAGCTGTATAACAACTTCATTAACGCCGTCGCTTATCTGGAACGGATCTTCGAAACGATGGATGAACCGGTGACGGTCAGCGATGTCCCGGGGGCGAAGGCTTTGCCGCCGGTGCAGGGCAACGTCCAATTCAAAGACGTTACGTTTGCTTACGATCCAGGCCTGAACATTCTGGAGCACCTGAACTTCGAGGTAAAAGCCGGGGAAAGCATCGCCCTCGTCGGACCGACGGGCGCGGGCAAGACCACGGTCGTCAACCTCATCTCGCGCTTCTATAATGTGAGCGAAGGCGCGATTCTGATCGATGGTCACGACATCTCTCAAGTGACGTTGAAGTCGCTGCGCAGCCAGATGGGGATAATGCTGCAGGATAGCTTTATTTTCTCGGGTACGATCATGGATAATATCCGATACGGCAAGCTGGACGCCACCGAGGAGGAAGTCATCGCCGCGGCCAAAACGGTCTGCGCGGACGAGTTCATCCGCGAGTTTGAGCAAGGGTACTACACCGAGGTGAACGAACGCGGCTCGAAGCTCTCCCAAGGACAGCGGCAGCTCATCTCGTTCGCCCGGACGCTGCTGGCCGATCCGCGCATTCTGATCCTGGACGAAGCGACCTCCTCGATCGACGCCAAGACGGAGCGCCTGCTTCAGCAAGGCTTAAACGAGCTGCTCAAGGGACGCACCTCGTTCATCATCGCGCACCGGCTGTCGACGGTGAAGAACTGCGACCGCATCATGTATGTCTCCGACAAGGGGATTGCCGAATCCGGCTCGCATGATGAGCTGATGGCCAAACGTGGTCTGTACTACCGCTTGTATACCGCGCAGAAGATGGAAGCTGTATAGATCATGCAAAAATAAAGGCAATTCCGCCAAGCCAATTTAACCTGGCTGACGGAGTTGCCTTTTTGTTTTTACCGGACGCTGGGTACCGGACGCTGGGATATCAAAATTTGTCGAATTGTGAAATGGTTCACTTACTATGGTATGCCCTTATGTTATCCTCTCCAAGGGGAACGAAAGAGAAACAGCACCCCGATATAGACAGAAGTGGAGGGTTTATCATGCAAAAGAAAGTTACAGCAGCACTCATTCTCGTCTTATCCTTGATGCTTGTCATCGCGGGATGCGGCAACAATGGGAATGAGCCTCAGAACCAGGCTCAGGATCAGAACCAGACGCAGGCTGGCGGACAGACGGACAAAGCCAAAGAAAACGAAGCCGAAGCCGTAGCCGGCGCATCCGAAAAAAGCTATACGCCTCACGATCAATTGAAGGACAGCTACGATATCATTATCATCGGCGCAGGCGGTGCTGGCATGACCGCAGCACTCGAAGCGAAAGCCAACGGTATGAACCCCGTTATCTTCGAGAAAATGCCGGTGGCCGGCGGTAACACGACGAAATCGTCCTCCGGCATGAACGCCTCGGAGACGAAATTCCAAAAGGAACAAGGCATTGAAGACAGCAACGACAAGTTCTATGAAGAGACGCTAAAAGGTGGCCACAATACAAATGATACCGAACTGTTGCGTTTCTTCGTTGACCATTCCGCAGGCGCGATCGATTGGCTCGATTCCATTGGCATTCGGTTGAATAACCTCACGATTACGGGCGGCATGAGCGAAAAACGCACGCACCGTCCGGAAGACGGCTCCGCCGTGGGACAATACCTGGTGGACGGCCTGGTCCGAAACGTTGAAGAACAAGGCATTCCGTTGTTCGTCAACGCCAATGTCAAGGAGATTACTCAGCAAGACGGCAAAGTCAACGGCGTGAAGGTGGTCCTGAACGATACCGAAGAAAAAACGATTACCGGCAAAGCCGTCATCGTGGCGACCGGCGGTTACGGGGCCAATCCGGAAATGATCACGCAGTTTAGACCGGACTTAAAGGGATATGTCACGACCAACCAAGCTGGCAGCACCGGCGACGGCATTACGATGATTGAGAAATTGGGCGGCGTTACCGTTGATATGGATCAGATCCAGGTTCACCCGACTGTTCAACAGGAGAAATCTTATCTGATCGGTGAAGCCGTGCGCGGCGAAGGCGCGATCCTTGTTTCCAGCGAAGGCAAGCGTTTCTTTAATGAAATGGACACGCGCGATAAAGTGACCAACGCGATCAATGCCCTGCCTGAGAAGTCCGCCTACCTTGTCTTTGATTTCGGTGTGAAATCCCGAGCTAAAGCGATCCAACAATATGAGAAGATGGGCATTGTACTCCAGGGCGACACGATTGAAGCTTTGGCCGAAAAGATGGGTGTACCGGCAAATGCTTTGGCG
The DNA here is from genome assembly GCF_034718895.1 of Paenibacillus phoenicis. Taxonomy (NCBI): domain Bacteria; kingdom Bacillati; phylum Bacillota; class Bacilli; order Caryophanales; family Paenibacillaceae; genus Paenibacillus; species Paenibacillus phoenicis. The sequence goes on along the minus strand of NZ_JAYERP010000001.1, from coordinate 3,499 downwards.
CAAACGTTAGAAACTTGGAACGCGGCTGTTCAGAATCAAAATGACGCCGAATTCGGCAGAACCACCGGGATGGATAACGATTTGTCCGGCGCACCGTACTATGCCATCAAAATTGCTCCCGGCATCCACTACACCATGGGCGGCGTGAAAATCAACACCAACACAGAAGTATTGAACAAAGAAGGCAACCCGATCCCAGGTCTGTTTGCCGCTGGCGAAGTTACCGGCGGGTTGCACGGGGATAACCGGATCGGCGGCAACTCCGTGGCCGATATTATCATTTTCGGACGTCAGGCCGGCGTGAAGGCGGCCGAGTTCGTGAAGGCGCAATAAGCTGAACGATCATGAGATAGGGACCCGTCAAGGCTTGGACTCCAAGGAGTTCGAGCTTTGGCGGATTTTCTTTTTTGAGGAAATGATCTTTGGGAATACTAAATAACCACCCACGATACACGAAACCTAAGGAGGTGCCTAAGATGAGCAAAAATGAGGACTACACTCAGCTGCAGCGGGCCAAGGCCAAGGACTCCACCAACGAAGGCCGAAAAGGCGCCTTCATGACGAAAGACGCCTGGAACCAGGACGGCAACCCTGCCGCAGCGACGGACGATTTCGGTCCCGAGATGAAGCCCGAGGACCCGCCGACGTTGAATGGGAAACCGTTGTAGCTCGATTTCACCCGCATCAGGCCCAATTCTGTATGATTTTTCGAATACATTTCGCCGATATCGCCGAATTTAGCCGATTGTATTCGATTTTTCATATAGAATGCACCCGGTGGACTAACGCCCACAGCTACCAGCTCCGTGTCCCCTCCCCGCCAATCTCAACACCGCACATACTTCCGCTTAAAGCCCAGTTGCCCGCGATCCAGCGCTTTTTGAATGCTTTCCGAAGCGTTCAGAATGGCGCTTTTCTTCTTCCCCCGTTTCATCTCGACCGGGCCGATCGCCTGGGCGGTCTCCACCGCTTGAGTGTGGAGTGGCCGGTAAGAAACCCCGACGGTGTAAACAAAGTTATTCATCGCAGACTTCGTACGCTCGGGCGCATCGTGAATCGAGTTCTTCACCGTTTCCAGCATGCCGGCGAACTTGCCCTCGTCAAATTCGCTGTCCGGCCGGCTCCCCAATAGCCAGCAGTAACAGCTCCAACCCGCCGACATCTTCAGCTCGTCCCCGCTGGCGATCCACTGGTCGGCCACCTCCTGGGCGATATCCGCCTCCGCCAAGGTGACGGCAACCACGAAGTCCGACAGCATATAGAAATACGCCCCCTCGATCCAGCGATCAAAATCCGCATGCGTCATCGCCTTCGGATCCGCAATCATCCCCGCAAAATACATCGCATCGTAATTCCCCGTCGCGTAAAGCTCCTCAGCCAAGGGCTGATTGATCTTGATCTGCCGGAACAGCGGCTTCATTTCTCCTGTGGCTACACCAAACAGCGGCTCCCGCGCGCCGTTGGACATGTACATTTTTTTCAGGCGCTCCTTACCGAGTGCCTCAAGCTCCTGCATCACCGTTTCCAGCTTCATTTATGGAGCCAGCTCCCTTCATCCCGTATGGGTTCTTCTCCCCTAGCTTACTACGTGAGAAGGGCTTGATTCAATTCCAAAATAAGGCCAAGCGTCCTCGCCAAACTACTTGTTGCGCGCCAGGCGGAACCCTTGATCCGGGCCAAAGCCGCTCGCTTCAAACTTGCCGCGAAACGACACCTCGCTGCTGCTGACATCGCCGATCCAGCCGCCGCCTTTCACTACGCGAAATGAGCCACGCTTATAGTTCTGGTTCACCTCGTCCCCGTACCAATCCCAGCACCATTCCCTCACATTGCCAGACATATCGTACAGCCCCAGCTCATTGGGCTCCTTGCCGCCAACAGGCCGGGTTCGGCTATGATTACTCTCAATGATCGGCCAGTTCCAGTCCCCGCTCAGGTACTCCTCTCCGGCATTCCGCCAATACCAGGCCACATCGTCCACACGCGAGCTTCCGCTGTATTTATAGCTTTGGCTGTGCTGCCCGCCCCCAGCTGCATACTCCCACTCTTCCTCCGTCGGAAGCCGGTACCCGTTCGCGTCCGGATTGATGGTGACCGTCCATTTCACAGGATCGTATTCGCTTTGATTGTTGGGGTCTATTTTTTGCTTATCTATATTGTAAAAAGGTTTCAAGCCCTCTTTTATGCTCCGCTGATTGCAATACTCGATCACGTCGTACCAGCTCACCATCTCCACCGGCAATTGGTCGCCTTGGAACTGAGACGGATTGCTGCCCATCACTTCCACCCATTCTCTCTGGGTCACTTCATATTTTCCGATATAAAAATCAGCCAGTACCCTGCTCGAGCCATAAAAATTAGACCGGGTGTTCTTCACGCTCCCGCCTTGAACTAGCACGAAGGAGTCGTTCTGCCGCTCCGGTCTCCCCATTGCTGCCTGCGAGCAGGCGGAGACCAGCACCATGATGGTGATGGACAAGATCATGCTCATGTATCGCTTCCTCAAGGTCAGCTCCCCTTTGATTGAAGATCAGTGAAGGCCGCCGGCGGCAAACCGAACGGCCTTGAGACCAAATTTAGCGATGAACCATTACCACACCGTGACGTTGGATCTTCCGCTGCTCTGATAGCCTTCCGTCGCCAAGACCTGGTACGACCAGCTGCTGCCCAGGTTCATGCCCTTGCTTCTCCAGGCATTCACGTGATTGCTGAAGGTGATGGAGACGTTGCTGCCGGTTGGTCGTTTCGATTGCCGCACGCTCCAGAACTGTTGGAACGTCTGCGTGCCATCAATGGAAGGCGCATTATAGCGCATGGTCGTATAAATATCGTAGGTGCCTCCGTCGCTGTTCACCGTTCCTTTGTGAGTACCTGTTGGCCGGTACGTCCCCCAACTGTCGACAACGTAATACTCGATCAGCGAGTTTCTAGTCCATCCGTAAAGGGTCAAGTACCCGTTCCCCGAAGGTTCCCAGATGCCGGCATTGTAATTGATCGTCCGATTTGGCGACCCTACGCTCCAGCCTTTGCCGACCACGAAGTTCCCGCTATTTTGCCAAGTTACGCTGTAATTGCCCCCGGACCCGTTAACCGCATTCACCGTTCCGCCGCCATCCGTCCAATATTGCCAATAATCCGTTGCTGCACTCGAGGTTGCCCCAAATAAACCGAAACTCATCGAAGCCGTCAGGAGTAAAGTGAGCATCTTCTTTTTTAATTTCATCAAACATTCCTCCTCAGAAATAGATTTGACTAACAAAAATAATTCTTGCTCCCTGCTTCTTACCGAGGTCAAGCTTCGTTTCCTGGGGCATCACCTACCTTGGAGCCTCTTTTACCAACATTTAACTATCACCCCCTTTGATAGAAAATTATAGTAGGTAAGCGCATACATTTCACTTCACGAATTAAAGGTTTTATCTAGATTTTTACATATAAGAAAAACGTCTATCGACGTACATTCAAAGTAGACAGACCGCGTTTAGCGGAAGTTTTTCTT